>NZ_VHTA01000028.1:0-3095 GCF_030851525.1 Vibrio sp. 2017_1457_13
GGACTAGGCACTTTTTCTTCGAATTTTATTGTCATCATGACGCTCCTATTGATTCATATGAAGCATACATTTTACAACTGTATAAATAAACAGTTTGGCGATAATTCTGATAAGCACGTATAACGCCGCGTTAAGGGGTGAGTAACGCAACTACCAACTCACCGCATTGCACTAAAAACCAATAAAATCAAAGCATAACGAAAATGCTACGCGTTGCGAATCCCTCTTTAACGCCTTGTTATAACCGTTTTTCCATTCGCACCAAATCCCATAACTTACCATTAAAAGATCTTGTACCAATTTCTGTCGAAACCACTTCAAAACCTAATGACTCATAACATTTTCTAGCAACAGTGTTCTGTTCAAAAACGCCTAAGCTAAGCTTGGTTGCAGAAAAATCTAATCGGGCTTTATCGATTAATAACATCAACATCGATTTTGATAGTCCTTGCCCACGATAAGCATTTGAAATAAACACTCGGCAAATCCGATATTGCTCATCGGTAACTTTGTACAACTCAACAAACCCAGCATGTCTACCGTTCACTTTTAGCAGATAGGGAAATACTTCTGCTTTGCTACAGTGGGAATGAATCTGTTCATAAGTCAACGGAAAAACATACGCTGGACCACCCCACAAATAGTTCAACTCATCTGAGTCAATCCATTTTATAAGCAGGTCAAAATCCGATTCTTGAAACTCTTCTAAGTTCATGATTTCCCATTAGGTTATAACGCCCGGTTAAGGGGTGAGCAACGTAACTACCAACTCACCGCACAACACCGTAACCACAAAAATAAACGCATTATAAAAATGCCGCGCGTTGCGAATCCCTCTTTAACCGTTTGTTATACCACTTGGATTATAATTTTTCACTGAACTCGCCACACTGATTGCATTTATAACCATGTTTATAAAAAAACAACGGAAAACCGAGCAAAATAAAAACTAAGAAAGCAGGCTTTTTGCCTTTTGTATGGACGGAAAGATCTCCACTTCCACAATTCGGACAAACGTCTTTTAACTTGTCAGGAATGGCTTCATTTTCCACAGACTCTGAAAAGTCGCTATTCAAAATTTCTAATGCTTCTTTTGCGTCATCTTCAGCGACTAATAGACGAACACCACCGATAGCATTTGAGTAAAGCCACTGAGTATTCACTGTATGTTCATCAGCGATAAAGCTTGTTATCCCTGCACTTTCCAAGCTCGCTTTCGCTATATGAGCTTCGTGAGGAAATGAAAAACGTGCTATTACAATCACATGTTACCTCTATAGGTGGTATAACGCCCTGTTAAGGGGTGAGCAACGCAATACCGAAGCCGCCGCATACCACCTTAAACACTTAATCCAACGCATAGTAAAAATGCCACGCGTTGCGAATCCCTCTTAAACAGTTTGTTATGTTTCTAAGCTAGGCGTCATTAAACACCTTGAAAGTTATCAGACGTCTATCGATTGAATAAAATCTGAAATAATCATCTTTGGTATCCTGTTCACCGACAAATGCAATAGCTGCTTTTCTATTAGTGCCACGAACAAGTTCTATGATTTTTTTATAATCGTTTAAGAACTTAGACTTGCTTTGTTGAGGCCAATTAGAAAAATCAACTTCTAAGTAATATGGTCTCTCATTTACTTTCTTCCCTTCCTGCTCAACCCATTTACCAGGAGATAAGTTAATTTGAATTTTACCGTTATCTTCTATGGATAGTTTCCAAGGCAATGATGCATAGTATATCTTTTGCTTATCACCCTGAAATACAAATTTCTGATTTCCTCGTGTACTTCTGATTTGGCTAAATATTTCTGCATATGTAGTACCATCAACACCTTCAAAAGATAAGGCTCGGTCTCTGTCGTAAGGGAAATCAAAATATTGATTAACTATTGATTTAAATGAAGTTGTCTCATAATTTGATTTTCGCCCACTGCCATCTGATTGATCTTTTTTCCGTTTATTAGGGCGACGTGAGTCAGGAGCTAACGGAGTAATAACTCCTGTTGGTTCAACAACATCATCTTTTCGTAATTTAAAACGATTTGGATATGCTAACGGAAAACCTTCAGGTGAAGTTAGTCGTGTAGATGAACCTTTCGAACGAATTTTAGCCTCACCTTCAGCATCACAACCCTGCTTATGATGAACACCTTTACGAGTTTTAAAGTATGGTTTTCGTAGATTTACATTTTTTTGAAACGAGCATGGAAGTAACTCAATACCACATTCATCACAGGAGTATGTCAATGATTTAACTTTGTCAATAATGTACAACTCTTCACTGGTAACGACTCTGCTTAACTCTTTACATTTAGCCTCGTCCATATTTTCTCCTTTGAAACATAACGCCCGCTTAAGGGGCTGACAACGCTACTACCAAGTTTCCGCATAACACCGTAATCACCAAAATCAACGCATAATGAAAATGCCGCGCGTTGGAAGTCCCTCTTGAAGCGTTTGTTAGCTTGCGTGCCAAAGTGACACAATAATTGCTTTTTGTATATTTAAACACCATAATAAGGATGTGACATTTTGACACAAAGGAGAACACATTATGGCTACCACTTTACCTCGTATCACTGCGAGAGTTGATGTCGATACACAAAACTTATTAACCAAAGCGGCTGCTCTCGCTGGCATGTCTAGTATTAACTCATTTGTACTCAATGCTGCAATCGAAAAAGCAAAACAAGTGATTGAACGTGAGCAAACACTAAAATTAAGCCAAGCAGACGCCATTTTACTTATGGAGGCTCTCGATAAACCAACAACATTAAATCAAAAGCTTAAAACTGCCGCCGAACGTTATGAGACCAAAAACCAATGATGAAAACGGTATTACTCGATAAAGATAAACACGACAGAAACCGATTCAACTGCGGAATTGATGCGCTTAATAACTATTTGAAAGTCATGGCAAGTCAGCAAGCTAAAAAAGATAATACCCGAACATTTGTTTTAGAGGATGAGCCTGTAATTTAAATTGTGTATCTGCTTATAATTAAGCCAGTCATGGCTAAGGATAAGCAATATGGATAAGAAAGCTCTAGAAGCCTTCGCTCGCGAAGCTGCTAAATCAATCAAGACTCCTT
>NZ_VHTA01000029.1:0-2827 GCF_030851525.1 Vibrio sp. 2017_1457_13
GAGTCTACGATTTCCGAATGGGGAAACCCAAGTGCATAAGCACTTATCGCTGCGTGAATACATAGCGCAGCGAGGCAAACCGGGGGAACTGAAACATCTAAGTACCCCGAGGAGAAGAAATCAACCGAGATTCCGAAAGTAGCGGCGAGCGAAATTGGATTAGCCCTTAAGCTTTATTGGTGTCAGGCGAAGTGCTCTGGAAAGGCACGCGATACCGGGTGATAGCCCCGTAGCCGTTAACGCCAGTAAAGTGAAATCGAGTAGGGCGGGACACGTGATATCCTGTCTGAATATGGGGGGACCATCCTCCAAGGCTAAATACTCCTGACTGACCGATAGTGAACCAGTACCGTGAGGGAAAGGCGAAAAGAACCCCTGTGAGGGGAGTGAAATAGAACCTGAAACCGTGTACGTACAAGCAGTAGGAGCCTCTTTAATGGGGTGACTGCGTACCTTTTGTATAATGGGTCAGCGACTTATATTCAGTGGCAAGGTTAACCAAATAGGGGAGCCGTAGGGAAACCGAGTCTTAACTGGGCGTTCAGTCTCTGGATATAGACCCGAAACCGGGTGATCTAGCCATGGGCAGGTTGAAGGTTGAGTAACATCAACTGGAGGACCGAACCGACTAATGTTGAAAAATTAGCGGATGACTTGTGGCTAGGGGTGAAAGGCCAATCAAACTCGGAGATAGCTGGTTCTCCCCGAAAGCTATTTAGGTAGCGCCTCGGACGAATACTACTGGGGGTAGAGCACTGTTAAGGCTAGGGGGTCATCCCGACTTACCAACCCTTTGCAAACTCCGAATACCAGTAAGTACTATCCGGGAGACACACGGCGGGTGCTAACGTCCGTCGTGAAGAGGGAAACAACCCAGACCGCCAGCTAAGGTCCCAAAGTATTGCTAAGTGGGAAACGATGTGGGAAGGCTTAGACAGCTAGGATGTTGGCTTAGAAGCAGCCATCATTTAAAGAAAGCGTAATAGCTCACTAGTCGAGTCGGCCTGCGCGGAAGATGTAACGGGGCTAAGCAATACACCGAAGCTGCGGCAATGCGATTTATCGTATTGGGTAGGGGAGCGTTCTGTAAGCCGTTGAAGGTGAACTGTAAGGTTTGCTGGAGGTATCAGAAGTGCGAATGCTGACATGAGTAACGACAAGGGGGGTGAAAAACCTCCCCGCCGGAAGACCAAGGGTTCCTGTCCAACGTTAATCGGGGCAGGGTAAGTCGACCCCTAAGGCGAGGCCGAAAGGCGTAGTCGATGGGAAACGGGTTAATATTCCCGTACTTCTTATGAATGCGATGGGGGGACGGAGAAGGCTAGGTGGGCCAGGCGACGGTTGTCCTGGTTCAAGTGCGTAGGCTAAGAGACTAGGTAAATCCGGTTTCTTGTTAGGCTGAGACACGACGTCGAGCTACTACGGTAGTGAAGTCATTGATGCCCTGCTTCCAGGAAAAGCCTCTAAGCTTCAGTTCATAAGAAATCGTACCCCAAACCGACACAGGTGGTCGGGTAGAGAATACCAAGGCGCTTGAGAGAACTCGGGTGAAGGAACTAGGCAAAATGGTACCGTAACTTCGGGAGAAGGTACGCTCTTGACGGTGAAGTCCCTTGCGGATGGAGCTATTGAGAGTCGCAGATACCAGGTGGCTGCAACTGTTTATTAAAAACACAGCACTGTGCAAAATCGCAAGATGACGTATACGGTGTGACGCCTGCCCGGTGCCGGAAGGTTAATTGATGGGGTTAGACGCAAGTCGAAGCTCTTGATCGAAGCCCCGGTAAACGGCGGCCGTAACTATAACGGTCCTAAGGTAGCGAAATTCCTTGTCGGGTAAGTTCCGACCTGCACGAATGGCGTAATGATGGCCACGCTGTCTCCACCCGAGACTCAGTGAAATTGAAATCGCTGTGAAGATGCAGTGTACCCGCGGCTAGACGGAAAGACCCCGTGAACCTTTACTACAGCTTGGCACTGAACATTGAACCTACATGTGTAGGATAGGTGGGAGACTTTGAAGCGCAGACGCTAGTTTGTGTGGAGTCGACCTTGAAATACCACCCTTGTAGTTTTGATGTTCTAACGTTGGCCCCTAATCGGGGTTGCGGACAGTGCCTGGTGGGTAGTTTGACTGGGGCGGTCTCCTCCCAAAGAGTAACGGAGGAGCACGAAGGTGGGCTAATCACGGTTGGACATCGTGAGGTTAGTGCAATGGCATAAGCCCGCTTAACTGCGAGAATGACGGTTCGAGCAGGTGCGAAAGCAGGTCATAGTGATCCGGTGGTTCTGAATGGAAGGGCCATCGCTCAACGGATAAAAGGTACTCCGGGGATAACAGGCTGATACCGCCCAAGAGTTCATATCGACGGCGGTGTTTGGCACCTCGATGTCGGCTCATCACATCCTGGGGCTGAAGTCGGTCCCAAGGGTATGGCTGTTCGCCATTTAAAGTGGTACGCGAGCTGGGTTTAGAACGTCGTGAGACAGTTCGGTCCCTATCTGCCGTGGGCGTTGGAGAATTGAAGGGGGCTGCTCCTAGTACGAGAGGACCGGAGTGGACGAACCTCTGGTGTTCGGGTTGTCACGCCAGTGGCATTGCCCGGTAGCTAAGTTCGGAATTGATAAGCGCTGAAAGCATCTAAGCGCGAAGCGAGCCCTGAGATGAGTTCTCCCTGGCACTATAAGTGTCCTAAAGGGTTGTTCGAGACTAGAACGTTGATAGGCAGGGTGTGTAAGCGCTGTGAGGCGTTGAGCTAACCTGTACTAATTGCCCGTGAGGCTTAACCATACAACACCCAAGGGGTTTTGGTGGACTCAAAGAAGT
>NZ_VHTA01000002.1:0-423956 GCF_030851525.1 Vibrio sp. 2017_1457_13
ACTTCAATCGAACTATCAGATAGAGAACTTTAGTTGCAGCTAAAGTCTGGGTCTCACTTTACCCTGATTCGTTAGTTATTATCCATACAAACGCTTCAAGAGGGACTTCCAACGCGTGGCATTTTTACTGTGCGTTGATTTTGGTGGTTTCAGTGTTATGCGGAAACTTGGTAGTAGCGTTGTCAGCCCCTTAAGCGGGCGTTATGTACTCAGGAGAAAAAATGTACTCATTTAAAGCTGATTCAGGCTGGAATTTTGAGACTGAACTAAGATGCTTAATCATTTATAAAACACTCGCAGAACTTGAGTTTCCGAGAGGACTACAAAGTGATTTATGTTCTGTTCTTTCTGAATCTACAGGTCTTAAATTTGAATCGGTAAAAGCAAAAGTCGGTAACTATAAGTCTGAGTTCTGTGTTACGAACCCATCAAATTCGTCTGAAGCAACTAAATATTTAGTAAAAAATTTTGGCCATATGAGTCTTCAAGAATTGGATGCATTATTGACTGGTTATCTTTTGGGTAAAGGTGAAGAACGTACATAACAAGGCGTTAAAGAGGGATTCGCAACGCGCGGCATTTTCGTTATGCATTGATTTTATTAGTTTTTAGTGCAATGCGGTGAGTTGGCAGTTGCGTTACTCACCCCTTAACGCGGCGTTATGCTTTATTGAACCTCAGCAAAATCAATATATAAATTTTAATGGGAAAATTCAGTCTAATTTAGAAGCTTTCCTATTCTAATTTATTGATATTATGAGTTTATTATTCTTTTTGGTGGCTATTGAAAGTTGAACGATGCTTGTACTTTTTCAGCCAACTCTGCTCTGATAAATTGTGTGTGCAAAAGGTTCGATTGTCGCTGAAAAGTCTCTTTCTTTGGTGTTGTTGGTTCATTGATTCCACAGGCCATTTCGCTTCAGCATGCTTGGGATCTCATCGGTTTCTTACTTGCTGACAGTGTTTGGTTAGCGCAAGTTTATCTACAGGGAAAAATCATGAACATGCCCGTATTTAAAGGGGGTGTGGTCTAGATAGCTCACGGTTTTCTTGTTCCGATGGATAACGTTATCACACAATAAACAATTAACCGATGATCAATTTGACGATCATTTTCAATGTTTTCTAATACCTCCATAGACAAATTGGAGGTCAAATAATGAGTAACCAGCACCCATTTATGCATTTCGATGTCATCCCAGATTACCGCCAACAAGGTAAAGTCGAACACAAGTTAACGGATATCATTTTGTTAACAATCTGTGCGGTACTTTCCGGTCAGGATGATTGGAAAGCCATTCATCTTTACGGCACAAGGTGGTTAGATTTTCTCAAACGCTTTGGTGATTTTAGTCATGGCGTTCCCTCTGCCATTACCATAGCTAGAGTGATGGGGATGATTAATGCGACACGCTTACAAAAGTGTTTTATCGAATGGATGAAATCATGCTGTGAACTCACTGACGGTGAAGTGATAGCGATAGACGGTAAAACCGTTCGAGGCTCTTCTGATGATTCCCGTGGTTTTGGTGCGATTCATATGGTTAATGCGTTTGCTACAGAGAATGGCGTGTGCCTCGGACAACATAAAGTATACGAGAAATCCAATGAGATAACCGCTATTCCTGAATTGCTGCAACTACTTGATATATCTGGTTGTTTAGTGACGATTGATGCGATGGGTTGCCAAAAGAAAATCGCGCAAAAAATCCTTGAAAAGAACGCAGATTACTTGTTGGCGGTGAAAGGAAACCAAGGCCGACTTGAGCAAGCTTTTAACAATTATTTTAATATGAGCATGCTGCAAAAACATGACGGTGATTCTTACAGTACTCAAGAAAAATCGCGAGGCCGACAAGAAACACGATTGGCCTTAGTGAATGAAGATTTAAGTGTTTTGGGCGATCTTGAATTTGATTGGCCAGGGCTCAAAACGATGGGAATTGTGGTATCGATTCGTCAAGAATCAGCAGCGGCTCAAGAGTCAGATGTAACGGTTCGATATTATATTAGTTCGAAAGTGCTCAGTGCTAAAGAATTGTTAAATGCTTCACGGTCGCACTGGTTAGTGGAGTCGATGCATTGGATGTTGGATACAGAATTTGGTGAAGATGCTTGCCGTAAACGAGCGGAAGAACGAGCAGAGAATTTCGCAAGGATCAGACAGATGTGCTTAAACATGCTAAAAAGTGAAACGACACTAAAAGCGAGTATTAAACACAAAAGAGCGATGTGCGCGATGGATCCAGAGTACCTTTTGAAGGTATTGGGAAGCCTTTATTTACGGGAATGTTCATGATTTTTCCGTGCACTTTACCCTGATTCGTTAGTTATTATCCATACAAACGCTTCAAGAGGGACTTCCAACGCGTGGCATTTTTATTATGCGTTGGTTTTTGTGGTTACGGTGTTATGTGGAAACTTGGTAGTCGCGTTATCAGCCCTATAAGAAAACCGTCAGAAGACGGTTTTTAATCTAACTGTCTATATTTTAAGCGCAGCACTTTTTGTACTTTTTTCCGCTTCCGCAAATACACGATTCATTACGGTTTGGTGTTTTGTCATAGGTAATAGTTTTAGGTTTGTTTAGTAGCGTATCAAGTTCAATAGTGTTCTCTGGCTGCTTTGAGTCTATAACAATATGAGCCACAATCGAGTGCTCAGAAAGTAAAGTCTCTATCTCAGCTTTACGAGCCTCGGTTGAGACGACAATATTAATTGGAGCTTCCTCAGTGCCTGTTTTTATATCACGCTTTACGTTGTAGCCTGACATAACGTGGTTTTGTCTAGCATCGATTCGACCTTTGAAAAATAGTTTGGACATTTGCAGCTCACTGATAGATTGGTGTGGTGTAGTTTGGTCGCGATTATACGGCACAATGGCAATTGATAAAGAAGTTCCTACAATAGGCGGTATATAAAGTTGGGCATTTTCATTGTGTGTAAAGTTACTAGCAGTATCGTTAGTTCAACGTTGCTATACGTTCACTTGCTTATTGCGATACATTTCTCGGTCAGCTCTATTAAGCAATTCTGAAGCGGTATTTCCATCATTAGGGAAGTTAGCTACTCCGAGGCTAGCATGAATCGATAATGTTTTTTCTTTTAAAACAAAAGGTATTTGAAAGGTATGTTCGATTTTTCGTACCACATCATTGATATGTTCGCTTGGTAAATGAGGCAATAAAATGACAAATTCATCACCCCCGATACGAGCTAAAGTATCCGATGCTCTAATACTCTCAGTCAGACGTTGTGAGATCGCCTGCAAAAGTTCATCGCCCACTTGATGTCCCCAGTAGTCATTGACAGGTTTAAATTTGTCCAAATCAATAAAGATAACGGCAAACTGAATAGGATTACGTTTAGCTTGTAAAATTAACTGTTCCATTCTTTCCATAAGTAGCCTGCGATTCGCCAGTCCAGTTAACGTATCATGATTAGCGAGATGGGTAATTTCACGTTCCGCTTGTTTTCTATCCGTAATGTCACTGATAAAGTTTAAAGAAGCGGGTTCACCATACCAGTCAACCATAACGCCACTGACTTCAATATCAATGATATGTCCATTAGCATGAATTAGCTGTGCTTGATAGCGTTGCGGCGGTGTTGCTTCTTTACTTAGCCGCTGATGATGGGCTTTTAACACAGCAGGTTGGTATTCTGGACTCACTAGGTCGAGGAATGAAGAAAGCTTAAGAAGTTGCTCAATATTGAGACCAACGATTTGCGCTAAATAGTGATTAGCGTATACAAAACGTTGATTCTGAATAACGCCAATCCCTTCATGAGCAGTATCAACCAATGAGCGATAAAAGCGTTCACTTTCTCGAAGTCGTAATTCAATGTTATCTTTTTCCACTAACGTGGTTTCTAATTGAGATTTTAGTGCTAATAAACGTCGATGAGAGCGGTACTGTAGTAACCCAGCAAATAATAATGCACAGATAATGATCATAGAAATCATGATGATTTTTACGATCATTATCCAGTCGTAACGATAACTCACAGAAATAGGTACGTGTCGATTAATAGCTTGATTGATATCTTCGACAGTCAATGTGGCAATGGCCTGATCTAATTGTTCTAGCAATAATGGGTGCTGGTGACGTACACCGATTCGTAACAAATTCTTATAGTCACCGATTTCACCTGCGATTTTAAGATTAAACCAGCCTTCGTTTCTAATAGTATACGCTGCGACTAATAATGAACGTAATGTTGCATCGGCTAGCCCTCTATCCACTAAATCGAAAGCCTCTCGTTCGGTATCAACAGGGATTAAATTGATGTTTGGATAGTCACGTTTAAGAAATTCATACACAGAGGTACCGATAGGCAGAACAATACTACTATCGGTACTGGCGAGATCGTTTAAGTTATCTACATAGTGATGCTCGTGTCGAGTAATTAAGACGTTAGGATTAACAAGATACGGCCGAGTGAAATTAAGCCATTGGCTGCGTTGTTCGGTTTTATTGAGTAACGCCAGAATATCACATTCCCCAGCTTGGGATTTGACTAAGCTTTCGTTCCAATCCACTGTTGGTATTACGACAAACTCCAACTTGGCTCGCTGAAAAATCACTCGTAATAAATCTGCTGCAATGCCAACAAACTGACCATCAGGGTTGATTTTCTCTAAAGGTTCCCAATCAGGATCGACACACATCCGTACAGCTTGCTGTGACCAATCCCGGTCAGCCCATGCGATAGCGGGAAAGGCTAATGTCATTAGGCATAGCATTTTAATAAGATATTTATTAATGACGTTAAAAACAATGGTCAATGCATCGATTCTCTATACAGTGCGGTTAAAAAATTAATCACAAGAAAACATTAGCATACTTTTATTTGATAAGTTGCGATGGGTGATAACAATTGTTACTTACTTAATGACTTTTATGCAATTTCGCCCAGCTTTTTTAGCGTTATACAAAGCTTGATCGGCTAAGGTTAATGCAGATTTTGGGGTGGGCTCTACGTGACTATCACAAATGCCGATACTAATAGTAATAGTAACGGATGTCGCTTTATGACGTTTACGTTTTTTTGAACCTTCTTGATGATTAGCGGGGCGAGTGTCTGTATCTCGAATCACTAAATCGTAATGTTCGATATCGTGACGTAACCACTCTAAATGTGGTTTTGCTTGTTCTGCCGTTTTGCCTTTAAAAAGCAAAGTAAATTCTTCACCACCATAACGATAAGCTCGTCCATTACCGGGAACGAGCCGTAAGCGACTGGCAACAAGTTTTAGCACATCGTCACCAGTTTCATGGCCATAGGTATCATTGAATGCCTTAAAGTGATCGACATCAACCATTGCAATCGTGAAGTTTTTCCCTAAACGCTGCAGGTCAAGATCCAAAGCATGTCGGGCAGGCAGTTGAGTTAATCGGTCATTGAAAGCCAATGCATGACCTGCTGCGATCAAATACAAGATCAATAAGACACCAGCGAGTGAAAAAAGAATGCTGGATATAAAGGAAACGTGGAAAAAAATAAAGGTAGTGCTGGTTAACAATAAAGCGCTGTAAATAGTGGCATCGATCATACGATTTCTGGTTAATACTAAAATCGCACAGACACCGACTAAAGCGAAAAGATAAAGTACTAGAATAAAGGGTAATCGAGAAATTTGCGGAACGCTGTAAAGTAGACCTTCATGTAAATCAATAACAGAGCCATCATAAAAGTGAGTAACACTCAACATCCCCCACAGTAACAACATCAGTAACAGCCCGATGAATTTGGCAAAACTGCGTGTAGCGAGCCCTTGATTATAAAAAGCATAGCTAATGAGACAAGCCACGGGAAGTAGCGTTGCCAAGAGAGACAATTCAAGTAATGTTGAACCATCGGATAGGGGGGATTGCAGTCGGTATTGAACAATCAGGTAACTTACCAGCAACACACTGGCGATCATGGCTATCCGACTTTGCTTAAATAAATGAGCGATAGCAATAGCGCTGACAAAAAGCACGTAAGGTAAATTTTGCGCAAAGCCAATATTGCTTTGCACGACCATAACGAGGTTATCGATTCCGATCCAGACTGTAATAAGTAACAGGATAGGGAAGGCAAAACGAAACCAAGATGAAGAAGCAAAATCTGTCGACATAGATTATTCATGCGCCATTTGAATCAATGCAGTCCCTTATTGGTGAAAAGTTTCGCAAATGGTTTAAGTCCCTTTGGTTATAAGAATACGTTGATTTCAATAATTGCCAAGTTTTTTGCTACACTGAACAGGTGTTAATCTGATGCTTTCACATTTTTACTCAGATATACCCAAACGACTTGAAGTTGTAGGTAGCCAACACCGCTGCAGTTTTAAGTAGGAAGGGTATAGCTCATTTTAGTATCATTGGTCGAAACATAGGCTTAAGGATAAGTTCGCATGATTCAGGAGAAAACGGATGCAGTTAAATGTTGATGTACATAACTATATGGAAACGTTAGTAGGACAAGTATTGATTCAGCGTCAATATAGTGAGAAATACAATCATGACCAATTAGCGGATCTGGCCTGTCTTGCATTGAGTCAAATGCGCCCGGTTTATATCCGACATGATGTCGACTTCCTTTCAGCCCTTCCTGAAGAGCGGTTGGTGATTTTAAAACAACAAGCTCTCGCTGCCATTCAAGCGGCGGAACCCATGATCATTGAAGATCGTCGTACTATGAGAGATAAAGATATTCCCGTTATTTTATCTCAAGCTCGGTTTGATCACGATAATCCGTTAGAATGGTATGAAGAGCCAATTCTTAAGAACAACAAGAAACATAAGGAGTAGTTGTGGGATTATTTGCTCGCTGGTTTGGGGGAAGAGAGAAAAAGCAACAAGAATCAATTCAGCCTGTTGAATATAAAGGTATGCTCATTTATCAAGAATCGATCGCGGAAAACGGCCAATACCGAGTCGCTGGCCGAATTACTCAAGAGATTAATGGTGAGTTACAGACCCATCGTTTTATTCGTTCTGATATTTTGTCGAATAAACAAGAGGCTGATCAGTTAATGTTAAAAAAAGCTCAGCTTTTCATTGATCAGATGAGTGGTCAGATCTTTAACTAATTTCTCCAGTCGTTGACAGAAGTCATGAATAAAAGAACGCTAAGTCGCTATGCTTAGCGTTCTTTTATTTTTTGTCCCAAAATCAAGGAAATGATATGCGAATTGGTGTGCCAAAAGAGAGGCTAGCGGGGGAAACGCGAGTTGCAGCCTCACCTTCATCAGTAGAGCAACTGATAAAACTCGGCTTTGAGGTTGTGGTTGAATCTCAAGCCGGTTCATTAGCGAGTTTTGAAGACAGTGCATTCCAAGCGGCTGGTGCGATGGTTGAACCCTCCGAGGTAGTATGGAATTGCGATATTGTCTTAAAAGTGAATGCGCCAATTTACAATGAGCAAATCGATGAAGTCTCGTTATTAAAAGAGCACGCGACATTAATCTGTTTTATTTGGCCAGCTCAACATCCTCAGTTGCTAGAAAAACTGGCAATGAAAAGCATTAATGTATTAGCGATGGATTGCGTGCCGCGCATCTCTCGAGCTCAAGCCTTAGACGCATTATCATCAATGGCGAATATCGCTGGCTATCGAGCGGTCGTAGAAGCGGCCCATCAGTTTGGCCGTTTCTTTACTGGGCAGATCACCGCTGCTGGTAAAGTCCCTCCCGCGAATGTCTTTATCGCTGGTGCCGGGGTAGCTGGCCTTGCTGCTATAGGTGCAGCAGGAAGCCTTGGCGCAATTGTTAGAGCGTTCGATGTTCGTCCTGAAGTTAAAGAGCAAGTGCAATCAATGGGCGCTGAGTTTCTGGAAATTGATCATCTGCCGACGGTTGCTTCGAGTGATGGGTACGCTCGAGAAATGTCGGATGATTTCAATCAAAAAGCAGCAGAGCTTTACGCAGAGCAAGCAAAAAAAGCCGATATTATTATCACTACCGCACTGATCCCTGGTAAACCAGCACCGACACTCATCACCAAATCGATGGTAGATAGCATGAAACCGGGGAGTGTGATTGTTGATCTGGCGGCTGCAAATGGGGGGAACTGTGAGTATACGGTCAAAGATCAACTGATCACGACTGATAATGGCGTAAAAATCATTGGCTATACCGATATGGTAGGTCGCCTTCCCACTCAAGCTTCTCAGCTTTATGCAACGAATTTGGTCAATTTATTGAAACTGCTTTGTAAAGAGAAGAACGGCGTAATTAACATCGATTTTGACGATGTTGTATTGCGTGGCGTCACTGTCATTAAGCAAGGTGAGATCACCTGGCCTGCACCGCCTATCCCAGTCTCAGTGCAGCAGCCTGCCCAAAGTAAACCGATGGTAGAGAAACCACCCAAACAACCTGCATCACCTTGGAAAAAATTGGTTGGCTTAGCGGCTGGTGTCGGTGTCTTTGCCTGGATAGCATCGGTAGCTCCAGCCGCTTTTCTCGGTCATTTTACGGTTTTTGTGTTAGCTTGTGTGGTTGGTTATTACGTAGTATGGAATGTAACTCATGCATTACATACCCCTTTAATGTCAGTAACTAACGCTATCTCTGGAATTATTATCGTCGGTGCTTTAGTACAAATCGGCCAAGGCAATGGGATAGTAACCTTTTTGGCATTTATTGCCGTTTTGATTGCAAGCATCAATATTTTTGGCGGCTTTACGGTCACGAAACGTATGCTTGACATGTTCCGTAAAGACTAAGGGAGAACAATAATGTCTGCAGGATTAGTACACGCGGCTTATATTATTGCTGCCTTATGTTTTATTTTGAGTCTAGCGGGATTATCGAAACAAGAATCAGCGCGTACCGGTAACTATTACGGTATGGCCGGTATGACGATCGCGCTGCTAGCCACCATCTTCAGTCCTGAGGCACAAGGGCTGAGCTGGATTATTTTAGCCATGATCATCGGGGCCGTCATTGGGATCCGTTTCGCCAATAAAGTAGAGATGACACAGATGCCAGAGCTCGTTGCGATGTTGCACAGCTTTGTTGGTATGGCTGCCGTATTGGTCGGTTATAATAGTTTGCTCGATGCTCCTTTGGTCGATACTCATGCGGAACATGTAATTCATTTGGTCGAAGTTTTTATCGGAGTATTCATCGGTGCCGTAACGTTTACTGGGTCGATCGTCGCGTTTGGTAAATTGAGCGGTTCAATTAGCTCTTCGCCTCTAAATTTGCCACACAAGCATAAGTTAAATCTCGCGGCGTTAGTGATATCGGTTCTGTTACTCATGCAATTTTTAAAGATGGATGGCGGCTTATTGCCGTTGATCATCATGACCATGATTGCTTTAGCCTTTGGCTACCATCTGGTTGCTTCAATCGGTGGCGCTGATATGCCGGTTGTAGTTTCAATGCTCAACTCTTATTCGGGATGGGCCGCGGCCGCCGCTGGCTTTATGCTCGCCAATGATTTGCTGATTGTGACCGGCGCTTTAGTCGGATCGTCTGGGGCGATTCTGTCTTATATTATGTGTAAGGCGATGAACCGTTCATTCATCAGTGTAATTGCTGGTGGTTTTGGTCAAGAAGTAGTGATCAGCAGTGATGAACAGCAAGGTGAATACCGAGAAATGAACGCTGAAGAGGTGGCTGAACTTCTCAAGAACTCTCGTTCTGTCGTGATTACCCCGGGGTACGGTATGGCCGTCGCGCAAGCACAGTATCCTGTTTACGAGATCACCGAGAAGTTACGAGCATTAGGCATTGATGTCCGTTTTGGGATTCATCCTGTGGCCGGTCGGTTACCGGGTCACATGAATGTGCTATTAGCAGAAGCTAAAGTACCTTACGATATTGTATTAGAAATGGATGAAATTAACGATGACCTATCCAAAACCGATACCGTCTTAGTGATTGGAGCGAATGATACGGTCAATCCAGCGGCGTTAGATGATCCTCATAGCCCAATTGCAGGCATGCCAGTATTAGAAGTATGGCACGCGAAACAAGTGATTGTGTTTAAACGTTCAATGAATACGGGTTATGCAGGAGTGCAAAATCCGTTGTTCTTCAAAGACAATACCTTCATGTTATTTGGGGATGCGAAAGAGAGTGTAGACGCCATCTCCAAAGCATTGTAATCTGATGACATCAAAGCATGAAGCCAGCAATTTGCTGGCTTCATGCTTTCTGGTATACGAACAAAGCTTAAGAGGGAAGGGAAAATGTCCCGAACCAATAAGAGCGATACTTTGGTATATTATTGACAGTGATATAACAAGCGTTGTTTCTATTTATAGATAATACATCATCACTTTATGGTTTTATGATCAAACGATTATTTACATTGACAAGAACACTCATCCGCAGCTTAGTGCTTGCCGCTTGTACTTTTACTGTTTCAGCTTTTGCCGATTCCCTACCAGAGCGGATTGAACTGTTTGTATCGCTGTTTGATGAGCAGGCAGCTATGGTCACTTATGATATTCGAACGATTCAAAAAGAGTATCCTACTCGATTATTAACACCAGACAGCATGTTGCCACAAACTGCGTCCTATCCATTAAAAGATATTCAGCTTTTGTACCAGTTAGCACAAAATTGCTCGGGTAATTTACCATTGAACCCTTTAGTAACAGAACCTTTAGTCTTTACTCGAGCGTTGTGTAAAGGAAGTCAATTACCCGTGCGTTGGTTTGCCAGAAGCTCATTGATTCATCCTGGTGGTGGTACTTATGCTGCACGCTACGCAGAAGTTTATCCTGATCAATATGCACAACTTGAACCTTTTATGCATATTCAAGAGCGAGCGCAAGCACCTAGCCAATCTTTATTGGGCCGTTTGCAGAGAATGAACGAAGAGGCGATGAATGCATTGATCGCGGGTGCGATTATGTTTGGTGATAAGGATGAACTTTGGTTAAGAAAAGGCGATGAGTACTACTTATTCGATGATAGCATTTGGCAGCTAAATGCTAGTCAAGCGGGACTGGCATTTAGTTTTGTAGAAAGTGATAGCACATGTTTTGTTCAACGAGGCAATTTATGCTGGAACGTACAAGATCATACGGATTTACTTCGTATCAGTATGTTTGTATTGGTGTTGGCAAATATTTTTTTGGTGATCAGTTGGTCAATTTATCGTTGGAACTCTAAACGACAAGAAATGAAAAGTAGGATGCTAATCTTACAAATTCTAACTCATGAATTGAGAACGCCCATCGCTAGTTTATCATTAACAGTTGAAGGGTTTCGCCGAGAATTTGAACATTTACCCGAAACTGTATACGATGAGTTTCGTCGCCTTTGTGAGGATTCTCGCCGTTTAAGACAGCTTGCCGAAGCCAGTAAAGATTATCTACAGTCGGATAATAAACCGCTCGCGACCGCTTGGGTTCCATCGGTTGAAGAATGGTTGCAATACAAAGTAGAAGAAGAGTTTACTCAACCTATAGAGTTAATTGTTGAACAAGATATAGCGGCAAAGCTCAACGTATATTGGCTTGGGACCTGTATCGATAATTTAATTCGCAATGCCGTAAAATACGGTGTTGCTCCTGTAACCTTAGAAGTCACGTCAACAATTGATTCAGTTACCATCAAGGTGACTGATCAAGGAACGCTGACCCATAAAGATTGGCGTCATTTACGTAAGCCTTTTGTAAGTAAAAGTGGCTTAGGACTTGGCTTAACGATTGTTGAATCGATGGTTGGTAGAATGGGAGGTCGTTTGACCTTAATCGGACCACCAACCACGTTTATTTTGGAGATACCTTGTGAAACAGACATTGCTTCTCGTTGAAGATGATAAAAACCTTGCTGACGGTTTACTGGTAAGTTTAGAGCAAGCGGGATATGACTGTTTACATGCAGAAACTATCGCCGCAGTGGATCAATACTGGGAAAAAGCGGATTTAGTCATTTTAGATAGACAATTACCTGATGGTGATTCAATTTCTCATCTCGCGGAGTGGAAAGCTTTAAAAGAGATCCCTGTCATCTTATTGACCGCTTTAGTGACCGTTAAAGATAAAGTGACAGGCTTAGATGCGGGAGGAAATGACTATCTCACCAAACCGTTTGCTGAAGCTGAGTTATTTGCGCGGATCAGAGCGCAGCTTCGTTCACCGGATGGTGAAGATAATGACGACAGCAAAGTGATCACACCAAACTTGGTGATCGATAAAGCCACTCGAGAAGTATTTTTTAACCAACAGTGTATTACCTTAACGCGAACTGAGTTTGATTTATTGCTTTTTCTCGCCAGCAATTTAGGGCGAGTATTTACTCGCGATGAATTATTGGATCATGTGTGGGGTTACAATCATTTTCCAACGACACGAACGGTGGATACACACGTATTGCAATTGCGTCAGAAACTACCTGGATTAGAAATAGAAACACTCCGTGGCGTTGGGTACAAGATGAAAGCCTAAATCATGCACAGTAAACTATGTCTTATTGGCACGCTAGTGTGCGTGCCTTTTTATGCACAAAGTGTTGAATGGTTTGAGAGTAGTAGTCCATTAACTCAAGTGCATCAGCATCTACTTAACAATGATCTTGATCGAATGTTTCATTCGCTGGTTGAAGTTTGGCAACTGAATCAAACGAAGAATACCAAAACACACCTAAACGATGTATTGATCCAATCGTTATCGGTAGACTGTGGTAAGGGGCTAACCAGCAAAAACTTTCCGGTATGGCTAAATAGTATCGTCATTCGTAAGATAGATATTCAAAGCCCTGGTCGTGACGCATATCAAGTCATATTAGAAGCACAAAGCGATAAGGCACTCAATAATATAACGTTAACTCAATGGGTCGAGAGGCCTATTTCTACCGACAGCAGCTTCACCCGCTCAGGTGACAGCGTCACTGAAGGCGGAGTAACCTTTCGTAAACATTATAATCTGAATTCCAAGTTATCGATGGGGTTGTACCGAATCGATATCACGGCTGAAGATCAAGATTCGTGGAGCACTTGGGTTATCTTTGGCGAACCTAAAGCGAAGCAAACGGTTCGTTGGTCGAGTAAAGATCAATGGACGGTTGATAAAAATGCATTATTGAATCGCCATTGTCCATTGCCTCGCTTAGATGTGTCGGTGTACGATTATTTTGATGGTGAGTATAAAGAAATTTGGCAACAAAGTTATGAATCAAATTATCCGACTCAGCTTGAGTTAACCGATCTAACATCGGATCGCTACATCTTAGCGGTTTCAATGACTCATAAACGCTGGCAAGGGCCAATAATCATAGAGCAAGCTCAAGTTATCAGTAAAACCTATAATGTTTCTCTAGAGGAATGATTAAAGTTGATAGACAATAAGCCGTTATAACAACAAAGTAACCAACGGTTTATTGGATATGAACAGTAAAAAACATATTTGGCTTTTAACGCTTCCCGCACTGCTGGTTGCCACAGAGACTCTTGCCGCGAATTATGCAATTGAAGCACGCGGAGATGCCATGGGCGGCGTTGGCGTGGTCTCTGCAAACTATCTTACTGCTCCATTTTATAATCCTGCTCTAGTGGCTATTTATCGTCGTAATGATGATGCTGGGATGATTTTACCTAGCGTTGGATTTACCTATAACGATCCTGATAAATTAGTAAAAAGCATCGATAACATCGCTGATCTGATTAACAGCAATGACCCAAGTAAGGCCCCTGAATTACAAGCGGCTCTTAATGATATTGATGGTAATACACTCAATGCTAATCTTGGTGGGGTTATCGCTTTTGGTATACCAAACCGCTATATATCTGCCAATATATTTGGCAAAGCGTACACTGAAGTGTATGCCGCTCCCAGCATCGCATCAGATTGCCCTGTAAGTGGTGCTAATCCTAGCAGCCCTGAATGTATTCTTGAGCAGGCACAAAATAGCGGTATTAATGCTGTGTCTATTGCCGTTACTGAAGTTGGTATCTCGTTAGCCAAATATCAAACCTTCCTCGGTCAACATATGGCTTTTGGTATCACTCCGAAATTACAACGCATTTATACTTATCTTTATCAAGCCAGCTTTAACAACTATGAATTCAAAGATTTGTTAGATAACGGTACGGGAGAAACCACATTTAACATTGATGCTGGTGCGGTATGGTTTTATGGGCCTTATCGTTTAGGAGCGGCTGCCACCAATTTGATCAGTCGAGATATTTCAACGCAAACGGTAAACTCTGTTCAGTATGATTATCAAATTCGTCCACAAATCACGCTCGGTGCTGGCATCGTTGCTGATTATGCGACCTTGAGTGTGGATTATGATTTGAATACCGATCGTCGATTTAATAACTTTGCCGATGATACGCAAATGATCCGTATTGGTGGTGAAGTGGATATCATGCGTCAATTAAAATTGAGAGTAGGGTATAACAAAAATCTTGCCTACAGTGGTCGAGACGGTACCATCACTGCTGGAATTGGATTATCACCATTGAATATCATTCAGCTCGATATCGGAGCGAGCTATACCAATGAAAATGCTATGGGTGCATATATAAACTTCCTTGCTAGTTACTGATAGTCTCTTTATAGTGAGGCTCCCCAATAGGAGCCTATTTATGTTTGACGATATACCGACTTTAACTCACAGTGAACAGCAAGCCGCTGTCGAAAAAATTCAGCAAATGATGGCAGAAGGGATCAGTACCGCACAGGCTATTCAAATTGTATCTCAAGAAATTCGTCGTCAGTATGCTGAGGATCAGCAGAATAAAGCAGAATAATTGTCTATTTAAGAGGAGCACACATGTGCTCTTTTTCTTTGATTTTCTATGTCAATAACGCCTTCATTGTACCAAACAAAAGCGTATTTTATATTCATGAATGTACAACAGAATCATTGACTACGTTGGATCTGGCAAGAGGGCTTGATGTAATAAAATATTTATCAGTTGGCTGATAATAGAGTTGAGTACCCTTTATCTTAACGCACTATAACTTACGTTGCGTTGTAACATAAACCAGAAAATGAAGTTTTAATTTTTTAACCCCCATAGAAATAATAAATATAAAATAGCTTAATAGAGAGGAGCTTCAGGATTCTTCTTCCTGATCATGGCCACAGGGATCCCATCAAGGCCATGATTCAGATATCAGAATAAGATTTACACGGTAGCTTGTAACGCTTGTTCAAGATCAGCAAGCAAATCATCAATATGCTCTATGCCTATTGATAACCTAACCATATCAGCTGAAACGCCTGCAGCTTGTAATTCTTGATCATTGAGCTGGCGATGAGTCGTCGATGCAGGAATCGCGGCGCAACTTTTTGCATCACCAATATTTACTAAACGAAGAATTAGATTTAATGCATCATAAAAACGCGCCCCAGCTTCTCGGCCACCGACAATACCGAAACTTAGGATGCCAGAGGCTTTTCCCTGCATATATTTTTGGGCAAGTGAGTGATCTTTGTGAGTGCTTAAACCCGCGTAATTTACCCAATTCACTTGTGGATGTTGGCTAAGCCATTGAGCTACAGCAAAAGTATTTTGATTAATTCGCTCAATCCGCAAAGCTAATGTCTCTAATCCTTGTAATAGATTCCAAGCCGCCTGAGCACTCAGCGCCGCTCCCATATTTCTCAAAGGGACAACACGCGCTCTAGCGATAAAAGCCGCAGCACCAATATCTTGAGCATAGTTAACTCCATGATATGAAATATCCGGCTCATTTAATAATGGAAAGCGCTGCGGATAAGCATGCCATGGGAACTTACCTGAATCGACAATCAGACCGCCAATCGTGGTTCCGTGACCGCCAATATACTTTGTAGCAGAGTGAACCACAATGTCAGCACCATGTTCAAAAGGTCGCCACAAAAAGGGCGTAGCCACCGTATTATCAACAATTAACGGTAAACCATGTTGATGGGCTAGGTTAGCTATCATTTCAATATCAACGATACTGCCGGATGGATTGCCGATACTTTCACAAAAAACCGCTCGAGTATTATCATCAATCATTTGAGCTAACTGAGTAAAATTGTCTTTATCTACAAATCGAACCTCAATACCTTGTCTAGGCAAAGTATGAGCAAATAAATTATAAGTTCCACCATATAACTCACTGATTGAAATAATGTTATCACCAGCTTGAGCAATAGTTTGAATAGCATAAGTAATCGCGGCCATCCCAGAAGCGACCGCCAGTGCGCCAATACCACCTTCAAGTGCTGAGATACGTTGCTCAAGCACATCACAGGTCGGATTCATAATTCTAGAATAAATATTACCTTGGACTTTTAAATCAAAAAGATCTGCAGCATGTTGTGCATCATTAAAACTGAATGAGGTGGTTTGATGAATGGGTACCGCAACGGAGTTTTGATTATCAGCTTGATAACCATGGTGTAAAGCGATCGTTTCACGTTTCATTACATATCCTTATAGTGATAAACGTAAGGCATGTATAGAACCATGAGCATGATATTGATGTCAATATTAATGGCACACCTTAGTGCGCATTATCTGCGCTTATGTTAAGTCTTGCATATCAACAACTTAAAAATGAAGCTTCTATATTTAGAGGCTTCATGAATGAAATACTACGAAATGACAAAAAATTATGTTTTTCGTGAATTAGAATGCGGATTAAGCATAAAAGATACTGCCGAACTTTGTTTTAAAAGTGTGAGGACTGTCAAAGAGTGGGACAAAGGAAAAGAGATACCACCGGAGTGCAAAAGACTAATGCGGATGCAAAGGAAGCACGAGCTAAGCAAATCCGAACAGTGGAAAGGGTTTAAAATCGTTAATGATCAACTTGAATTGCCAAGTGGCCAAAAACTCGAACCTCAACAAATAATCATGGGAGCAGCGCTTGTCGAAATCGCATCAAGTGACGACATTAGAACAAGATCAAGATTACTGAAATATGCCAGAGCAATTTCAAAACTGATGAAGTAAAAAAAGGGGCTTAGGCCCCTTTAATCTTGTGGCTGATTAGCTTCAGCATAAGTAATCAAGTTTTTTATTTGGTCGAGTATTTCTTGCTTATCTAATTTGTCGAGTCGTTTATAAAGTTCTTTAAGTGTGGTGAGTTCATCGGCCAAAGACTCAGGAACGCGGACGAGCTTTGTTGACTCTTCCTTTTTACGACCAGCGCCAGACCTTTTACCGCCATGCTTCTTTTCGGATGCTTTAAGCAAAACATTACACTCGTTAAAAATAGTCAAAGGGGTATAAGGCCCCTCAAGAAAGTAAAAATCAGGGTGTGAATCAAAATAAGACTTACAAAGAGCAATTGTAACATGCAGGTTGCTCTTATAATCGTAAAAATCGTCAAATAAACGGGCGTCAGAATGGAATTGTTCAAGAGCTAGCTGTAATTCAGCGCCAATTGATGCTTTACATTGAAGAGACATAATTAATTCCTGTTACAGATTTCAAGATTATGATTGATGTTACAACATTCAAAATCTTGATTAAAGTTACAATATTCAAAATCTTGATTGATGTAACAGTTTTCTAAATTTTGATTGATATTACATCATTCAAAACCTTGATTTACGTTACAGAAAACAAGGACAACGCAAGCAAAGCATAATTTTAAAGATGAGACTTTCTCCAGTATTGGCTAGAAGCCCACTAAGGCTTGGTCATACGTGGAAAGTACCCCCGTAGTACATGACGGGGGCGCTGCGCGCGGCCTCTCCTGCTAGTCCCGCGATATCACCCGCGCGCAGAGCCCGAAAAAGAAAAAAGAAAAAAGAAACTCAAAGTATCACTGGCAAATGCTGAACGTCCCTTTTTATCGTCAGGCATTTTTTAGGCTTAGCAAGGCGGAGGCATATTTATTTTGACGCTGAGAATATCAACACCAACAAACAGGAGAGAGCGCCCGAAATTAGTCGCGAACTGCATCGAGTGCTTGATGTAATGTGACTATGCCGTAGCGCTAATTCAGAGTTCGTTGAACCTAACGTTACGGCCCCCGCTTCGCTCCTCCCTGCGGGGCTTTGTTCAGAGTTAAAATTGAATTATGAGAACACAATCACATAATAAAGAGCGACCCACTAATCATAAATAAAATGTCAATACTTGACATTGTTATTATGTGAATCAAATCACAAACTAAATATACTCACTGACTGAGCAAGATTATCGACGTCTTTTGCTCTAGCGTCAGCATAGCTCGAGTCCTTGTATGACTCGTAAGGCGGGCAAGTAAGCAAGTGATTAACTTTTTCAGATATGACGTAAACAAAGCAATCATCTAACCGTATGAATTCATAGCCAAATGACTGCAAAACAGAAGAGTTCAGATAATAAGTCGAATCCGTCTTATCAATACGAAAAAGAAACTCATTGTAAACATGGCCATCGGAAAAAATACTTGTGTTAATGCCAGTCAGATAGATAGACGTAAGATCATTAAACATGGGGAAGTATTCATAGAACGGGTTTAAAACATCAATAGAATGATTTTTGATATCACTTTGAACAGAACCACGGCTATTAGCCACGCTCCCAGAACTTTGAGAACTGGCTTTAGAAGACGAAGAACCGGAGAGATGATCATCATTAGAAGAAATCGAAGATGCTTGAACAACCGGAGGTTGAGAAGCTTCCGCGAACACTGTTTGATTCTCATCCAAAGAACTATTAAATAGTAAGTCATAAATACCCCACAAAAAATAACCAGCCGAAGCAAACATAAGAAGCATTACAAGAATAAAACGAGGCGATTTGAAAATACTTATATCAGATTTGGACTCATTAAATGCGCCTGTCGCAGTAGATTTATATAGCACAAACACATCAATCGGTATTTGCTTCGATGTAACATAAAGCTCATCCTTTTTTGTCGATGGGTCTGTTTTAGTGGACTTAGGAGAGTGATTAAAAATTCTAGGCTTACGCTTCCTAAAAAAAGTATCTGTCGAACGATGTGAATAAGCTTCCTGAGCGCAACCACGCAACCAAGTAGGAATTGAGGTCCAATCGGGAGTAAGCATAATAATATCCCATTGGTATTTTCTATGACGCATAAAAGCGCCGTAGAAGTTATAAGGGTAAATAATTCGCCCATATTCATCATATTCGGTACGGCCAGTATCATCAACATCACCCTCTTTTATTTGCTCAGGTGGAGTAGGCAACCATCGAGAATTAAATACATCATTAAAATCATCGGGTAAATAATTAATAAAGTCAGATAAGGGACGATAAAGAGCTTTTTCACGCTTAAATCCAACGTCAGGAGAAAATAAATCCTGACACTCATCAATAACAACGAGAGCACCGATAGGCATCCAACAAAACCAATTTTGCCAGAGCATAACGCCTTCTTCTGAGCGAGTAAAAATCCTTATCAGTTGAGCAGTGGGAGGAAACTTTTCACCCAATAAAGATTCAATCTCTTTCAGCGGCTTTAAACCTTCTATGTTTGTAACAACAAGACGACCCTCACGCAAAGCGGGAACAACTTCGTACCAAACTGCATAAGCAGATTTATAAGAACCATTGGAACCGTGACGGAAATAGACAGCCATTATTTACCACCCCATAACACGCAGAACAAAGGCAGCGCCAAGCGCATCAATTAAAACACGAATAGCATCAACAATACCAAGCTGATAGGAAGCATAACGCAGATTATCCGGCATCATATTAAAAGCATGGTTTAATAACTCATAAACTTGATAGTCATTTAAAACTAATCGTACTGTTTTATATGCAAGCTCGACAGCTAAATTACCAATGAAAAGATATATTTTAATAATGAAGTACCAACAATAAGAAAATATATCTATCAAAAGAGTAGGGATATACATCAAAAAATCATATATATATCCAAGTACGCCAGAGAAAAAAGCAAAAGCATCATAAATATAAGTCATAGCATTACCTCGTGCGACCAGACGATAAAATAATAAATGCGGCGGCTATAAATGCCAGAAACATTATAACAGTCCGTATTAATTCAACATTAGAAGGGCCAAGAGCCTCAAATAAATCAAAGGTCACTTTATTACCCCTTAATTCGAAGTGAGTCGGGGAATAAGAACCATGATTAAACCCCATTTGGCCCAAGTGGATTGGAGGGTTAGAAAGTAAGTTTTCTAACTTAGTTTGAAGCTCAACAATATCATCCTGCAACTCACGACCCGCAGATTTAAAAAAAGTAAAGTCGGGTATTCTTGAATCTGGATTACGAAAAGTATGACCATCGCCCTTTAAGATGCCGCCTAGTTCAGATAAACCCTCATTTACAGATTCAAAACCAGAATTAACCGATGAAACCAATTTAGAATCATCGTAAACAGGTATATTAGAAATCGAGTTATTAACCGAGTTAATAGCCGAAATTATAGACGATGGGTCAAAGGGAGCTGGATTAGAACCAGAGCCGCCACCGGAACCACCGCCAGAGCCATCACCGCCATCGGGTGGATTTGGGTTAGGGTCTGGATTAGGATTAGGTTCAGGGTCTGGATTCGGCTCAGGGTCTGGATTTGGCTCAGGGTCTGGATTTGGCTCAGGGTCTGGATTTGGCTCAGGGTCTGGATTCGGCTCAGGGTCTGGATTTGGCTCAGGGTCTGGATTCGGCTCAGGGTCTGGATTTGGCTCAGGGTCTGGATTCGGCTCAGGAGCGCCAACAACACAAGTAAATGAATAATTTGATTTATCAATACAGTTATCGTAAACAGTAGTAAAAAAACCGGGATTAGCAATAGCACAAGAATTTATCTCATCAGCTAAAAGACCCATATACTCGGAGGAACCGCAAAAAGCATCCTCTTCAGGAGGAACTTCACATCTATTTGTGTCTGGATTGATTTCAGTACCAGATTCGCATTGATGAGGAGTGGTACGGTAAAAAGCGTTTCGCCACTCCCTGCGATATGAAACCCAAGCGTTAGGAGACTTACACATTAAACTGCCATTTCTGATTTCACAATTATATACCATGCCACCAGAATCATATTCAGTTCGATGAGTAGTTGACGTTATAAAATTAATTAAACTAGTAGAATCAGCAAAAACAGGATGAGGATTGAGAACTATACCACAGTTTCCACTACCACAATCAACACTCAAAAATGTTAATTTAATAGACGAAAAAGACAGTGACGAATAAAAAAGTAAAGCAAAAAATAAATAATAACGTTTCATGTGAATAACCAATAAAAAAGGGAGCCGAAGCCCCCGATTTAATCAACCGCTTATCACCCCTGTATATACACCATACAAGAATGACAGCGTCATTAATGAAGCAAGGGCAATAGTCGTTATCATAGTATTAACGACGTAGCCAAGAAACAACCATACCAAGACCGAAGCCGAGAGCAGCTAGAGCAATAACGCCGGAAGTAGTCAAAGAAACCATGTTTTGACCAGAAGTAACAGCCGCTTCAATAGCTTCGACATTGTTTGCAAATGCAGAAGATGAAGCAAGAGCAGTACCAGCAACCAAAGTTAATTTAACCGTTTTACCCTTTAAAGTCTGAGCAGTTGACTTGATTTTATTTAACATAGTATCACCTATTAATTTAAACTAACGTTTACCAAGATATTTAATAACACGGCCAAGTGTATGACCAAGTATAAAAGTGACAAGAGCTTGACCGATAACAAACTGATATAAACTCTTATCAAATTGCAGCAGAGACCAATCGAACTGACCATCTACTAATTGTGTGACGTCAGATTTAGACATGAGAATATAATCACAAACACCCGTTTGTGAAATAGTCACAACGCCATCAACCAACGCCACGCAAACCGACATGATTACCCCTTATTTACTAAAGAAGCAAAAGACGCTTCGAAATGTTTTTTAATTTCAGGGTCAACCGGAATTAGCTTTTTAATAACAGGCCCACTCAGTGGATTGTTCATATCTAAAGATAAATCAAACTCATACTCACGGCGCGGAACTAATGCACCGCATTTTTCAAGTTGCAAAGCGTAATCATAATCAATGATTAGCGGCTGGTCGTATTTAGAAACTTCACCGGACTCACCAATTGTGCGACGCTTCATTTTGAATGTATCTGTATCAATTTCAAGCTCACCAAGCGGACGGGATATATTTAATTGAGCATAGTTCCCTTTGTATTCATTCCAAATAATAGAAACGCCAAGTACAAATAATGTATCTTTCATTTTAATCACTCCAAGCTATTAATTAACTTTTGATGCATTGATGGAAATTTAAGTAATGTATCGTCACGTAATAAAGTAGTTACTACTTTTTGATGGTCATTTTCATACAAATCTAATAATGAATTAACTAAGCGACCGTATTGACGCTTAGCCCAAAACACAGTCGATAAAACATCACAGGCCGCACGTTTACGACCCTTTAAAGAGCGAGTAGGGACGGGAGCAAAAGCGGCCGATTTAGATGAAACTAAGCTCGCTGCATATTCATTAAGCGCAATGAAACCGCCTACGATATTTAATAAAATATCAACGTCCCATTTTTTTAATTCAACTTCGGAACGTGTCCACGTAAAATTATCAGCAACAATTTTACGTTCGAGTTTTTTATCATAAACGCGCCAATAAACGTTAGATTGACGAGAACCGAAAGTACGCTCCTTGCGGCTGTAAACTTTTTTACCATCGGAATTAATTTCATACTCATCATTTAAGCCGATTTTAGGAGCAAAGCCGCGCGAACGTTTAAATGCACCTTTCCATGCCGCTTTTTCAGCAGCTTCACAAGTATGCAAATCGTCATAACAGTCATACGCTAAATCAACACGAGATAACGACTTGCAACACAAAACTGTTGAAATCCAATGATGAAGAAAAGCACAAGTGCGTTGGCTAAATAAATGCTTGCAGCCATGGCCCGTGATTTGAAAATGTATTGTGTCGTTATTACCGCCAAAGCCAACTTGACCGCAGTAGTCATCACCATATTCTGAAGTCAAAACAAAAGAGTCATTGTAAAACTGAAAGCCTTTACCGCGCGGTGCACCGTAATTAAAGCCGAGAACGTATTGAATAAAACGTCTCACACATTCTTGTAAATAATCGGTGTAAGACTCTTTGAAGAACCTTTGATAAGCCTCTAAATCAGAAAACTTTTTAGCGATAAAGTTATCGTATTGAGGTTCATCCGGAAAATGAAAGCCAGAGTAGGGCGACTCTTTTTTGCAATGACGAAAATCAGAGATTTTCACGGTAAAACAAAGGTAATCAACCGTGATTTCCGATTGCTCATAGTCTTCTAAATCCGTGTAAAACTCAGGACCATATTGAACAAAATCAAAATCTAGGCCGGACTTTTTAGGGCGTGATAAGTAGTTAGACGGCACTTTATGAGTCGATGATTTCTTTTTGAAAACCTCAACCGTATTCATTTTGAGTTGATTCAAAATGCCAGAACCACACTCAGGACAAACGCAAGTAACGGGAGATTCGTAATTAGTACCGCAATCCATGCATGCCATTTTCATGAGTCAATCCCCATGATTTTCATACGTTCGTCATACGTTGTATCTGTGATATCAACCAGCTTGTAATAAACACCCTCAGAATTCAGGTAGCTGATTAAACCATTGTAAGAGCTGAAAAAATCCCATTCGCCGAACATGTAAACGGATACGGAGTTATCAGGCATTAAGTCATAGTAAATTTTTTCAGCAGCCATGATTAAAGACCTCGCTTTGTTTTTTGAAGCTCAAAGACTTCAAGGCGCAATTTATTGCGACGAACAAGCAAGCGCTTGTACTCATAAGGAAAAATCAAACGCTCAAGAGCATTGAGAAGAAAAAGGATAAAGCGTGATGATATGAAGCCAGCGCAAGCAACGAAAAAACCAAGAACCACAAAGCTAGACACTATGGTTTCTATGTTTTCTGGTGTAAGAGCGATAATTTCAGTAGTCATGATTAAGCCTCAGCCAACACAAAACCGACAACACAACCAGAACCGGAATGCTCAAGCCGATTGCACTTATAAACAGGGCTAAAATCAAAACCGTCAGTAAACTGGATTTGCTGACCGAGTTCAGGGGATTGTGATATGTGAAGAATTTTCGTATTTAGCTTGCGAGCGCAAATCAAATCAAAATATTTATCTGATACTTGGATTGTGAGAATGTTCATGTAACCCCCTAAAGCTACTTTTTTGAAGAGGCCGCCCCAGAAGCTAGGGAGCGACCAGAACGGCCAATACAGTGATTTCTGAACTAGTAAACACATAATTTTATGTATCGTCAATAAAGCATTTTATGTGTTAAAAGACTAAAATGACTTTAGACAGACAAATGAGGAAGCAGCGAAATGTACACAAACAAGCTGATAGACGCCTATAAAGAGCAAATGAACTATGTTCAATACAAACAAGTAGCTCACGACCTAGGCGTAAGCCCGCAAATGATTACAGAGGTCAGAAAAGGAAGAACATACCTTAATGAAAATCAGGTACTTATGATGGCGGAAGCCGTTGGTGAGGACAAAGAAAAAGCAATAATAGGCTTAGCGATGGATAAGGCGAAAAGCTACGAAGCGCGACAGGCTTGGGCGAACATTGCAAAAAAGTTTAACGGGTTAGGATTAACAACAATAACAATGGCTTACGTGGGATTTGCAGTGACTTTTTTAGATGTTAATGAGTGCGCATTATCATTGTTATGTTAAATGCAATTCGGCGAAGGTAAAGGTGGTTTTATCTAGTTTATGTGGGCTATAAAAAAGAGAGCTTGTGATAGACCTTACTCTACTTCGACTTTGAATAGCTCAGTGATTAAACATAAGGTCTATTTACCATAAAATAGCTAATAACTACTCTTGTTATCGATATACAAGTGTCGTTATTAGCTTCCAGCAAGCTTTACCGTGTAACCTTTTTTTTCAAGCAATTGCTTAATTTTATCTCGCATTTCACCTTGAATTTCAATATGACCATCTTTGATCGAGCCACCGCAGCCACAGGACTTTTTTAGCTCAGCAGCCAGCAGCTTGAGAGGCGCATCATCAAGGTCTAAACCCTTAATAATTGACACACCTTTGCCTTTGCGACCTTTCGTTTCTTTGTGAATTCTGACAATCCCATCACCTTTCGGACGTTCGATGCTTGGGGCTTCAGGCTTAATACGGCCCGTTTCCGTTGAATATACAAGAGTCATAATATACTTCGTTCTTTGTTACTTTTTTAATTGAGTTTGTTGAGCTTCCGCTTTCTGTTTTGCAATCAGATAAGCTTCGATATGTTTTTGAATAGCAACTTTTGCTCCTTTGATCAAGCGGCCATTGAAAAAGCAATACCATCCATTGGGTTCCCCTGTATCATTTTTTAACATAAAACCGTTGAATTGCTCTTGAATCGTTTGTGAACCACCTTCTCGTTTTTTGCCAATCGATTCAAATTCACTTGGGTCAATCAGCGATGCCGTATCACAAAACCAATCAATACTTTTTTTTACTGCAGCGAGGTTTCCAGTTAAAACGTTTTTTTTGATCTGCACTTGCCAGATGTCTGGTGAGTTATCTGCAGATTTTAGAGTAAATCCTCGGTATGTAGTGATTGCCATGATGACCTACTTATTTTTGTCATTGATAGTTAAATAATAATTGTATCTTCTCGGTACGCAAGTATATTTAGTAACTAATTAGAAAGTTATAGTGCATTAACATGAAAAGACCTCTTGTACAATTGACCGAAGCAAAACAGATCAAAGCTAAATTATTGGAATTTAAGCATCCTATCACACCACAGCAGCTTGCTCTATTGACCCAAGGACACTATCAAAAAAATTCATTACTCGCCTTTAGTAAAGATTGGAATATTTTCACTGAATTTTGCCAAAGAAAATCAGTAAACCCTTTACCGGCGTCCGTTACCGCCGTTAGATTATTTCTTGAAAGTGAAGCCAAGGTAAGAAAGTTTAGTACCATTAGACGTTACTCTGTCACTATCGGTATGATTCATTACTTACTGAATCAAAAAGATCCGACGTTGAATGTTCAAGTTCGTCAACTTCTTCAACGCTTAAGGGCAGAAAAATACGGCGATGAGAAACAAGCTGAATGTTTTACTCGTCAACACTTGGCATCACTTTATCAATTGATGGTTGAAAGTAATGAAAGCCTCGCGATACGTGATTTAGCTATCTATCACGTGATGTTTGAATGTGCCATGAAACGAGGAGAGCTTAAAAAGCTAAGCTTCACGGATATTACAGAAGATCATAGTCAACTTAGGATCGGCAATGAAATCTATCAATTATCCCCTTCCGCCCAGCAAATATTAGCTCGTTGGACAGCATTAATCTCTCAGCAAGACGGCGCAGTTTTTCGCTCAATGGATAGGCATGGCAATATCAATAATCGACCTTTAGATGATTCATCCATCTATCGTATATTAAGGCGTGCTGGTGATTTATTAGCGCTACCACATTTAAAGTTTTCAGGTCAATCGACCCGAATTGGTGCAGTAAAAGAGCTAGCTGAACAAGGCTATCATACTAAAGATATTCAAAGTTTTGGCCGTTGGTTAAGCCCTGCGATGCCTAACCAATACTTAGGTAAGTTACACACCGCAGCAGTCGCTAAAATAAAATTTACTCGAATTAAACCTTGGACATAAGTGAACGTTGGACACAATCAGCTAAAAACACGGAGAATGAGTGGCCGTGGTGTTCCAGCATTTTCGGGAACATTGAAATGGGCGTCATACCCGGGAAAGTATTCACTTCATTAAGATAAATTTCACCTTGTGAGGTAAGGAAAAAGTCAATTCGAGCAAGATGTCTTAATTTCATATGCACAAAAACTTTCTCTGCATAGCGCTTAATGAGGTCTCTTTGCTCTGCGGTGATATTATCCGCAGTCACTTTAGTCATTGAGTGGCTATTTGCGCTGTATTTCTCTTCATAGCTATAAAAAGCATCATCAGGAGCAATAATCTCGCCAGGCTGAGTAATATGGAGTTTGCCACCGAGCTCATAAGCGGCGACTTCTAATTCTCGTGGTTTGACGGCTTGTTCAACCAGCACTTGATCAGAAAAGGTAAAGGCATCATCAATTGCCTTGGCAATTTGCTGCTTATCGGTGACCTTGTAACAGCCAACCGATGAACCTTGTCGAGCCGCCTTAATAAACACTGCACCCCATTTATCAAAGGCTTGCTGAGCTTTACACAAAGCTTCATCGTTATTTTCTGTTAAAAATAAGTAGGGTGTATTAGGAATACCGAGTGCGTCATACCATAGTTTCGACGTGATTTTATTGAAACTATTACTACTGGCTTCTGGTCCACATCCTAAATATGGGATGCCGGCCAGCTCTAGCATCGATTGGATGTCGCCCGTTTCTCCCGGATAACCGTGGATGCAAGGCACAACAAAGTCAATGCGACGAGATCCATGCTCACTGTTTAGTGAGGCAGAGTTCGTATCAAGATAAACCATATCGCCAGAATCAGTAAACCAGCCAGCAGGTTTCATCTCTACTCGAATCACGTCGAACGATGGCGTTAACGTCAGTTGTTGCTGCAAATAATCAGCGGAAACTAGCGAGATCTCATGTTCTGATGAGCCCCCACCACATAAAAGTAAAATTGTTGTTTTTTTCATTACACTGTTCCGTTACACCAAAATTCGGTTGCAGGCCACGAGGCCAAGTGATGCAGTAACTACATTCATTTTATCGGCTATGATAGACAATTCAGCACAGAGGTACACCATAGAAGAGGATTTATTACCTAATCTTAGTTTAATTGTGTAGAGAATAAACAGTACAGGGGCAAAGGCCCCTGTTGTAAACGTTCATTAGTTGAGTTTATTTAGTGTGGGGAAATCTGAGTTTTTAATACTATCAATGCTCTTAACGAATGGTTTCAAGTCACGGAATTCTTCTGGCAATCTTTGCAAGGCGTTCAACGCTTCCTGACGAGTGGCGTAATCACCATACAAGACTGTGTACCATTTCGTACCATTAACGACTTTATAGTTTTCCCAGATCGGTTGTTCATCTTTAGGTAACTGATTCGCAAATTGATCAACCTTAGTTTGCGCCCCAACGGCAACAACTTGAATGGTGAAGCCATAACGTGGATTCATTGCTAATTGCTGTTCGGTTGGTGGTGCAATAGTGACTTTAGGTTTGGCTGGCGGCGTTGCTTTGACGATTTGTTTCTCTTCAGCCGGAGCCATTTTGATCACTTGAGCTTGAACATTACGCTCGGAGACACCGTCAGCGTTACCTCTTTCTGAGACAATAGGTTTAGGAATATCAGCCACGGCAAACTCTTCCGTGTGGCTTTGAGTTGTTACATCCGTGATATAATTTTCTGAGGCACAGGCGGCCAGCAGCGCGCACAAGCCAACAATCGCAATTCTTTTCATAAACCAATAACACCTTAGATAGAAAGTAATGTAAATCATGCCGATAGCGCGTCTTATAATCAAGTATAGGATGTGATTATCTCTGATTATCCTGTGATTTGTGGCACAAAGTGAAAGAGAGATGATGTCATGAAGATCACATCCAGACTAAATACATCAACACCATTAGATAATTTTAACTACAGTGTTGTTGATATGGCTGTATTGACCTTTGGTGAAGACTTCATGCTAAAGGCAAAACTTAGTTATTGGCTCGTTACCTTTTAGGTCTTTTGCATCATGAATTCTATTAACCCGCTACTTAATCCAAGATCTGTGGCTGTGATCGGCGCTTCAACGCGATCTTTTCGTGCCGGTAATATCGTCATGAAAAACCTACTTCAGGGCGGTTTCGATGGTGCAATTATGCCAGTAACGCCTCATTATCCTTCTGTGTGTGGGGTCTTGGCTTATAAGACCGTGCTTGATTTACCTCTCGTTCCTGATATTGCTATTCTTTGTACCCATGCTTCTCGTAATCTTGAACTTTTCCGTCAATTGGCAGAGAAAGGCGTTTCATGTGTTATCGTGTTATCTGCCGATATGTACAGTGAAGATGCCCAGCAGCATGAAATTCAGCAACAGTGCCTAACGATAGCCAAACAAGCGGGTATACGTGTGCTTGGCCCTAATAGCCTCGGTATTATTCTGCCTTGGATACACTTCAATGGCTCATTCTCTCCAGTCAATGCCTTAAAGGGCCATATTGCTTTTATTTCTCAGTCAGCAGCCGTCTGTACTACGATTCTTGACTGGGCCAATGATAAACAAATTGGCTTTTCGGCTTTTGTCTCCCTAGGCAACGCCTGCGATATCGACTTCGCTGATTTACTCGATTCGCTCAGTATCGACAAGCACACTCACGCGATTTTGTTGTATGTTGATACTATTAAAGATGCACGCCGCTTTTTATCCGCGGCACGTGCCGCGTCTCGTAATCGACGAATACTTGTTTTAAAAGGTGGTAGAACGGCTGCAGGGAGAAAAGCGGCTAAAATACACACTGGCGGCGAAGATACCCTAGATATTATTTATGACTCTGCCATTCGCAGAACCGGTATGCTGAGGGTTAATAATACGCATGAGCTGTTTGCGGCCGTTGAAACGTTAACTCATGCCGTACCACTCCAAGGCGAGCGGCTAGCGATCATCACTAATGGTGGTGGGCCTGCTATTATGGCTGTCGATACGTTACTCGAACGCGGAGGCAAATTAGCACAATTAAGCCATACCGTTTACCAACAACTGGATCAATGCCTTCCGCGTAGTTGGTCGCAAAATAACCCGATTGATATTGTTGGGGATGCTGACCACACTCGTTATATTAATGCGTTAAAAGCGGTACTCGACAGTGATGATATCGATGCCATTCTGATTATGCACTCTCCTTCCGCCATCGCGCACTCAGAACAAACAGCAATGGCTATTGTTGAGGTGATTAAAAACCATCCTCGGGCGAGGCGTTTTAATATTCTGACTAATTGGTCTGGGGAACTTACCGCTCGCCCTGCTCGGCACATTTTTACTCAAGCCGGTATCCCGACCTACCGCACGCCAGAAAGTGCCGTCGTCGCTTTCATGCATTTGGTTGAATTTAGGCGTAACCAAAAACAGTTGATGGAAACCCCGACGACCACTGAGTTGGTGACCGCTTCAGAAATCAATAGCGCCAAAGCGTGGATCGCCGAGCATTTAAGTGAACAAGAAAGTGTACACATTGATACTCATCAAATAGGCAGTTTTCTCAAATGCTTTCATTTTAATGTGTTACCGACTTGGATTGCTTCGGACAGCAGTGAGGCGGTACACATAGCAGAAACGATTGGCTATCCGGTTGCGGTAAAATTGCGTTCACCAGATATTGCTCATAAATCCGATGTACAAGGCGTTATGCTTAACCTACGCAACCGTAACGAAGTCGCCAATGCCGCGCAATCGATCCTTGATAGAACTCAACTCTCCTACCCTGCAGCTAGGGTGTATGGCTTGTTGGTGCAAGCGATGGCCAAGTTGGGCGGAGGAGAAGAGTTACGTATTAAAGTCAAACACGATGCTATTTTTGGTCCGGTGATTTTACTGGGGCAAGGCGGTTCTGAATGGGAAGAGTCTCTGGATGCAGTCGCTGCATTACCACCATTAAATAGTACATTAGCAAGATATTTAATTGTTCGGGCGCTACGCAGCGGTAAAATTCGTCTACAAAAACAACCAGTACCAATAAACATTGACGGTTTATCCGAGTTTTTAGTCCGAATTTCCCAACTGATTATTGAGTGTCCACAAGTACATGAATTGGATATCCACCCTTTACTGGTCAATGGTGATCAATTTACGATTCTAGATGCCGATTTGATATTACAGCGTTTCGAAGGGGATGCGCAAAGTCGGTTAGCTATCCGTCCCTATCCTTCTGAATTGGTGGAAAATGTCATCGCTAAAGATGGGGAGCCGTTAACTCTTAGGCCGATTCTCCCCGAAGATGAGCCACAACATGCCGCTTTCATTCATCGAGTCTCAAAAGAAGATCTGTACAAACGCTTTTTTTCGGATGTCGGTGAATTTAATCACGAAGCGCTAGCCAACTTTACCCAAATTGATTACGACCGAGAGATGGCTTTTGTTGCTGTCAGCCATAAAACCTCACCAGCAGAGATCATTGGCGTCTCACGAGCATTGATCAACCATGATAATAGTGATGCTGAATTTGCCATTTTGATCCGCTCCGATCTTAAAGGTAAAGGGCTCGGATCATTACTAATGAAAAAGATCATTGATTACTGCCAAGCGAAAGGCACTGCCCGCATCTCAGGTATGACCATGCCTAGCAATAAAGGGATGCTCAGTTTAGCCCAAAAACTGGGCTTTAGTATCGAGATCCATTTTGAAGATGGAACGGCAGATATGGTCTTAACCCTGACCAAACCGTAAACCAATACTCTAGTAGATCAGACGAGATTCCAATGTTTTTTCAAATATTGAATACACCACGATTTGGCTTCACCCGTCGTATTTCTACGCCACGCCATAACAATATCAATATGTTTATCCATGCTGCCCGATATCTTTTGCAACTGCCCACTGGCAATCAACGGCTGGGCGATTTGTATCGGTAAGGTACCAATACCTAATCCCTCCACCAGCGCTTGGCATTTGGCATTAAAATTACTCACCGTCAAACGCGGCTGTTTTTCTAAGATATTAATACTCATCGCTGGCTGTTCCCGCGCTGTATCGGCAATCGCAATCACTCGATACTTCTGTCGAGCCTGCTCATCAAACTCACCACGACGGCGATGAACATAATGATCGCTCGCAGCAACCCAAATCAGTGACATTGAGCCTAATCGCTCTGATTTTACTTCTTGCGGTAAACTGTCTATTTTGGGGCAAATCAGTAAATCGGCTCTTCCTGTAGCGAGAGACTCCCAACTTCCGGCTAAAATCTCTTCTTGTAGACGAATCCGAGTTTTACTGACATTACCTAACGCATCCACCAAAGGAAAAAAATTCGCGACCGGAATGATGCCATCAAAAGCCAATGTAATATCCAATTCCCAACCGTTAGCAAGTAACGTCGCATCGTTAACTAGCTTCTCGGCGGCCGACAAAATGGTTCGCCCACGCTCAAGGATCAACCGTCCGGCATCAGTAAAACTGGCTTTGTGACCAGAGCGATCAAAAATCATCATATCCAAATCTTGTTCAAGCTTTTGAATTTGATAACTCAATGAGCTTGGTGCGCGGTTCAGTTCATTGGCCGCGGCAGCAAAACTGCCACGGCGATCAATCGCATCAAGGATATGTAGCGCTTCTAAAGTAATCGGGCTTTGCATCTCTTCTTTCCTCATACAAGATCGGTGATTAGACGATCGTTTTACTCTGGCTTTACCCATACTTGGCTAAAATCAAACCAGCCTAAGGCATTGCACTTTGCATTTTGTAACGCACCACATTGATCTTTATTCACCCCTAACCAGCAATGAAACATTGGAATGATCTGTTTACTGGCGACTAAGGACTTACCGAGCTCTTGAGCGGGAAAAGGGGTTGATTCATCGCTCGCACGCCATTGATCAATCAATCCAGACCAACGATAAAAATCCTCAGCTTGACTCATTGGTTCAATATCAGAGTAATCCAATAACCAGCCAGCCAGTGCATCATCCCTATGGTTAGCGATGCCCATTGCTTTGATCCAAATGTCTACCTGATCGACATCATCGACGGTTAATTCATATTTAATGAAAGTTACCTCAATGCCATCTTCTTTAAGTAGGCGTTCAATACACTTCGCTAAAGTAGGAAACATAGGATGCTGGGCATGATAAGCAACTGTAACGGTATTACCGATTGGCGGTTCAACGGCTGACATTGGTCCATTTTGATGATACCAACCCGGCTTTAATCCATAAGCAGGCAATACGCCCAGTTCAACCACTTTTTCTTCTGGTAACAAACGAAATAAATTCAGCGCACTGAGTTTAGTTTGTAGATAATTGGCCCAAACCTCATTAGACGCAATCCCATTACGACGATTGAGTAATAAATAAGTGCAACCGGGATCGAGTTCAACATCTTCACTAAATGAACCGCGTTGACTTTTCATCGGATGCGTTAAGCTCGGAAATACCATTGAGGAGTGCACTTCATCAATAACCCATACTTCGACACGGTCCAGCAATGGACGAAAACCAAAATAGCCATCAAATGCTTGTAGCACTAGCCTTTTCTCATCATTAACGAATACCTTATAAGGACCACTGCCCACCGGTTTTTGATCAAAGTCATCCGCTCTTAATGACTCTGGCAATAAAATTTTTGCACAAGATTCTGCCAGCAATAACGGTAAGCGAGTATCGGGTTTGGCTAGATGAATATCGACGACCCAATTATCCGGAGTCGTAATGGCGTCAATGTGCGCAAACAAATTCACCAAACGTAATTGCCATAGACTCTGTACCACTATCTCAGTGGTCATTAATTCACCGTTATGAAAACGTACTCCAGGGCGTAAATAAAACCGCCAGTGTGTTGGACTTAACGCTTGCCAGTGATGCGCAAGATCCGCTTGTAGCTGTTCCTCTTCATCTAAACGAGTCAAACCAGAATAAATTTGCCGCGCAATATGCAGCTCTGAACGGCGCATCGGCTTCGTGGGATTAAGCATAGAAAGTGGTCGATAATACGGCAAACGCACCACTTGCAAGCCCTCTTGGTGTTGTACACCTAGGTAACTTTGGATAACTTGGGTTAACTTAGCGGCATCTTGATCCAATACCGCCAGCGCTTGACCTATCTTGCCTTCTTGCAGATAACGGCGAGCAAGGTTTTCACTGACATCTGCCCGACTACGTTTAAAAATAAGCTGTGAGAGTTTGCCGCGTCCTGGAGCGGGATGCCATTCAATCCACCCCTCATCTTCTAATTTGTTGAGAACAATGCGCGCATTACGTCGAGTGCAAAATAAAATGTCGGTAATATCGTCTAATTGCGTCTCTGCATCTTGACCATGAAAATGAGCAAATAAGGTTTCAAATTGGACACGTAAGCGAGGGCTACTCATAAAGGAGGAAACTCTATATCTTAAAAACTTACTACAGTTTCCTCTATTTAGGTCCTTCAGTGCAAGAGCAGGCCACCAGTTTAGGAGATATCGCAACCTAAAGATTGAGCAAGCTCAGATAATTGCTCACTGTTATCGAGCTTAACCGACCATTTTACACCACCACTGTTGGCTAACAGTACATTCGCGCCTCTGCCAAGCAAAGTGACATTGTCACTTGATGATTGTAGGCTAATTGAATGTTCACCCAGTAAACGCACCACCACTTCATGTGCGGTGGCAATAATTTTCCCACCGGAAAATTCCATCATCATTCGCTTGCCTCGCTATCTTGGCTTACTTTATTACGCTGCTGTTTGACCGCTAACGTTAAACGGCTGACACAGACCAAGCGGCCTTGTTCATCGGTAATATCTATCTGCCAAACTTGAGTGGAAATCCCAATATGGATAGGTTTCGCCGTGCCAATTACCTGACCTTGTCGCATAGCCCGCAAGTGATTAGCATTAATGTCTAATCCTACACAATAGCGAGTCTTATCGACGGCAAAATTACCGGCAATGGAGCCTAAGGTTTCAGCTAAAACCACCGATGCTCCACCATGCAACATTCCCAATGGTTGATGTGTATACGAACAGACTGGCATGGTTGCCGAGATAGTGTTTTCCGTGATCTCGGTATAAATAATATTCAAATGCTCCATCATGGTATTTTTTGACGTGGCATTTAATCGCTCTAAACTGATTGGCTTTTTCCAAATGTTCATGTTCACCCTTAATAAAATACATCAATAGCCGTCAACAACGCGCATCCAGCAATATTGCATATCCAACAAACTTGGGTATATTGTACAACCACTTGGCTATCTATCCTACCGAGTCATTATAGGGATGATTATGATTAAGGATGTGTTATGCGTTTAAGAATAAAAATCTTAAGCTTAATGATAACGTTGATGGGTTTAACCGCTTGCAGCGCTTCGCCAACTGGGCGCAACCAGCTATTGCTGTTCTCGAATACCCAAATGAGCACGCTCGGCGTGCAATCTTTTAGTCAAATGAAAAGTGAGTTGCCGATCAGTCAAGATGCGGCCTTGACTCGCTACGTACAATGCGTCACCGATGCCCTTCTTCAGTACGTCCCAGCGCAGCCTAGCGTCGAGCAATGGGAAGTTGTCCTGTTTGATAGTCCACAAGTGAATGCTTTTGCCCTACCTGGCGGCAAAATCGGAGTTTATACCGGATTACTAAGCGTTGCCGTCAATCAAGATCAACTGGCAACGGTGATTGGTCATGAAATTGCTCATGTACTTGCCAATCATAGTAATGAACGCCTCTCTCAAGCCCAACTGGCCAATGTCGGATTACAAGTCACCGATGTTGCTTTAGGAGCTTCAGAATATGCACAATATCGTGATTTGACGATGGCGGCTTTAGGTGTCGGTGTTCAATATGGCGTGATTATGCCTTATGGCCGCCGCCAAGAATCAGAAGCGGATCGCTTAGGATTAACCTTAATGGCCCAAGCTGGGTTTGATCCGACACAAAGTATCGAACTATGGCGAAATATGGCAAGAGCTTCGATGGGACAGCAACCACCTGAGCTACTATCGACCCATCCTTCCCACAGCACACGCATTAATGATCTGGCTGCGAAGATCTCAACATTGCCAGATACCACGCGACAAGCGCCCAATTGTGGACCATAAACTAACATCCTGTTCAAAACGACTTTAATTGTCTTCACTACCCCGAGAGTTGCAGAATATTCTCGGGGTTTAACCCTTCCAATCGTAGGCATAAAGTGGATAATACCCGCGAACTTAATCTTATAGAGGTGGGAATCAATGTCTACTGAAGCAACTTTACTCGAACGCTGTGACTCAAAATGTGAACTGTGCGCAGCACAGAGCTCGCTGTCTCCTTATGTGGTTGCTCCGCATACACAGATCACCGTCGATCACGCTATCATGCTTTGCGCCACCTGCAGCTCACAAATCGAACAACCTGAAACGATGGACGCGAATCACTGGCGCTGTCTAAATGACAGTATGTGGAGCCAAGTGGCGCCCGTTCAGGTAATGGCATGGCGTCAACTCAAGCGCTTATCAGCAACAGAAAGCTGGGCGCAAGATTTGCTGGATATGATGTATATGGAAGAAGATCTTCAAAAATGGGCCGAAATTGGTATGAACGATGATGAAGATAAACCCCGTGACGTGAATGGTGTCGAGCTCAAAAAAGGCGATGACATCACGGTGATCAAAGATCTTCCAGTGAAAGGCTCAAGCATGGTCATCAAACAAGGAACGGCGGTACGTGGTATTAACTTAACCGATGATCCAAAGCACATTCAGGGTAAAGTTAATGGTCAAACTATGTACATTATCGCTGAGTATTGCCGCAAGAAATAAGCAACTTTGTGCTTATCTTTGCTAAGCGCTAAATGTATATAGCAAAAAGCCGACGTTTTCGTCGGCTTTTGTCTTTTAACAACTTATCTTTTTGCTTAACGTGTTAATCCAATATCACGTTGAATATGGCTAGATAATTCTGCAGTGTGGTAATACGTTGTTTGTTTCGTTTCCACAAAAAGAATATCCACCAAATGAGCTATCAATCCTTTGAAGTTAACCGCATAGGTTTTTTTATCCATAGAGGTGGGTGCTGTTAAAGTACCTAAACGCATTGCTTGTGCCATGTGAGCCTCTCTTAATTCGGTAACTTATTTGCGCGCATTTTAAGCAAGCTATTGCTACAAAAGAAGTGACAAAATTTGTCATTTCGAATTAAAAAAACTAATGAAACAACCCCATAACAACTGCGGAATATATATTCAAAACAAACGCATTTAAAGCTACTATTTAACCATAAAATGCATAAGGACAATCGCTCTACGATTTTTCAGGCTTTTCATTAACAAATATTTTACTCTCGCGTAAAGTCACTATTTTCTAACTTAATAACAGAAGCTTGAGATCGAGCCTGCCCTTTAACAAGTGATGCGATGATCGCAAATAGCATGGTGGTTAATAGCACCGACAATGATATCCAAGTCGGGATTTCCCAGCGGGATCCAACCAGTAACATTTTTACGCCAATAAACATCATAATGAAAGCTAACGCCGGTTTTAAATAGATAAACTTATCCAGCAAGCCTTGTAAAACAAAAAATAATGAACGCAAGCCAAGCAAAGCGAAAACGTTAGCAGCGAGCACGAGAAAAGGCTCTCTGGTCACCGCAAAGATGGCTGGAATAGAATCCAGTGCAAACATCACGTCCATACAGGCGATCACACCAACAACGATCAACATCGGAGTAACCCACCAGCGTTTGCCAACACGTACCCAAAGTGCATGTCCTTGGTATTGATTCGTCACTCGACAGCAACGTCGGATGATTCTTTCTGCTAATGGATTAGCGTGACTCGCTGGCTTTTCTCGTAATAACTGCACCCCCGTCCACATTAAGAACAGGGCAAACACATACAATAAGCCATGATATTGTTCGAGTAATTGAGCACCAACGATAATCATCACCGCACGCAACACAAGCGCGCCAATCACTCCGAACAAAAGCGCTCTTGGACGAAGCGACTCCGGCACAGCGTATTGATGAAAAATAATCGCAAAGACAAACAAATTATCAATACTAAGCGATTTCTCGAGTAGATAACCGGTTAGAAAAGCTAATGTTGCTTGCGAGGCGCTATAAGGGCTATGAACAGCATAATCATCCCAAAATAGATAAAGGACTGCCGCAAACAAAAACGCGAGTAAAATCCAGACCACGCTCCAGCTTAGCGCGCGTTGCAGGGTTATTCGGTTACCACGAGTTTGCCAAATATCCATAGCAACCAGAGCAAACGTTAATAACGCAAACGAAATGTAGATGATCGGGGTCATGCTTCCTCCACAGGCGGAAGGAAAACGGATTCTCGATAGGAAAACGACACCTTCCGCATACCAGTTAGTTCACTGCCTAAATAAGCAGTATGGAATGCGTTGGTCTCGTCGAAATAGAAGTGATAAACAAACTATTTATATTTGCCGGATAAGCGATGCTTAACGTGATGACGACAAATAAACAAATGGCGACTACTCCCCAAACGTCGCCATTTTATGCTGAGTCGCTACTTTCGTCTAGAGTTGATAGCAATTAAATTCCTGCGAAGGGCAAAGCATACACTAAACCTGCCCATAAACTAATCCAAACGACGACCACTAAAGCATCTAACCAGTCTTTGCTCCACATTGGCTTCTCCCCTGTTTGAGTCACAGCGCATAATGCTTTGCAAAGAACACGCCATATTAACGTGTGTATTGTCCCGTTTCTTGTCGTTCAGCGTCATTACTGAGTATCGAGGGGTTATCGGTTAAAAACTCAATAAAGGCATCGGCCATCGAAATCGTAGTGATTTTCCCTTCTCCTTTCATTTCTGTCAGTCCTTGATAGCCTTCTTTCCCTTTCATGGTATAAGCCGAAGACGTTCCCCAATATTCCTGTTCCGCTTGTACGGGATACCACTGTCCCTTTTGCCAGATCTGTAAATTGGCGATCCGTTCTCCGAGCGGTCGTTCGGGCAGATACTCAAAGGAAAGATGGTGAGTATAAGGATAACTTCCCGCTCCCGTGCCCTCGACACCATTATTTAAAGCGTTATTAATTGCCCCTTCAAGGGCTTTAGCCAGGCTTTTACCTTTTAAACGATAAACGCCAATCGGCACGGCAAACGGAAGTAATTTTCCGGCAATATCGGCAACAGAAACAGCACCGGCAGATAAGGAGGTCCTCACACCGCCCGCATTATGAATCGCAAACTGAACCGGGTAGCCACGTTTACGCATCACATGCATAAAGGATCTCGCCACTAAAGGAGCCAATTCACTGGGTCCTTCTTGATCGGGAATACGCACATGACGTAGTGCTTGAGTAGCATGACCAATGATTTGTTGCTGCAACTCTCGCACACGAGGAATGTATTTATTGCGCAAAATAGCATGCACTTGCGGATCTTTTTTACACACCACGACATTAGGGTGGTTATTTACAAAATCACAGGCATCGAGATAAGCAGAATCACTGCCTGCTTCACTCATGCTCGCATCAAGAAATAATCGTCGACCAAGCAGTAATTCGTTACGCCCTGAGAAATTCACTACGTTACCTTGTTCATCAAAGTCTATCTGGCAGTGGCCTAACGCCAATGCATACAGCCCAGCTTGAACAACGTAAGTTTGGTTAATTTTTTGTCCATAGGATTCCTCACTACTTAACCCAAGTGAGCTAAAATCACCTTGCAATACGTGAGTATGACCACCGACGATTAAACTTATCCCATCGACCTTAGCCGCTAACTCTTTGTCAGCTTCATAGCCTAAGTGGCTGACGAGAATAATTTTATTAATCCCAGCATTGTGGATCTGTTGAATAGTATTTTTAGCTGTTTCTAACGCGTTGATAAATGGTGTATCAGCATCTGGGTTGGCTATCTCATCCATTTTATCCAAAGATAAACCGAAGAGAGCGATATCACTTCCCTGCGCAGATTTAACAATCCACCGAGCGCACTGTTTATCTACATCAAAGGCATGTACGAGCGGATTCATCGCTAAACGATGAGGTTTATCTTCATGCTCTTGCGATAAATCCCAGTTACCGGCAAGTAAAGGGAACTGGATACGCTCAGCAAATTGCGCCACCGGATCATTACCCATATCCAGCTCGTGATTCCCTAAAGTCATAGCATCAAGGCCCAGTGAATTGAGCATTTCTGCGTTCGCTAATCCTTTGAATAACGAAAAATAGAGCGTGCCTTGGAAACAATCGCCAGCGTGAACCAAGATAAACTCTCGCTGCATCCGCTTCGCATCGGCTCTTAACTGCTCAACACGAGTGGCGATACGTGCAAAACCGCCTGCACTGACAAAAGGCGTCATCGTTTGCCCGTCAATATTTAAGGTCAGTTGTAATGATGTTGGCTCAAAATAAGAATGGGTATCATTGATATGAGCCAGAGTGATTGATGTAATATTTTTTATTTTTTTCATAACTTTCTCTCTCTTTCGCGCTCATCCTAGCGGAAAAATCATGACAGAATCGTGACTTTTATGAAATAGGTTTGCAAAAAAAGTGTTCGACTGTCCTATCGTTTATTACGTAATACGAGATAAAAGGGATGAATTTGTGAGATGAGGACAAGTTTCAAGCCTTAACGGTCTGCTTTTTCAGACTTTTTCCTTTATGCTAAAAGAAAAGCTCAGCGTAAGCAGGCACGCGTTGAGAAAAAGGACATTGCCAATGCATCTAGAACGTATTGAAATATCAGGATTTCGTGGCATTCGCCGTTTATCGCTCGCTTTTGATGAGTTAACCACCCTCATTGGTGAGAATACGTGGGGTAAATCCTCATTATTGGATGCGCTCTCCATCATGCTACCTGCCGATGGTCGGCCTTACCAGTTCGAATTGCAAGATTTCCACGTCGACTATTCTGTCTCTCACCCCCAAACCCAAGATATTCAAATCATTTTGAGTTTTGTCACTACTGAACCTCGCGAACACCGCGCAGGACGCTATCGCAAGCTGAAACCGGTGTGGCGACAAGACGAACAGGGCAATCAACGAATCATTTATCGTGTCAGCGGAACACGGGTACAGTACGATATCTCAACCGATTATGCTTTCTTAGATTTAGACGGTAATCCTATTTTAGTTCATGACAGCGCACAAATCGCTCAAACTCTGATGAATTTACATCCGGTGATCCGACTGCGAGACTCTCGACAATTTGAACGCCCCTTTGTCGAAGGTAACGGTAAAAACACTCGCGTTGAGAAACGCATTAATAATACATGTCGCCGCTTAATGGCGATTCCCGGCCATGTCAATAAAGGTGAAATGCGCAGTAGCCTGAGTGCTATGCAAGCCTTAGTCGAGCATTATTTTTCTTTCAAAGATCAAAAACGTAAAAACCCACGTCGTGAACGTGAAAGCTTAGTCTACGCTTCACCAAGCAACGATAAAAGCTTAACGCAAATTGTCGATGAAACCAAAAATCGCCAAACGCGTTTGTTACTGCTCGGGCTACTTAATGCTTATCTTCAAGCGAAAGGACCCAATGATCTTCGCCGTTATGCGCGACCGATTTTAATCGTTGAAGATCCGGAAGGGCGTTTACACCCCACTCACTTAGCCAGAGCCTGGAGTCTTTTAGAGTTGTTACCGATGCAAAAGATCTTAACTACTAATAGTGGCGATCTCCTCGGCTCAGTTCCCCTGCACTCGATCCGTCGTTTAGTTCGACAATCAGATAAAACGATCGCCACCAGCATGCCGATCCATGGCGTTAGCCGAGATGAGTTAAGAAGAATTGGTTTTCATATTCGTTTTCATCGTTCTGGTGCGCTTTTCGCTCGCTGTTGGCTATTGGTAGAAGGCGAAACTGAAGTTTGGTTATTTAGTGAGTTAGCAAGACAATGTGGTTATAACTTAGCTGCAGAAGGCGTACAAATTATCGAGTTTGCCCAATCAGGATTAAAGTCGTTGATCAAAGTGGCTAAAGCTTTTTCTATTGAATGGCATGTGGTTACTGACGGCGATCCTGCAGGTAAGAAATACGCGGCAACAGTGATCGGCATGTTGGGCAATGATCAACCTCGACATCGATTAACCGAACTCCCTGATCGTGATATCGAGCATTTTCTCTATTCTCACGGCTTTGAAGACTTTTTTAAAGACATGGTCAAGATCCCTCATGATCATCCTATTCCAGCTAAAAAAGTGGTTAGCCGCGTACTCAAAAAACACGCAAAACCTGACTTAGCTTTGGCGATTGTTTCTCACTGCGATAAAAATGGTCTTGAATCTATCCCGGTCCTACTACGCTGGACACTGAAACGCGTGATTACGATGGCAAACGGTCATGGCTAGAGATCACCGAACGTTCGATCAATAAACAAAGAAAAAGCACAGCCAGTTAACTTTAGGCTGTGCTTAGTATCAAAGGAGCAAAACAGTCACATTTAGGGGAAATATGAATGTCGATATCAGAAAAGATGATATGAGGTCATTGATACAAAAATAAGCAATGCAATCCAACCATCGTATTTTGAAGAATGGATCCGTTATCAAGTAAACGATTTAACTGACCCGATTGATGGATTTTAAGCGTTTAGTTTGAGAAGCATTTTGTGCGCGTTGATGAAGCCACACTCCGCTCGTTTTCATCAAATAACCAAAAACTCCCCCAAGCAGTAATGAAGGGATCACCAAAGGCCATTGCTCTGCTGCGGCAAATGTTGCGCAAGATCCAATAAAGGTACCGGGAATATAAGCAAGCCAACTTTTACTCGCTTGAATACACATCATAAAGGCAACCATTGCAGTAATGATATAACCTAATACATCAACCCCCATCCACGAAGAGCTGTAGATAATCACTAACGCCCAGAAAACCCCGCTGATGTTACACAGTAAACTTTGCAGTAATCCTCTGATCCCTTCATTGGGCGTAGCAAAAAAACTGGTGCAACCTAAAAAACCAGCCCAAGAGAGAAGCCCTAACGAGACAGCAATCCATCCCCAAAGACCCGATAAGATCCCTGTTGTCAGTGAAATGGCGAATAGTATATTCATGATCTTCTCCGCAGTGACTCGCTTGCAAACAACCTTATCAATGAGCGGCATAGTAAAGGGGAACAAACACAATAACCAGTGATCGGGAACACATATTTAAAGTAACAATTGAAGTTTAATACATAAAATTGTGACGCAAACGGTAAATCAACAGATTTAGGAACTAAAGAACATAGGGCTTACCCTTCATCATCCGTAATCCTTCACGCCGAATACATTCTGCTAACGGGTTTTCAGCCATATCTGCTCGCCAAATAAAAGTTAATGTTCTCTCCATACTCAGCTGGGGAACATTCAGCGCTACTAACTGACCATTTTGAATAAATCGTTCGACATCCAAATAAGGCAAACAGGTTAAATAGGGGCCATTTTCTACCAAACTACGCAACACGGGAACATGCTCATATTCACGCCATACATCCAAATCCGGGATAAGCTTATGCACTGCACTCTCAAAAATACCACGCGTCCCTGAGCCCTGTTCACGTAATACCCATTTCGCTTGTTCTAATTGGGCTAAACTCACCACATCGCGTTTCGCAAACGGATGATGAGCGGAAGTAACAATACATAAGTGATCACGACACCAAACTTCTTGGAGAATTCGGCTATCATCACAACGACCTTCGATGATCCCTAAATCATAGCGATAATCTAAAATACCGTCGATCACGCTCTGGGTACTTCTGACGCCCAGCTCAATGCGGATCTCTGGAAAATCACTATCAATAATACTGATAAGATCGGGGACAAGATGTTCCGCAGGAGTTTGACTCGCACCAAGACGAATCTCTCCACTCAATAAATGCTGATCATAAAAGCCCATTTCAATTTGTTGAGCATCTTGCAGTAAGCGTTTCGCTTTCGGACGCAACCACATCCCCCAATGGGTCAGTGCCATCTGCTTGCCTTGACGTTCAAATAGTGGACGCCCTAACATTTTTTCTAGCTGTGCGAGCGACATACTGGTGGCTGACTGAGTTAAGGCGAGTTTATCTGCCGCGACACTGACACTACCGGAATCTGCTACCGCATCAAAAACGGCCAACTGTTTTAATGAATATCGCACTCTACATCCTTTTTATAACCATCATTACCCTGCCCATAATGAGCAATTCGTTTCATTTTACTGGCTCACCCAACTATATCAATAAAATTGATAGGGTAACCAAGAATTATCCATTTTACCGCCCTGCTCGTCTACCCTAGTCTGGTTTGGTAACAACCCATACGGCGTTGTTTAATTTGTCAGGAGGTAATTATGAATGTGAGTCTGGAGAGCGCGTATGTCGACAGCCAACGCTGAAAATCAACACTATTTTTCACCCTATGAAATGATGGCTGAAGCGGAAAAGTTTGCTTTAAGTAAAGCGCAAAAAACCAGTGGACTGACGCTAAGTCTAGCGATAATGGCCGGTGCGTTTATTGGTTTGGCTTTTTTGTTTTACATTACTGTGACCACAGGGAGTGAGAGTGCTGGCTGGGGATTGAGTCGTCTCGCTGGTGGCCTTGCTTTTAGTATGGGGCTAATACTGATTGTCATTTGTGGTGGTGAGTTATTCACCAGCTCAGTGCTATCAAGCATTTCATGGGCCAATAAACAGATAAGCTTTAGCAAAATGCTCGCTATCTGGGGCAAAGTATACGTGGGCAATTTTATTGGTGCGATGTTCCTACTTTTGTTGGTCGCTGCTGCGGGCTTGTATCAATTAGATAACGGTCAATGGGGGCTTAATGCGCTAAATATCGCTCAACATAAACTGCACCATACGGCCGTTCAAGCTTTCGCCTTAGGGGTGCTTTGTAACCTTTTGGTGTGTTTAGCCATCTGGTTAACTTTTAGTTCAGCCAATGCGATGACTAAAGCCGCGATGACAATATTGCCAGTAGCGATGTTTGTCTCCAGTGGCTTTGAGCACTGTGTTGCCAATATGTTCATGATCCCTCTTGGTATTGTGATTCATACCTTTGCTCCAGAAAGTTTCTGGATACAGGTCGGTAGCACTCCGGCTCAGTACGCCGACCTCAATATCTCTGCTTTTATTACGGCCAATCTTATCCCTGTCACTTTAGGAAATATTGTCGGCGGTGCCGTTCTGGTTGGCTTAGCAAATTGGTCAATTTATCGTCGCCCACACTTAAAAGCCGCTCATGTGAGCACAATAACAAAAACTACCCCTCTTCAGTCGGTTAAGGAAACTACTATGAAAAACGCAATTATCGTTCAAGATATGATGGATAAAAAAGCCATTACTCTCAGTGCAGAGACACCTGTACCCTTCGCTATCGATACTCTGTTGGATAATTATCTTACCGCCGCCCCTGTCGTTGATCGCCAAGGTCGTTTGATCGGTATGTTCTCAGCTCACGATGTGATGGTCGAGCTATGGTGCCAAGACTATTTACCGAATGCAGAACAAAAAGTTGTTGATTTAATGACTCGTGATGTCATTGCTATTAATGCGAGTGATAGTTTAGTTGATGTGGCGGAGTTCTTTTGCATCGATAAAGAGCAACTTTTCCCAACGACCAGTATGGGTATTGCCACTCGATTTAATGCGTTGTCAGTTGAAGAGCGGGCAAAAAGTATGAAAGTCAGTAAACCCCATGTGCTGCCAGTTTTGGACAAAGGGCAATTTGTCGGTGTTCTGAATCGCAATCATGTGTTGGCCGAGCTACGTGCGATTTATGGTGAACGAGTGACGGCGGTTAAAACAGAAAAAGAGTTAGCAAGAGCCTAAACAGCGACTCATCATTATCGGCCGATACACACGATAAATAATAGGCAAAAAAATTCCCTGATAATTCAGGGAATTTTCTATTTAATCAATCGAACAGAATGACATCGACCAACTATTTCTTGATGCCTTCAACATGCAGTTCCATGTCAACGTAACTTGATGGGCCAACCACTTTAATCGCGAAGTCTTTTAATTCTAGACGAGTCGTACCCATGAATCCGGCACGCTGTCCACCCCAAGGATCCGTACCTGCACCAATAAACTGAGCATCGATAGTAATTGGTTTAGTATGACCATGCAGAGTAAGATCACCAGTAATCGCTAAGTTACCATCGCCTTTATCCACCACCTGAGTACTAGTAAATGTCGCGGTAGAAAATTGCGAGGCATTGATAAAATCTGCACTGCGGATATGGCGATCTCGCTCTGCATGATTAGAATCGAGACTGCGTGTATCAACATTTACCGTAACTTTTGAAGCTGCAATATTCTCAGGATCATAAGAAAACTCACCATTAAAGGTATTAAAGCGACCTTTAATATAACTAAAACCTAAATGGTTTACTTTAAAGTTGATAGAAGCATGAGCTCCTTGAGTATCAATTACATAGTCAGCAGCGTTAGCACTAAAAGGTAATGCCAAAGCGAACGCTAATCCAAGTAAGCTCTTTTTCATTTTTTTGCTCCTGTCATTTTACGTAAGGTATTGTCTTTATCGATAAAGTGATGTTTCAATGCCGCGAGTGCATGAATCGAGACCATGATGATCAGAAACCAAGCGGCATAAAAATGAACATCACCAGAGATATCCGTCTGTCTTGGAAACAAACTACCAAGGCTAGGTACAGTGAACCAATCGAACACCGAAATGCCTCGTCCATCGGCGGTAGAAATTAAGTAACCAGAAATAAAGATCACGGCTAAATTCACATAGATAAGCTTATGAACAATGTTGGCAGCGATACGCTCAAGTGGTTTACCTTCCACGGAGGGTGACGGCGTCACTAACTTCCAAATAAAACGAAATAAGGTTAACCCTGCCAGTAATATACCTATCGATTTGTGCCAATACGGGACCGTGTGATACCACTGGCTGTAGTAGGATAAATCGACCATCCATAGACCCGCTGCAAACATACCAATAACGACAATAGCGGATAGCCAATGAATAATTTGCAGCGGTCGATTGTAATGTGTCACTTGGGTCTTCATAGGATTTCTCTTTGTAAAAGTGCCGAGTTGATACATCTTGATAACAGAGTATTTACCATTTGTACCGCTCTGGATAGACAAGGCAATTGATGATGTTGTTCAATTTATTTGAAGAAACTTTTCTATGCCATGTTTCACATGGTGTGACTGACACCGAAAAACTAATTATTGTTTAATTTCAAATAGTTAATTAAATTGACAGATATGCACTTCAACTTAAGTGGTAACATTATGAAACATATTGCCTTGATATGTTCTCGCTTGACTCAGAAAAATGAAAAGAAAAATGTATGCTATAGCACACTCTACACTGCTTTCAGTTGCCAAGCTCATCGCGATTGATTCATCATGTCACTAGCGATGGTGCTCTTTTAGTCAAAGCCAACTGATTGAACATCCACCATTATTTATTGGGTGGTATATGTGTGAAGGTTAACTTTTTCGAGAGTAATGGGATTTGAATTTTAGGAAGCGATTAAAGTGGGATCGTTTAAATAAATTTTGCTAAGGAGTACATCGCCTTGCTGTTGGATATAGTGACGCAAAGTGTCAATGAGTTTCAAGCCGATTGTCTAAAGCTATGTGAAAAGCACTACCCTACTATTCATAATCAAGGAATGAGTCAACATCACCTCAGCCAAGCTTTTGCCCGGCGACTAGCGCGCACGTTAACTGAATTTGGTCATACCTGTGAATACATGCCGTTAGACTTTATGCCCAACAATGAACTTCCTTATCATTTTAGAGTGAGTAGTGATGTAGGGACGGTGTGGATATTAACGCAACATATGGTGAGTGCGGGGAAAACGTGCCGCGCAAAATTATTGCGCGATATTTGTGCTTGGAAACAAGAATACGCTTATGCCATTCAACCCAATGATCTATTACTCTTGCTCACCGATCATTGGATAAGTCGCAGCCAAAAAAGTCGTGAGTTGTTGCATTGGTGGACAGGACGATTGCCCGATGAACTGGCAGACTATCATGCACAAGGCATCACCCTCTATGAAAGTGAATCACAACTGCTACAAACGTTAGAGTCCACTTTTACCATGACCCCCTGCTATATTAAGTATGGTCACCCTCTTAAGCGCTCTAAAAACCAACAGCTCGTACGTAAATATATTCAGCTTTATGCCGTATTACAGGGAGCTTAACGCCATAGATACTACGGCCTAGGTGTCCACCTAAGCCGTACTCAAAGCTGGAGCCTGTCATATATTAATCGATGCGCGCCAGTAAGGCATCCATAATATCATCCATCGACACAAACCCGAGCAGTTGATTATCATTTAAAACCAGTAGACGTTTAATATGTTGTTGAGTCATCAGCGTCGCTACATGTTTTAACGCGAGATTTTCACCAACCGAGATCGCCGGTTTAGCGCATACGTCATAGACATTCAATAAATCAATATCACCACCTTCCGCGATCACTGTTTTGACAATATCAGTATAAGTGATTAAACCAAACGCATCATTGGCATTTTGCTGTTCAACGACCAGAGATTTTAAATGATGTTTTTTCATCAACATCATGGCTTCACGTAACTTGGCAAACGGCGATATAGTGACAACGTCACGAATCATAACGTCTTTTACTAACATAGGGTTTTATCCTTATAAAGTGTCTTTTAACTGCTGTTGGAACAGCTGCTGTTCAAACTTATCCAGTTGATTGAGGTCAATCCCTGCTAAATGTTCTAATCCAATCGTAAAAGCAATGCCTCTTGAATCTTCCTCACTTGGACGTAACAGTACTTGCAATGATTTCAGTACTTGTAAAGAGAGAGACTTCTCGAGCACCATGAGCAAAACGGATTGACTGCCATCGTAGGTTAAGCCAAAAAACGTCTTTCTGGTCTCATTGCTGATACCTCGACCTGCTAATACGGTAATACCACCTGCGCCTTGCTCACGAGCGGTATCAATCGCTTCTTGCTCGAATTCTTCGGGGACGATGGCAACTAATACGGAAAACTTCATGATTTCACCTTTGAAAATTGAAAATACCATTGTGTGAAAATGGCGTAGAGCATAACTGTAACAATAGGAAAAATAGAGGCGAAGGCAATCAAGCCAAAACCATCAATCAATACGTTTCGGCCTTCGATATGAGTCGCTAAGCCAATACCAAGAGCGGTAATGAGAGGAACGGTCATATCAGATGTAGTCACTCCTCCTAAATCATACGCGAGCGCAACAATATATTTTGGAGTTATCATCGTTAATATAATAACTAATGCATAACCACCAACAATAAACTCATAAAGCGATGCCCCATTTATTACTCGATAAGCCCCGATAGTAATACCTAAAGCTAAACCTAAAGCTGCAAAAATTCTAATCAATGAGCCATTTATTTTACCATGAGCACATTCTTCAGCTTGCTTACCGACAGCGATTAACGCTGGTTCAGCCATCGTTGCAGAAAAACCGATCATGAAAGCAAATAAATATATGTACCATATATTACCATTCATAATAAGCTGTTCTGCCATAGAATTACCTATTGGGAAAAGCCCCATTTTTAAACCTAAAACAAAAATATGCAAACCAATAATTACTAAAACAAAACCAAAAATAATACTCTTAGGATTATTTAACCTTCTTCTTAATACTAGATATTGAAAAAATAAAATGGTTAGCATTATGGGTAACACATCTCTCACCGTTCCTAGAAGCTCTATAAAGGAGACATACCAAATCAAATGATCATCTGTAGGTAGAGCACTAATAAAATAAGAAACATGAGATGTATCAAAAGAATAGACGTAGATACCATAAAGTTGAACCGTTAGTCTTGGTGCCATCGCAGCCATCGCAGCTAAGCCAAAGCCATCAATCAATGGATTTCGCCCACGAATCGAGCTTGCTAAGCCAACACCAATCGCGGTAATTAATGGTACGGTTACAATATTAGTCGTAACTCCCCCCGAATCATACGCAATTCCAATAATCTCTTCCGGAGCAAAATACGTAATTGCAATCGCTAATAAGTACCCGATAATCATAAACCAACGTAAGGGATATCCCATGATGGTACGAAAGACACCCAGCGCAATGACGAAACCAACCGACGTTGCAACCAATAAGCGTAAGGTAAGACCATCAATGCGTCCTTCACTAATGGTTTGCGCCTGTTCTGCTACCGCAATCAGTGCCGGTTCAGCAACCACGGCAGAAAAGCCGATAGCAAAACCAAAACTGAGTAAAATAGGGATCGAGCCGCGCCACGCAAATTGGTTAGCCAAGCTTTTTCCGACAGGGAAGATACTTAACTCTAACCCTTGTAGAAATAGAGCAACACCAACTGCTACTACCAACAAACCAAATGTCATCGTCCACACATCGTCCGGAACTTGACGTAAGATCACGAGCTGAAAGAAAAGCACGACAGCAACAATCGGTAATAAATTTTTTAATGCATGCAAAAGCGCATGATAAAAATCCTTGATAAATAACATCATTATTCCTGTTTTACGTGAAGAGAGTCCATTGTGCTGTCAAAACGGACAATAATTAGCCGCTGTTATTTGAAAAATACATATTAAACAATACACTACATCGGCAAGAAGTAGACAATTAATTATATAAAACGATGAGAAAAAACATAATGTTATTCAAAAATAGCGTTGATTTTTTGTTAACTCACGCAAAAATAATGCTCAACAAACAGAGAAAAATGGCCTTAGTAAAACATGGTTACTCTATTTCACATTTTGTAACGAGCGTAGCCATTCAAGCAGGAAGAAGACAGCTAACAAGAAAAGAAAAAGCTAGGTCTTTTACACCTAGCTTTTGTGATATTAAGCCTACTGACATTGTTAGATATTAATTTGCAGACGAAATCATAACCACCACTAATCAATTGTACAACCGCTATTTACCTCAAGATTACTAGGAAAGTGCATCATCAGTAAGTTTTGCCATCAAACGGCTCACTTGCTCCGGGGTGGCCGCAGACCACGATTTAGCGATGCCAGAAACACCATGATTGGCAAAAGCATTAATACGTAGTTGAAAAGCCGCCCCCTGAGCTGACTGTAACTGTTGTAACTGATTTAAATATTGCGCTAATAACTCGCTATATAGGTCATAGTCTGTTTTTTCAGGTATGAGTAATAAACGCACTTCGCTTAATTTGCCATGCTCAGCCAGAAAGTGTAACGACCGTTTAACGGGCACATTGCTATGCCCAGTTAATTGATAATGACACCTTTCATGCCATGCTTTTAAATCGATCATTGCCCCGTCCATCCAAGGCAACAAGCTTTGCCAGTGCTTGAGCGAAAGACTGCCATTACTATCGAGTAAGCAAGTTAATGACGATAGCTCTGGGGTGGTTTTCACCGCTTTGAATAGCTCGCGAACAAATTTGATTTGTAAACTCGCCTCACCACCACTGAGAGTAATACCAGTAATGAAGTGTCGCCGCTGCCTGATCTGCTCAACAGCGTCAAACACAGCCATCGCTTGAGAATCTTCACTACAGCGGGCAATCGTTTGCGGATTATGGCAAGCAGGGCAGCGATAATTACAGCCTTGGAGAAAAAACACCAAGCGGTTGCCGGGCCCATCGACCACAGAATAAGGCAGCAATCGAGCAACTTGCCCCGTTATTGAGCGTTGGATCGTTATCTCATCATTATCCGAAATCACTGTGGTCGGCATTACTCACCTGCAATAAATTCATGACTCACCACTCTTGGTGCTCGTTGAGTGACTTTTGTTTCGGTGCACGCTTCAGCGCCAAGCGCCGTTGTATTCGTGCGAGAACCTTGTTGATAATACGCTTCTAAGTCCGATTTTTTTACCATATAGCCAGTAATTCTCACTAAATCATTTCCGTGAGTATTAGCCGTGAACTCCCTCATTCCATGAGCGAAAGCGCCTAAGCAGAGATCGGTTAACGCCTGAGGATTGGCTTTAATGGTTTCGTCTAGAGTTAAAATCTCACTGACTCCAGAAGGATAGTAAGCGTGCTGCGGTGCTAAGGCTAATAAATGGCTAACCGGATCTGGCTCTTGACCATAACGAATTCGAATTCCTGGTGTGGTCTGCGTATCAATGGATAGCCCACCTTGCGAATGCAGTAAAGCTCGATTGGCTAAGCCATAAGTGACTGGCGTTTTAGTGACAATGTCACTTAAAGTTTGGCTGATCGTTAATGCGAGTTGGTTAGAAGCAAGGTCGCGCCCATATTCTGCCTTACCCAATAATAAATGATTGACCGCTTCAGCCATGCCATAAACACCAAACATTGGCGCAAAGCGAGCTTCTTCAATCAGCCCTTCTGTGACTAAAAAGCCTTGAAAAAAGTTGGATTGTTGATGTAAAAAACGACAACGCTGCTCAATCAACTCATACATCAAGTGGCAATAATAAGGCAGCGTATGATTTAAGAACGTATCGATATTTTGTGCTTGTTCAGCAACGGCTTTAAGATTCAAGCGTACCAAGGTATTTGCACCGCCACGAACAGGCAAGGCGTTATAACAACTGACAATGCCGAAACTAGGTTGCACATTTTGCTCAACAAAGAAGGCTTGATGTAAAGGCCAATTCGCAATATGTGGTTTACTGCAATGGATAATATTATCCGTTGCTTGACGAAGTAAGCTGTTTGGCGTGCGCTCTGGGTCGTACATGAGTGTTAAATTAGGAGCAACTTGTTGTAATTCAGCATCGATTTTTAACACCATGCGACAAACACGATTATCCTCTGGGCCAATATTCGCATGCATAAAGGCATCGGGAAGCGTTCTATCTAATTGAATCCAAAAACGTTTTAAGGAACGGTAAAGATGCCCGTCAGTCACATCATCGCAATAAGGTAGCAACAGTTGATCAAGGTAGCCCAAGAATACCGGCATATTGGTCACTGAGGGTACATGATGATACAACACCATTAATTTCATTAATGCATCATCAAAATCTTCTGCAGGGGTTAACTCTAAATAGCGCGAACCTTGAGTTAGAAAGCGTTGATAATCAGGTAAGACATAACGAGGTTTAAACGGTGCATGGCCCTCATACATATCACAAATAATGCCTTGCTCCATCGCCTCAATTAATTCTGGGCTGCGAGAGACATAAGGTAAACTGGCTTCTGCTTGAGCCGCTAAGGCAAACGTTTTTTGTTTCGGGTTTAAGATTGGATTGGTCACAATAGAGAAAAGATCATCGGTCATCATCGTATCCACATCGTTTACTCATCAATAACCTTATGCTACCAATGGTTTTATTAGTGGGAAAGCGGAATCAAGACATAGACCATTACGATGGCTCAAAGTATGAACTGCAGCACGTATTAACTATTTTTAAAACAAAAACTTATACGATAGAGATGGTTTACTTCCCCCCCTTTCAGAAACCCATTCCCCGATTAGCTATCTTTATATAACCAAAATCAAACATTCTGTTTTTATCTTAAAGCCAGTATTTTTAATTGAAAATCACCTTGAGAAAGGTACAGCGTTCTTCCCAAGCAAAAACAAACAACATTTTATACAACATTATTAGCAAGATCACGGTCAATGAAACCACAAAAGACTAACAAACCATACAAACTTGCTACATAATAACCAAAAGTTGACCGTTATCTCTGATGTAGAGAGACGAATTTCGAGTACATAGGATGTTGTATGAAAACCGCTCAGGCCTCAATAGACTTAATCGCACTTCGCCATAACTATTTACGTTTAAAGTCACTCTCTGGACAGCAAAAACTGATTGCTGTTATCAAAGGGGATGCCTATGGTCATGGTGCCGTCCAGTTGGCAAAAGCACTCCCAATGGCAGATTGGTTTGCCGTAGCACGAGTCGAAGAAGCAGAAGAGCTTATCGTTAATGGGATTGATCAACCAGTCCTGCTACTGGAAGGCTGTTTCTGTGCTGACGATTTACAACGTGCCGCCGACCTCAAGCTCGCAACTGTCATTCATTGTGAAGAGCAATTACGAGATTTAGAACAAAGTAACTTGGCTAACCCTATCAGCATTTGGTTGAAAATTGATACTGGAATGCATCGGCTTGGAGTTCAGCCAGAACAAGTGACAGAATATGTACAGCGCATTGAACGAAGCGGAAAACTTAAAGGTCAACTCGGTTTTATGAGCCATTTTAGCTGTGCCGACGATCTTTCTCATCCTGCAACACTGAAACAAATCGAGTGTTTTTCACAAGCGGCGTTTCCGTATTCCGGCCCGAAAAGTTTGGCTAACTCGGCAGGTATTTTATTTTGGCCAGAATCACAGTTCAATGTCGCCAGAGCAGGGATAGCTTTGTACGGCATTTCCCCTAGCCTTTATCATTCGGGAATAGATCACCAATTACTGCCAGTAATGACCGTCACCACACGTTTGATTGCTGTTCGTCAACATACCGCGAATCAACCTGTCGGCTATGGTGAAACTTGGTATGCAAAACGAGATACGAAAATCGGCGTTATCGCGATGGGCTATGGTGATGGTTATCCACGCTCTGCCCCAGCAGGTACGCCAGTATTTATTAATGGCCGCCAAGTGCCAATTGTCGGGCGAGTATCCATGGACATGATAACCGTAGATCTTGGGCCTGATGCGATGGATAAAGTGGGTGATAGCGTAGAAATGTGGGGAAAAAACTTACCAGTAGAAACGGTAGCCAAGCATATTGGTACCATCCCTTATGAATTAACGATTAAATTAACCAATCGCGTAGCTCGTCATTATATGGATAAAGTTCCGAATTTTTGTATTGCATAACATGATGTCAATAATGATAGCATATGCAGTGACGGCAGCTAGAATCCACTGCCGTCAGCTATTTTGGATATAAAACACCTAAAACAACTTACTGACTTTCAAGCCCTACTGTTTAGTAGAATAATAAAAAATGTTATCGTTCGAAGCCCGAAGATTCGAATTGATAGAATTACTTACCCTATATTAATCAAAATATACCCATGTAGATTTATTATCCGCTGACTCCACACATTTTTCACAGAATTTCACGCCACTGATTCCAGCCTCAATTCCAGGATACCAGATGGCTTGGGCCGCTTGCTTATCATCACAATCAATGGCATTCATCACTAAAGCAAAGCGATGATAAAGATTTGACCATGATTCAAAATAGCCTTCGGCATGCCCACTCCCTATTCGATTAGCAGCCACTCCTGCCACATCTTTATATAAGTAGTCCATATCTCTGTCTAAAATCCGAATTGGTTCTCCCTGAACTTCATAACGTAATTGATTTGGATGCTCATCCCACCACTCTATCGAGGCTTTTTCTCCGACAATTCGAATTCTTTGTTGATGCATCGAACCTGAATTAACCGCTGAAGCCCAAAGTGTGCCGACCGCCCCACCATCAAACTCCATCATTACATGCGCATTATCTTCTAAAGGTGCACGTGATTGAATGAAACTTTGACGCATGCAAGAGAGACGTTTCACTTTAAGTCCTGTGATCATTTCACATAAATAAAATGCATGAGTACCAATATCTCCAATCACATACGTTGGCCCAGAGACTTCTGGACTCACTCGCCATTTCAAACTGGGATTATCTTTTTCATGTTCAACATTATGAAAGCCGTGCGCAAACTGCATAGTAACCACCCGTATTTCACCAAGGTCTCCCCTTTCAACCATTTCACGCGCCTGATGAACCATCGGAAAACCGGTATAACCATACATCACACCGAGCACGCGATCTTTAGTCTTTGCAATAGACTTCAGTTCTTCCGCCTCTTTGCTAGTAAAGGTAATGGGCTTTTCACACACGACATGCAATCCTGCTTGTAGTGCCGCTTTGCAAATTTCATAGTGTGTTGCATTCGGTGTCGCAATCGATACGGCTTGAATGCCATCTTCTCTCTTTGCTTCCTGTTCAAATAATACGGGATAAGAGGAGTAACAACGTTCAGGATCTAGACCGATGTTCTTTCCAAAATCTTGACAACGTTGAACGTCTAAATCAAAAGCGCCTGCCACTAAAGTAAACAGACCATCTCGCACAGCTGCATTACGATGGGAATATCCGATTTGACTGCCACGACCTCCTCCAACCATACCCCAACGAATAGGATGTTTGAATCGCTGTTCTTCATTAAACATGTGTTGTTTCTCCTAGTTATTGGGGGTTATCCCAACAGATAGTTTGATATGCTCTGTGGTCGAATAATTGAGTTAATGAAATGTACATTCCTAAATTTGTAATCGAGTAACCCTTCATTCGGTTCATTTTCCCTATTTGAACTCAACGTTCATTACACCACGCCAAACGTCGCAAATATCAGCACCACTCCCGTAGCAACAATGGGAATCGCTAATGTACAAACAAAAATATCTTTATAAGAATCTCGATGTGTCATGCCACAAATGCTAAGTAATGTAATGACCGCGCCATTATGAGGTAATGAGTCCAACCCGCCGCAGGCAATCGAAGCAATCCGATGTAACGCGTCTAGGCTGATCCCTAAATTTGACGCTTGTTGAATATAAATATCACCGAGTGCATCCAAAGCAATGCTTAGCCCACCAGAAGCAGAACCGGTAATTCCAGCCAGTAAACTGGTGGATATGGCAAATGACAGTAGCGGGGAGCCTGGAATGGACAAAATCATCTCTTTAATCGAATCAAATGAAGATAATGATTTGATCACATTACCAAAACCCACCGCAGCTGCCGTATTCATAATGGGCATAATGGCACTCTCTCCACCGTCATTAATCGCCTCTCGTGCATGAGCAATCTGTTTTCGAAAAAGAATCAGAGCGACGACAATCGCGGTCGTTAACGCGATGATCAGGCTCCACATCCCTTTCACTTTTTGGAGCGTTGAACCGTAATCAGACAGGTAATGGGCTTCAATATTGGGGTAATAAAACGTGACCAACAAAAAATTAAGCATCAGTACAATAACGATTGGGATAAATGCCCGTCGTGGAGAAGGTAAAGTGTCTGGTTCCTCACTATCGTCAACGTCGATACCAAGGTGATGTCCATAGCCTTCACCATTCGCACGGGCAACCGCTTCTCTTCTTTTCAGCCACAACATGCCTAATCCAAACATCGTGCTCGCGCCAATTAAACCGAGCATGGGAGCGGCATAGGCCGTCGTACCAAAAAATGGCATAGCAATCGTATTTTGAATCTGTGGTGAGCCTGGTAATGCTGTCATCGTAAAGGTAAACGATCCTAAAGCGATGGTTCCTGGAATTAACCGCTTGGGAACATTACTATCCCGAAAAATTTGCGCCGCAATAGGATAGACCGCAAACACCACCACAAACATGGAGACGCCCCCATACGTCAACACCGACACGGCAAGCACCACCGCTAAAATGGCATTATTTGCTCCAACCCTTGATGTGATCACCTGCGCAATCGTTTTTGCTGCACCAGAAACATCCATAATTTTGCCAAAGACGGCTCCCAATAAAAAAGCTGGAAAATAGAGCTTTACGTACTGGGCAGCACTCAACATAAAAACTTCAGTATAACTGGCCATCAAAGGGGTTCCCGACGAAAAAATTGCAGCGAATAAGGCAAGAATCGGAGCTAGCCATATCACAGACATACCTCGATAGGCTAAGTACATTAGCATCACTAACGACAGAATAATTCCAACCATTCCAAGCTCCACGAGAGACTTCTCCTTGCTATCCAGATTTGGTGACTGGCAAAATTTAACTTTTCAAAACCAACCCAAATTGAAGCATTCATTTCATGATTTTGGAAGATTGATTTATGTAACAATGCTCACATTTTACTAAAAATCTCGACATAAAAGATAAAAAACAATTACTTATTAGTAAGATAAGGATTTCCCATTTCCAGTTTTATGGTCAGCGACTGTTTAGAATATATTTTTCAATTAATTTATTTAAGAAATAAAATTTTCAATGATAGTATGATTTGGTTACTATTTTTCAACTTTGAAAAACTGAGGAATCAATCATGAGCACAAGTATCGTATTACCCAGAATCATGCATATAGGGAAAGGGGCGTCCATGAAGGTGGCGGAGGTGATGAAAACTCTCCATGTTCATTCCCCTCTCATCGTGACAGATAAAATGATGGTTAAGCTAGGTTATGCCGAGCGAGTACAACAAAGGTTACGCTGTGACGGTATCGAAAGTACGGTTTACTCAGATACTGTGCCAGAGCCAACGGTTAGCTCTATTCAAGCCGGTGTGGATTTAGTGCAAAAAAGTCATTTTGATTCAATCATTGCAATTGGCGGTGGTAGTCCAATTGATAGCGCAAAAGCAATCTCAATTGTGGGTAAATTGGGTGGACAAGTCAGTGACTACCGATTTCCAAACGATGTGGCTGAAAATGGGCTACCGATTATTGCGATTCCAACCACCGCAGGAACGGGTTCAGAAGTGACACGAGTGACGGTGATTACTGATGACACCAATGATGAAAAGATGCTCTGTATGGGGCTTGGGTTTATGCCAATGGCCGCATTAATCGACTTTGAATTGACGTTGTCGTTACCCCCCAGAGTGACCGCAGATTGTGGACTAGATGCCCTAACTCATGCTATCGAGGCGTATGTTAGTAAAAAGGCTAACCCTTTTACGGATACTCAAGCTCTCTCAGCAATAGAAATGATCGGAACCCATATCCGTCAAGCTTATCATGAGCCACAGAACGTACTTGCACGCTCAGCAATGATGTTAGGCGCAACACTGGCCGGTATTGCGTTTTCTAATGCCTCTGTCGCTTTAGTTCACGGCATGAGCCGACCTATTGGGGCTTTTTTTCATGTCCCGCACGGGTTATCCAACGCCATGTTATTGCCTGTTATTACGGAATATTCTATTCCTGCAGCAAAAGAACGTTATGCAGACTGTGCACGAGCAATGGGAGTGGCACTGCTTTCTGATCATCATTCCGTCGCCTGCCAAAAATTGGTTGCGGAGCTACGGCTGTTGAATCAACACCTTAACGTTCCCTCTCCCTCCTCTTATGGCATTGAAAAAGAAAAGTTTTTCGACTTGCTCCCCACAATGGCTCAGCAAGCATTCAATTCCGGTTCACCGCTAAATAATCCCAAAGTTCCAACGATTGAGGAAATGATAGAACTCTACCGAAAAGTATGGGCGGATGGAGAAAGATAAGTCTATTCGCTGTATTTCAATCACTTGAAGTTGTCGCTATAGCAACTTCAAGTAACAAAAGCTCGTGGAATGGTCGACTAAATGGAGAGATCATGAAAATAAAAAATATATTTATCCTCGTTGCAGTGTTCTTCAGTGTTCACTGCACTGCGGCACAAACGATAACGGTAAATAAAGTCGAAGGAGAAAAAGAACAACTGGCATTTAATATATTGCAATTAGTGTTAGCTAAAAGCTCTCCTGACGTAATCATTAAGCAAATTGATCAAAATTATAATGAAACACGACTCACTGAGGAAATTCAAGCCAATAATATTGATGTGATGTGGGCCGGCGCTTCATCGGAAAGGGATGAAAAGTTACTTGCTATTCGAATACCGATATTTAAAGGGCTTATGGGGCATCGACTTTTTATTATTAGATCGGGAGATCAAGCTAAATTCTCACAAATAAAAAATCTATCACAACTCAGAGCATTAAAAGCCGGTCAAGCTACTTTTTGGGGAGATACACAAGTCATTAAACAAGCGAATTTGCCCATCGTCACCACGATCAAATACAACAATCTTTTTCCAATGCTGGAAGGAGGACGGTACGACTATTTTCCCCGCGGTGTTCTTGAGCCTTGGGAAGAGGTCGCCCAACATACTCAACTCAATTTGGCTGTTGAAAAAGATTTGATGCTTATTTATCCCTTTGCTTTATATTTTTATGTCAGTAGAGACAATCAACCCTTATATAATCAAATATATCAAGGATTTATATCAGCTATCGATGATGGGAGTTTTGATTCGTTATTTTTCAATCATCCTCTTATCAAAGACACTCTTGCTAAAGCCAATCTAGGGCAACGAACCATCTTACGGATCGATAACCCTTATATGCATCCAGACACCCCATATGAGAACAAAAAGTTCTGGCTAGATATCAACCAGTTATAGGGAATCCATTATGAACTCTATTAAATATAAATCCATGCTGCTTTTGATCATTATTTCATTAGTGGTTATGGCTGCCGTTTTCTCTGGTAGCTATTTTTTTGCAAGAGAATACTTAACCAATCAGTTGGAACAAGATATTAATGACACGAATAAAACATTATCGGTCGTTTTAAAAGAACCTATCTTTTCATATGATAACCATTTAATTGATAATATTACAAAATCTTTTGTTAATTATCCCTACCTCTATCAAATCAAGGCATTTGATCATCGTAATAATATCATTGGAGAAGCGAAATCTGATCGGCCGATACCATCCTCTTCTGATTTAAAATCCTTTACCTTAAACATATTATGGGAAGATGGGCAAAAAATAGGATCGTTAGTGATTGATTATCGTCTTGATGCCAATAATGCGATTTTAAATACCATAAAGAAAATGTTCATGCTCATTGCGGTTTTGTTATTATTCTCCCTACAACTCATTAATTGGGGCGTATTATCAAAATTAGTGATAACACCACTTAACCAAGTCACAGCAGCACTGTCAAAAATCGCCCAAGGTGAAGGTGATTTAACCCGCAGGCTAACGATTCGTCATCACGATGAGGTTGGCCAATTAGCGAGTGAATTCAATACGTTTATTTCAAACCTTCATGCTTTGGTAACTCGTATCATCTCTTCCACGAACGAACTTGCTTTATGTGCTGAAAAAATCCGTGCTAACAGTGAACAAAATAGCCATGAGACTCAGCAACAATTAAGAGAGATCGAACAAGTTGCCACGGCGCTGAATGAAATGGCTTCAGCCTCACACGAAGTTTCCCATAATGCGAATAATACAGCGGATAAAACAAGAAGTTGTAATGTTCTTGCTGAGCAAGGAAATGAGGTCGTGAAACAGACCGTACTGGCTATTCATAAACTTGGCGATGAGATTAATTCCACCTCTGAGACCGTCTCTGAACTGAAAGAAAAAAGTGATTACATCAGCACCGTATTAGAAGTGATTAAAGGAGTAGCAGATCAAACCAATTTACTGGCGCTCAATGCCGCTATTGAAGCCGCCCGAGCTGGAGAACAAGGCCGTGGATTTGCGGTCGTTGCGGATGAAGTTCGAGCTCTTGCGTTGCGAACCCACCACTCTACAGAGGAAATCGAACATATCATTCACGATCTTCAAACCAGTTCAGAAAATGCCAATACTCAAATGAATGCGACAAGTCTTACCTTAAGCCAAACGGTCTCTGAGTCCGAACAAACCACACTCGCACTCAACAACATTATTAAACACATAAACGATATTAATGATATGAATACCCAAATAGCGACGGCGACCGAAGAACAAAATACCGTCGCCAATGATATCAGTGAAAAAATCAACATCATTAATGATAGCACCACTTCAGTCACGAATAATGTTGCAGGTGTACGCGTGTTAAGTGAACAGTTAGATGAAATTTGCCAACACATACGTGAGGATTTAAATAAATTTAAAGTGTAACGGTTCAACAAGACAAATAGTCAAAAAACCGTTTACCCTTTCTATAGATCCATAGAGTAAAAAAGCGCCTCCGGCATAGCAGGAGGCGCTTTTTTGTATAGAGAAAAATCGATCAATCCATTGTGGGCATCGAGAAAGAGCTGGCATGTTGCTCTAACCGAACACTTGTAGGCCAACGGCTGGTGACGGTTTTCATGCGGGTATAAAAACGCACCCCATCTTGACCATGGACATTGAGCGGCCCAAATATTGAGCGCTTCCAACCACCAAAACTGTGGAACGCCATAGGGACTGGAATCGGGACATTGATACCAACCATGCCAGTATGGACCTCTTCACTAAATTGACGAGCCGTTTCACCATCGCGGGTAAAGATGGCTGAACCATTGCCGTATTCATGGCGATTAATCAATGCTAACGCGGTTTGATAATTCTCAACCCGTACCACACACAACACTGGGCCAAAAATTTCTTCTTGATACACGGTCATCTCGGGTGAAACATGATCAATTAACGTTGGACCAACAAAATAGCCGGCTTCATACCCCTCAACGGAACAATCTCGGCCATCGGTAATTAAGGTCGCTCCCTGATCCTGTCCCGATTGAATATAGTCACATATTTTTTGTTTATGCTGCGCTGAGATAACTGGCCCCATATCATTTTCAGTGCCATCGACCATCCCTGGGCCCACTCGCATGGTGGCGATTTTCTGTTGTAGCCGCTCAATGAGTTGATCAGCCGTTTCATCACCAACAACCACGGCGACAGAAAGCGCCATACAACGCTCTCCAGCAGCCCCAAAAGCTGCGCCTATAATCGCATTGGTTGCCATATCAATATCGGCATCTGGCATCAAAATGCAGTGATTTTTAGCGCCCCCTAATGCTTGGCAACGCTTACCATGAGCAGAAGCGGTACTGTAGATATATTCCGCAATCGGGGTAGAACCAACAAAGCTGACCGCTTGAATTCTCGGATCAGTAAGCAGTACATCGACCGCTTCTTTGTCCCCATTCACAACATTAAACACCCCATCAGGTAAGCCCGCTTCGGTGAGCAGCTCCGCCAGAATTAACGCTGTACTCGGATCTTTCTCTGACGGCTTTAAAATAAAGGTATTACCCGTTGCCAAAGCAATGGGAAACATCCACATTGGCACCATCGCTGGGAAGTTAAACGGGGTGATGCCAGCGCAAACACCGAGTGGCTGCATTAAAGAATGGCTATCAACATGCGTCCCCACGTTGGCAGAGTGTTCTCCTTTTTGCAGATGAGGAATACCACAGGCGAACTCAACCACTTCAAGCCCTCGAGTCACTTCCCCCACCGCATCAGAATAAACTTTACCATGCTCATTGGAGATGACTCGAGCCAATCTATCCATATTCTGCTCCAGTAACGCTTTAAACTGAAACATAACTCGCGCACGTTTTAACGGGCTGGTTTTCGCCCATGAGGCAAACGCTTTTTCCGCCGCTTTGATCGCCTCTTCCACTTCTTCCTTTTGGCTTAATTGGACCTGTCGGGTTTGCTCACCTGTTGCAGGGTTATAGATTGCAGAAAATCGTTCACTCTGGCTTGCTTTGTGTTGACCATTAATAAAATTCAGCACCGTTTCCATCGTATTCTCCTTCGGCTGTCTTGACTGGAACATCATTATTATTTTGCTGTCACTACGTATTCCGTACTGCTTGAACCGTTCTAACAATACCACTCTTTATACAGAATAAATATTTCACTTTCAATGCAAGTTTAGTTGTTTTGTTTCATTTTGTACGAGATGTTTTCTAAATTTTGGCCGGAATCACCCAATTTACCGAATTTAAATGAAATCTTAATTTCATTTAACACACATAAAACCAAGGAACGCTGCTGACCATTCTGGCTTTTGTTGGCTAGAATGGTGGGATAAAAAAAGCGCCTAAAAAGGCGCTATCAGGAATAAGAGGTTAGCAATTTACTCAAAGAATTGGCGCTATAAAAGCCCAGCTTCTTTGGCAAATTTAAATAAGTTGTTGTAGCCCAATGTGGCATAAGTCAACGGGTGAGCAATCGCAGGATCTTGCTCAGCTTCAACCACAAGCCAGCCCGTATAATTGACCTCTTTCAACACACGAAATACCGCGGGGTAATCAATACAACCATCACCCGGTACGGTGTAAACGCCTTCTAGAACAGAATCCAAGAAGCTTAATTTGCGATTTTTGACATCGGCAAGTACGTCTTTTCGAATGTCTTTGCAATGTACATGGTTAATTCGCTTAGCCCAGCACTGCGCGACTTTTACCGGATCTTCACCAGCAAACGTCAGATGCCCAGTGTCTAATAGTAAGCCAACTTCAGGGCCTGTGTGCTTCATCAAGTTATCGATATCTTGCGCGGTTTCAATCACCGTTCCCATATGGTGATGGTAAGCAATCTGGACACCTTGGCTCTGGGTGTATTGCGCAAACTCTGTTAGCTTACGACCATACTCTTCCCAACGATCAGCGGGAAACAGAGGACGTAAGTGAACCGGTGTCTCTTTTGCACCATGAATACAATTCGTCACTTCACAGGCGACCATCACTGTTGCGCCAAGTTCACGCAATAAGGTCAGGTGTTCTTGTACAGCTTCAATTTCCTCTTCCACACTACGAGTCAAGAGTTCCATGGAATACCAGCCAGAGACCAGTTTCAGATCATGGCTAGCGAGAATTGGGCCTAACACACTCGCCTGACGTGGAAATTTATTCCCCAGCTCAAAGCCTGCAAACCCCGCTTGTTTTCCTTCGCTTAAACAGGTTTCTAGCGATGTTTCGGCTCCCAGTGTTGGCATATCGTCATTGGTCCACGTGAGTGGGTTAATACCTAGTTGAACACTCATCAAAAGTCTCCTTTATTGCACTATTTTTCGCCGCGTTGACGCCATAGTGTGATTAAGTTGTGATAATTTTCTTTCACGGTATGAATCAGAGTTTGGTCATCCATTTGACCGGCTAACCACGCACGTGAGGGCTCTCCAAATAACGTGCGACCAACAGCAAACCCTTTCACGATGTTTTGTCCTGCTGTTTGTGAAAAACCATGCTGTAATTCTGCTTGCGGAGCATCTAAGCCCAAAATAACGACTCCTCGACAGTAAGCATCTCGTTCTTCAATCAACGTCGAGATCGCCTGCCAGCTCGCTTTATCTAATGGAGGAAGCTTCCACCAATCTGGCTTTATGCCTAGGTTATAAAAGCGTTTCATCGCTCGTAGATAGAGGGCATCTTCTTTTTCGATGCCTGCGGGTAAAATCACTTCGAGTAACAGCTCATGCCCAGATTGGCAACAGGCTTGATACACTTCTTGAATTTGATGTTCTTGTTGTAAACGCATCGTGTGATCATCTTCTGGGTTAAAGAACACCAGACATTTCACGATATGCTCAAGCGGCCAACTGACGAGTTGTGAGCCAATGTTGCCATGCTCCAGTTCCAGCGGGCGTGATCCCGGTAATTCAATAGGACGTGCAATCCACCATCCCTGTCCAGTAATGGCATTTAATACATCTTGACCAAAGGAGCTATCACACAATAACCCGGCTTGTCCTTTTTCCAGCCCAGCTTCAACGGCGACTTCTCGGCTGGCTTGTAGAATCAGTTTCTTCAGTGGCTTAATACGAGCGATGTCTGCCCCAACTTGCCGCGCCATATCAACAAATTGAATTCGGTGATCAAACGCCATCACGCAGAGCTCATCTCGTGTTGGAGATTTTCGCGTGGTGACACGATGGAGATGATTAAGCTCACTATCGAGATCAGGACGCTTCACTTGCTGAGCCCGTAGTAAGTAATTGTCCAGCTCGGCTTTCGTTGGCATTGCCGGAGCGCAACCATGGCGAGAAACCACTAACGCGCCACAAGCATTGGCATAAGCACACGCTTTTTCCCAACCTTCACCATTTAAGTAGCCACGCAATAAGCCCGACATAAAGGCATCGCCTGCTCCTAATACGTTCAACACATCCACTCGAACGCCATAAACGGTGATTCCTTGATCAAGAGTTTCGGGAATAACATCCGTAAATACGGAGCAACCTAACGCCCCTCGTTTACACACCAACTCAGCCTGAGAAACTTCACGAACGGCTTTTAACGCTTGAATGGTATCAGTTGAACCGCCGCAGATATGAAACTCTTCTTCAGTCCCGACTATCACGTCAAAAAGACCTAATACCTCTTGCAGTTGATCGGTAACTTTTTCTGATTCAATAAAACGAGTTTCACCATCGCCTAAAGAGGTGAGCCCCCATAACACCGGTCGGTAATCAATATCTAAGGCAGTTTTAACACCATTGCGACGAGCATATTTCAATGCCGTCAACACCGCTTCTCGTGTTTTAGGGTGAGAAAGATGCGTTCCGGTGATTGCCAAACAACGTGCAGAGGCAATGTACTCTTCACTGAAATCTTCCTTGCTGATCGCCATATCAGCACAGTTTTCACGATAGAAAATCAGTGGGAAGGTTTCTTCATCTTTAATACCGAGGATCACAAGCCCGGTTAGCCGATCTTTATCTGTCAGTAAATGGCTGGTGTCACAGCCAACTCGTTGTAACTCTTCACGTAAAAAGCGGCCCATATGTTCATCACCAACACGTGCCAGCATGGAGGATTTTAGCCCTTGTACTGCGGTACCATAAGCCACGTTACCCGATGAGCCACCCAAATATTTACTAAAAGAGCTCATATCTTCTAAGCGGGCACCGATTTGCTGTCCATAGAGATCAACCGCAATTCGTCCCATGCAAATCACATCTAAATTCTTTTCTGTACTCACCGTTCGCTCCTTAAGTACCTCTGTGCTAAACAAGTCCTCTTTTCCCTTAAGGGGATAGACCGTTCTTGCCGTGTTACACTCTATTGCACAATCATTTCACAACACCATTTATACGGAATATTTATTTCATTTTCAATAAAAAATTACCGTAATATTTCATTATGTGATCGTGATGGAATTTTTATTTATAAATATTAAAAAATAGAATAAATACTTCAAGAGAAAAAAGAACTAATAAAACAATGGGATAGAAAGATTTAAATTTAGACGGGAGTCAAAACAGAAAAATGGAAGTGAAAAAGCCCACCACATTTCGTGGTGGGAAATCGGGGGGTGGTTTCGTATTATCCGTTTAATACTGACGGGCTGTCGTTAATACTTGCTTAATGTCATTCGCGGCTTGCTCAATCTCTGGTTTATCGGCCACTTGAGCAGTACCACAGCGCCACCAAGCTTCATAACCATGGGTCATGGTTTTGGGTAACACTTTGATATCAATCAGGGTCGATACCGTCTGTTTTTTTGCCTCTTCAAGCGCACTGATCAGTTGCTCTTCGTTGTAAACTCGATAGGCTCGACATCCATAACTTTCGGCGTTCATAGCAAAATCCACCGGAACTAGTGGCCCGGTCAACGTGTTTGTTTTCGGATCTCGAAAGCGGTTTTCCGTTCCAAAACTCCCCATCCCTTGGCTCATTTGTAAATTATTGATACACCCAAAAGCGGCATTATCAAACAAAATTACGTTGATCTTCACCCCTTCTTGAATAGAGGTTTGTAATTCAGAATGCAGCATCATGTAAGAGCCATCACCTAATAAGGTATAAACGGGTTGATCAGGACAAGCGATCTTCGCCCCCACGGCAGCCCCAATTTCATATCCCATACAGGAGAAACCATACTCCATATGGTAGGTATCAGGTACTTTCGGTTGCCATAGCCGTTGTAAATCACCCGGTAACGAACCTGCGGCCCCGACCACAATCGCATCATCTTCTAAGTGTTGATCCAACAAACCTAAAACACGGGTTTGCGTTAACTCAGTATTGAGAGCGTCTCGATACTCACGCAATTCATCATCAAAATGCCCTTCCACCTCCGGTTGGTATTCTTGCCCTATTTGTGTAGCAAACAAACGCGCGACTTCTTCTCGCCACAGTGATTTCGCTTGCTTGATCTCATTGTGATAACCACTGGTGTAGCCAGCCTGAATTAAGTGGCTTGCCATCGCCCCAAGGGCTGATTTTGCATCCGCGACCACCGCAGTAGCATCAAGCTTACAGGCATCAAATTCCGACACATTGATGGTTAAAAAATCGACGTCTGGATGTTGAAATAATGATTTAGAAGCCGTGGTAAAATCGGTAAATCGGGTACCTACTCCAATCACCAAGTCGGCTTCTTTCGCAATGAGGTTAGCAGCCAAACCGCCCGTGGTACCAATGCCTCCTAAATTAAGGGCATGATCACACACAATGGCGCTTTTTCCTGCCTGTGTTTCACCAAAAGGAATATGGAAGGTTTCGGCAAATTGACGAAATGCTTCGTGAGCTTCTGAATATCGAACCCCACCGCCACAGATAAGTAGTGGTTTTTTCTTCGTCATGATTAAGCGAACCGCCTCATCGATCATGGCGTCAGTCGCAGGTCGGCGATCAATACGATGTACTCTTTTTTTAAAGAAATATTCTGGGAAATCATACGCTTCCCCTTGTACATCTTGGGGTAAACAGATGGTGACGGCTCCTGTATCAGCAGGGTCGGTCAAAACGCGCATGGCATGAATCATCGCAGACATCAATTGCTCAGGGCGATTGATACGATCCCAATAACGAGAAACGGGTTTAAAGCAATCATTGGTGCTGATTGAAGCATCATAATATTGCTCAACTTGTTGAAGCACCGGATCTGGTTGCCGACAAGCAAAAATGTCACCCGGTAAGAAGAGTACAGGAATTCGGTTTGCGGTTGCCGTTGCTGCCGCGGTGATCATATTGGCAGCACCGGGGCCAACGGATGAAGTCACGGCATAAATTTTCTTGCGTTTATGCTGTTTAGCAAACCCCATTGCAATATGTGCCATTCCTTGTTCATTACACCCTTGGTGAACAATCAAATCTCCTGAATCTTGTTCTAACGCTTGCCCAAGCCCTACTACATTGCCATGACCAAAAATCGTTAGTACACCATGAATAAACTTATGCTGCTGACCATCAAACTCAACGTATTGTTGGTTCATAAATTTGACCAGCGCCTGCGCTGTTGTCATTCTTATTGTCTTCATCACCCGATCATCTCCAAAATTCGCTAAGAGAAGCATTGATACTGTTCCATCACTGTTCTCGTGACTTACCGCAATCCTGTTATTTCTTGAAATCACTATATGAAATATAAATTTCATTTCAATTTATATTTGGAATAAATTTGACTTTTGTGATCGGAGTACAATTGTCAAAATTAAACGTAAATTTCTTAATGTCGCCGAGTTTTTCTCATGAACTCACCTTGAAATTGAAACATTTATTTCATAACATGAATAATTGAAAACTTAAACTCATTTCAACCAGAAGCAAGTCATGAAGAACAAACCACACCTAGATAACGTGAATACGCTGGGGAAATGGGCTTGCTAACCACTGAGGAACATCGCATGTCTACACTATTATCAAAGTATAAAGCGCCAGATAAAATAGGGTGTACGCAAAAAATAACCCCTGAGAATGCAGGCTGGGAATATGTCGGATTTGAAGTTTATGAATTGAAAACAGGGCAAAAACTGGTTCTACCTGCATCAAGTAATGAACTTTGCTTAGTTCTGGTCGCGGGCAAAGCAAGCATAAGAACAGAAACAGCGATTTTTGAAAACATCGGCGAGCGGATGAACCCTTTTGAACGAAAAAAACCATACGCTGTTTATGTTTCCGCTCAGGAAGGTTGTGAGGTTGAAGCATTAACGCCACTAGAATTGGCCGTCTGTAAAGCACCGGGTAAAGGAACCTATGCCACTCGGTTAATTACACCAAAAGATATCCAAGCTGAAGCACGAGGCCAAGGTAATAACCGACGCTATGTACATAACATATTACCTGATGATGTACCCGCAGATAGCTTATTGGTCGTGGAAGTCTTTACTGATGAAGGTTGCACTAGTTCCTATCCAAGCCATAAGCACGATCAATCTAACGAACCTCATGAAACGTATTTAGAAGAAACTTACTACCATCGCCTTAACCCTAGCCAAGGTTTCTGCTTGCAGCGTGTTTATACCGATGATCGATCTTTAGATGAATCGATGGCGGTTTATGATAAAGATGTGGTCAAAGCACCAAAAGGTTATCACCCTGTAGCGACCATTGCCGGTTACGATAACTATTACTTAAATGTCATGGCTGGCCCTTCAAGAAAATGGTGCTTCACTTGGGAGCCAGACCATGAATGGGTCAATGGTCCGGTTTATAAGGCCAAACATGCTTAGTTGGGTATTTTGATTGTTATATAAAAACGTCAGCACTGATTGCTGACGTTTTTTATGCTAAGGATAAATCCGCTACTTACTCTTTGTTTGCAGAATCATGAAAAGCGAGCGATACAGCAAGAGTTTGAGCTAAACACAAGGAAGCGGCTTGAGAGCGAAATGCATCCACCTTTGCTTCTTTCACCACAAAACAGACATCACTCGATGAGGCTAATGGGCTAATTTGACTATCGGTAATGATAATTTGCTGAATCGCAGAACCGACTAATGATTCACTGATTGCAGTCGTTTCTTTTGCATAGGGTGAGAAGCTAATCACAATCAATACATCATTTTCTTCAATGGTACTCATCTGCTCTTTAAACATGCCCCCCAATCCATCAATGAGGAAAGCACGCTTGTTTAAGTGGCGCAATGCATAAACAAGATACGATGAAACAGAAAATGAACGACCTAAACCCACCACATAGATATTCTTTGCCTGAGCGAGAATCTCAACCGCGCTATCCAAATATTCAACCGGGGTTTGCGCCGCTAACTGATGCATAGCATTGCTATTTGCTCGTGCAAACTCTTGTAGAATATCCATCGGGCGTTCTGGTGGCGTGGTATCCCCTTCCATTTCTTTCAATAACCGAACACGATCCGTATAACTGGACGTCTCTTCTAATAAATTACTGCGAAATAGTTGTTTCATTTCATTAAAGCCACTGTAACCAAACGCATTGGCAAAGCGGATCAAGGTTGACGGTGGAACATTCGCTTGCTCAGCAATGGCGGAAACCGTTTCAAAAGCGACACTGTTTTTATTATCTAAAACATAAGCAGCCACTTGTTGCAATCTTTTGCTGAGTTCACCATAACGAGTACGGATTTGATCTTCTAATTCACTTAAGGTTGTTGCCGATAACATTCCAACACTCCATCATCTCTTTTAGACAATCTTATTCAAAATAAAACAACAATGAAATTTTTTTTCTGTTTTTATACGAATAAAGTAAAAAATTTAGACCAAACACGATTTTGTAGCGTTCATTTTTCAAGAGAGCTGACAGCAATATGCATTCATCATAATGAACGCAATACCAAAGGTCCCAAACACGGTGTTTGATCTTCACAAATTTCCTCGACCAACGCCAGAAACAACTCGCCAGTAGCCACTACATCGGCAAAAGCATTATGCGCGAGATAAGGAGGCAACCCTTTCTGTTCTCGAATATGAGCCAATCGTAAATCAGGATACATTATCCCTCGATACTTAATAAGCGAGCGTTCTAATCGCATCGTATCTAAAAAGATCAGGGGTAAAGGGAGTGAATCTTCTAGCGATAGCAACTGACGTAAAAACTGCTTCTCAATTTCAGCACCATGAGCAATCACCACTTTCCCGCTTAAACTTTCGACCAAACATTCAATCAGCTCATGACGTGAAATGCCTCCGAGCAATGTTTCCGGTACGATATGGTTAACGACCGCTGTTTCTGCCTCAATACAGTGCTCAGACTCAACATAATAATGCTGAGCCGTGGCAAGAGACATCACCGGGTAATGAATGTTGATCATCCCTACCGATAAAATTTCATCTTGCCTTGGATTGAGCCCTGAGGTTTCAAAGTCTAACACCACACACTTTAACTGCGATAACGGGGTATTAGGATCAGGGTACGGTTTCTTAAAAAGTGGCAGGCAATGAGACGGAATTCGAGATCGCGCCAAAGCATGACATCGTAACTTATCACTATTGCTGAGCGGGTGTTGACGACGAAACCAATGCTTTATCACCGTAAGCGCCCTCCTGCATGATACCGTTGTTTCGCCGCCTCTTGATAACGAGCAATAATTCGAAATGCATCTTTAAGATGGCTACGTTCAAATGCCGTCAACTCACCCGGCGCTACCTGATTATTCAGGGGTTGCCCGTGTTGTACTTGTTCACCTTGATGGTGAAAGCGAACTTGATTGATAAAGTTCAACGCTTCTTGTAGCTCTTGCTTGCTGCCATGGCTGATCACCCCAAGTTTTGCCGCACACGCTAATCTTTTGTGCGTTTCCGGTGCAAAACACCCTGCATTTAAGGCATAAATTCGCGCTAACTCAATAAGTAAATTCACCGCTTGCTGTTTAATATTAAGCACTTGGCGATTATCCCCATCTTTGGTTAACACAAATTGACGAAACAGGCCTAGTGGCGGACTAACACGCAAAGAGTTTGCCACCATAATAGAAAGAAAGCGCTGGTTTCCTCGGACACAAGTCAGCAAGGTTTGGTTAAGTGCCTCAACCAAAGGTTTTGCTCCGTATAAAAAACGCATGTCCAGAAATACGCTGATATCGAGCAATGACTGAGGTTCAGGCAATACCACCCATTGCCTGAAGTTTTTTTGCCATTGCTCTAAAGAGACACACCAGCGAGCCTGATTCGCCATCATTTCTCCTGGGCAAAATGGATAACCACAGGCATCAAGCCCATGGCAAACAAACTGTGCTAATTTGTGAAAATAAGCTTGCTCATCATGGTTGGCTTCTCTGGCCAATATGATGCCGTTATCTTGATCGGAATTTAAATGCATCTCTTGGCGAGCCTGAGATCCGGCGGCAAACCAAGCATATTCCATCGGAGGTGGGCCAAATTCACGCTCAGCCAATTGCAGTAGCCGTTTATTAAAGGCATCGGCGATCAAGGTCATCATCTGCTGGATAATGGTGGGGGCAACACTGGCAGAGAGTAATGCATCAAATACAGCTTGTCGTTGAGGAACCAGACTCACTAGCTCAATCAAAGACTCCTGCCGGTAAATTCGGCTGATCAGAAACACCGCATGAACATGGCTTTTTTCTGTCAAACTGGTGGCGGTTAATACCCCGACAACCTGCTCCCCTTCCAACACTGGCAAGCTTCGTACATTGTGTAACATCATCATTTCCATCGCTTCAAGCAACAAAGCATCAGACTGAATGGTTTGAGGATGTTGAGTCATAATTTGACTGATGGGCGTATTTAACATTAACCCTGCCGCAATGACTCTTTTGGTCATATCTCTGTCAGTGACCACACCGACTAATTGATCATTATCCATCACTAACGCACTGGAACGGTGACTATTGACCATAATTTGTGCCGCTTCTTGTACCAGAGTATCGGAATGGACTTTTGCCACACTACGATTCATCACCTCTTTGACACGTTTTAAATAGAGCATTTCCTCACCGGCCCATTTCACACTGGAATGAGCCAAACGCACCGATTCTTTGGAAGAGAAGTGATTTCTAACCGCGGGGTTATCTTGCATGAGCTGTAACAGAACCCTTTTCGGAATGCGATACAGTAACGTATTTTCTAACGCCACTAGCTGGTAATCACACTCACCCGTACGATACAACTGGCTAAAACCGAACAGATCACCATCTGCGAGTCGAGCCCGCAAGGTTCCATCCGCGTGGCATTGCTCTACCGCGCCTGTTCGCACAAGGTACAATCCCTGCCCGACAATATGCTCTCCAGCAAGCGGTTTGCCTTGCTTTAAATAGAGAATATCCACTGCCGCCGCTAGGGCTTCTTGCTCTTGTGTTCCTAATCGCTCAAAGGGATCAACCGAAGAGAGATAACTAACAATATTAGGTAAAAGTGAACGTTCCATCGCAGAGCCTATTTCTATCAATGAAAATCGCTCAATCCTTTTGCGAAAAGATTGAGCGGTATACGTATTTCACTCTAGTAAGCGGCAAGGTAAAAACTTGTCACTATTGAGCGTCTTTCTGAGCTTTGATCATTTTGGCTCGTGGACTACGCATTAACTCACGGAAAATGATCCAGAAGACATACCCCAGTGAACCCATAGCCAATAAATAGTATCCAGTCATGATCCAAGTTGGCACATTATGCGCTAAAAAAACATACATAGAGACTGAAGCTAGCGTAATCAATACCGCCACCGCAGGTGTCATAGACCAAGGCGTAATATCTACTTGTTCGGTATAAACATCTTCATGATCTTCCTGAGGATAGAAATACCCAACCGTCAACATAAAGACAACGTTGGCAACAAATAATAACCCAACAAGGTGGAAGAAGTGGATGTCTACTTGGAAAACAAAGTTAAACAGAATATAGGCTGACACACCAAAAAGTAGCCCAAGTTTAGCGGCAATGGCGGGAACATGTTTGGTCAATAACCCGACCAGTACCACACTGAGAATCGGCGAGTTAAACAAACCTTGTAACTGCTGGATAAGATAGAACAGGCCATCTGGTGCGTTGGCAACTAAGGGGGCCACAATCATAGAGATTAACGCTAAGCTTAGCCCTAGCCATTTCCCAAGTGACACCGTTTGTGCTTCCGTTGCATCAGGTTTAAGCGATTTTTGGAAAATATTGACGGTAAATAGGGTCACCGAAGAGTTTAACCCGCCACTAAAGGTAGAGAATACCGCGCCCACTACCACTGCAGCGAAGAAACCGACCAACATTTCCGGTAGAACCAATTGTACAAGGCTAGGATAAGCATGGTCAGGGTTATCCATCTGCCCACTGAAAACATGGAAGGCAATAATACCGGGTAAAATAATAATACTTGGAATCATCAGTTTAAAGAAAGCACAAAGCAGTACTCCTTTTTGTCCTTCTGCTAGGTTCTTCGCCCCCAAGGCTTTTTGTACAATGGACTGATTGGTACACCAGAAGAACATATTGGAGACGATCAACCCAGTAAATAAGGTCGAAAATGGCACCATCGAATCTTCAGAACCAATCGAGTTAAATTTTTCTGGGTGAGCTTGATAGACTTCCACTAAGCCGCCCCAAATATCACCATTGCCCACATAAGCCAGAGCGAACAACGTGACCATCAAGCCGCCAGTAATTAACCCAACACCATTGATAGTATCGGCTACTGCAATCGCTTTAATGCCACCAAAAACAGCATAAATGGCCCCTATCGTACCCACACCCCAAACCATTAGCCATAAAGCGGTATCTTTATCGACACTAAATACATTAGATACTTGGAACAAACTTTCCAAAGCGATCGCACCGGTATAAAGCACAATAGGTAGGAGTGAAATGACATACATGGCTAAGAATAGAATCGACGTAATGGTCAGCGTTTGTTTATCAAACCGCTTTTCTAAGTATTCAGGAATGGTCGAAATACCCAGTTTTAGATAACGCGGTAGAAAGAAAATCGCAAAAAGAACGATGGTCATGGCTGCCATCACTTCCCATGCCATGACAATAAAACCAGTACGAAAAGATAAGCCATTGAGTCCGACGAGGTGTTCTGTAGAGAGGTTCATCAGCAACATGGATCCGCCAATATAAACCCCAGTTAACGACCGACCGCCGAGAAAATATCCTTCTGTTGAATCAGTAAGGTGTGCGTTGTGAGTTTTATAGTAGGCAAATCCCGCAACGAACAGCGTAAAACCGATAAATGAAATAAAAGCGAGCATGGTTCCTCCAAAAGCTTTTATTACGCCCAGCACCTTTATATCTCCATGCTGGGCGATAAATTAGCCAACCTGATTAGCGAAGGCTAATGACGATTTACAGTGTAATTTCACGTCCTGAGTGCAGTGATTCCAACGCTTTATCCGCGAGCAATAATGCTTGCTCACCATCATAACCACTGCATTCAGGCTTCGCTCGGCCAGATAACACATCCACAAAGTGCTGCCATTCTGCGCGATACGCTTTTTCATAACGCTGTAAGAAGAAGTGTTCAGGTTTTGCGGCCAGACAGCCTTGTTCGCCCCAAACTTCCACCACATCTTCATGGATATTATTAGCGCGCAGTAAACCTTTTTCGCCATGCAGTTCAATACGTTGATCGTAACCGTAACCAGAGCGACGGCTATTGGTAATCGTCGCCATCGCCCCTGATGGGAATTTCATCACGATGAATGCGGTATCAATATCCCCCGCTTGACCAATTTCAGGATCGACAAGATTACTGCCTTGTGCATAAATAGAGACAGGATCTTCTCCCATGATAAAACGAGCCATATCAAAGTCATGAATCGTCATATCTCGGAACATGCCACCAGAAACTTTGACATATTGAGCAGGAGGTGGCGATGGATCGCGGGAAGTGATCAGCAGTGACTCCGCTTTACCAATGACACCCGCACTCAGTTGTTCACGCACTTTTCGAAACTGTGGATCATAACGGCGATTAAATCCGACAAAGAGAGGAACCTGATGCTCTTTGACAATGGCTAAACATTCACGGACTCGTTCAATATCTAAATGGACAGGTTTCTCACAAAAAATAGCTTTCCCAGCTCGTGCAGCCAGTTCAATCAACTCTGCATGGGTATCCGTCGCAGAGGCAATCAGCACCCCATGGACATTGGGATCAGCCAGAGCTTGTTCTGTGGTTTGAATGTTAGCGCCATATTTATCGGCCAGTTTTGATGCACCATCACCATAAGGGTCAATGACAGAGTAGAGGTTGGTTTCTTTATGTTCAGCGATATTGACGGCGTGAACTTGTCCAATTCTACCAGCGCCAAACAAAGCAATGTTATACATAGGGTACTCTCCTTCTACAGGATGTTTTTATGATCTTTTCATTGAAGCTTTACCGCATAACGAGTGTTGGCTTTCTCACTTCATTAATGAGCGGAATGGAAACAATGAGTTCTTGTTAATAACAAACACACCATAGCAACGAAAAAATAATTCCACAATAATTTAAAATGAAATTTTTATTTTGTTTTTGAGAATTGAGAGTATCGCAACATTTTTGCTCACCATGAGCCTTGAGGCTGTATTCATTAAGGATAATATGAGAGGAATTGAAGAACATTGATCAACAAAATAGAAACATTATTGATATATAAAGGCTTTTTATTACTTTCTTCACAGAATAGGGAATGATATGAAATAAATATTTCATATCAACTAAAAACCGCGCGCATTTCCGAACGATCTCGAACAAAAAAGCCACAATATGATCGCGCTTCTCTTTGTGGCTTTCGTTCATTGGTGACACTTCACGCTTCTAGTGCAAATGGATTAGAAATCTGTCATTAGCCGTTTATATTCCATGTCATCCTCATACATTTTGTGGAAAATAGTGTATTTCATATCATAGAAATGCTTAATTTTTTCGGTCTGTGGCGTCACACTTTTACTGATACGACTCATCGCATTCATGGCATCTGGAATGTCACTATAAAACCCGGCGGCCACGGCTCCTAACATTGCGGAGCCAAGAATGACAGCTTCACTCTCTTCTGGTAACAAAAAAATACATCCTGTCGCGTTCGCATGTTCTTGCAGAAAAATACTGTTCTTGGTACCTCCCCCACAAGCCATGATAGTATCAATTTCGTAGCCTGAGCGGTTCATGACTTCGATAATATGACGAGTTCCCAAAGCGATTCCCTGAATAGTTGCCAAATACAGTAATGCCATATCATCCATGGTTTGGGACATTTTTAATCCAGTAACGGTCCCCGTGAGATGCGCATTAGCTCGCGGTGAACGATTGCCATGAAAATAGGGCAGTACGTGAATGTCTTTGGTCAGAAAGGCAATGTTGTCTTTGCTGCCCGCTAAACTCAGCAAACGATCATTTAACAACTGGTAGACCGTTTTTCCTACTTTACCCGCTTGTATCTTGACACTGTCATACAGTGGATGAGAAGTAATCACATGATCAATTAAAGCGCCGGTTGCAGACTGACCGCCTTCATTTAACCAGTACCCCGGGATCATGGCGCTGTAGTAAGCTCCCCATACCCCATCAATAAATCGAGCGGTTTTTGAAACGGTCATGTGACAAGAGGAAGTGCCACCAATTAAGGCTAACCGCTTATTAAAATCCGCTTTATCCCCTGTCATTCCTGCCGCACCTAAAACACCAATTCCCCCCGCATGGGCATCAATGATGGAGGTCGCAACGGCCGTTCCAGCCACTAAACCGAGATCTGAAGCCGCATGAGCGGTTAACCCATTTCCTACTGGTTGCCCCATTGGCAAAATACGTTCGCCAATCACTTTCGCATTACTGTCGAGTAAATCATCAAGACCCACTTCTTTGAAAAAGCTTTTATCCCATCGACCTTCATGGCCCAGATAGGTCCACTTACAGACGGTTGAACACAATGAACGACTATCATCAAAGGTAGCTTTCCAAGTTAAAAAATCCGGTAAATCAAAAAAATACCCCGCTTTTGACCAAGTATTCGGCATGTTTTGCTTTAGCCAGAGTAACTTTGGGGTTTGCATCTCAGGTGAAATCCGATTCCCCACATAAGCCAGCACAGGATGTTCTGTTTTATTAATGCGATCGGCTTGAACGATGGCTCGATGATCCATCCACATGATAATGTTCTGTTCACTACGCCCCGTTGGGCTCACGGTTAAAGGTTGACCATGTGGGTCCAACACCACCAGAGAACAGGTTGCATCAAACCCTATCCCTTTGACTTGAATCGGGTCGATATTGGCCTGAGAGACCGCATCTTTCACCGCCAAGCACACCGACTGCCAAATATCTTCCGACGATTGTTCAACAAAATCGGCTTGTGGCTTAAACATAAGCGTATCGCGTTTCGCTTCACCTACTTTATGTCCATTGGCATCAAATACCCCAGCTCGTGCGCTACCACTGCCTACATCAACGCCGATAAAATAAATACTCATAGATTTCACCGTTAAGCCTTATTCTTTTGTAAGAAAATAAATAAAATCAGGATACCGCCCCACAGAGCCATGGTGAGATAGCTGCTCACTCCCAGCAAGTTAAGGCCGCTTTCTAACGTTTGAAGCACGATCAAGGCAAGCGCAATACCAATAATTCTCCCAAAACCGCCATCAGGGTTAATACCGCCTAACACCGACGCTAAAATGGCAATAAGTAAATAAGATTCGCCATATCCGGCTTTAGCAGAATTGAACTTTGCCATCATGACCAATGCTGCCACCCAACATAATATGGATGAGAGGACATAAACCGATAAGGTGGCCTTTTTCGTGTTAATCCCTGAAAAACGAGTGGCTTTTTCATTCGACCCCATTAAATAAATGGTTCGTCCTAAGCGGGTATGTTCTAGTAAAGCCCAAAGCCCGATCGCAAAGACGGCAAACAAAATAAGAGGCATGGGAATACCGAAAAATACCCCATTTCCCAGCACCAACAATGTATTCGGGAACCCAGAGATCACGCTTCCCCCAGAAATAAGAACATTTAGCCCATTGATCAATGTCATCATTCCTAGTGTTGCCAAAATGGGAGAAACACCAACATAGGCAATTAACGCCCCGTTAAACAGCCCAATCATGACTGCTGTTGCCACGCCTCCAGCCAAGGCAATCACCAGCATCGCCGCACTGTCTGGTGCTTGAGTAATGATGCTCGCCATTACCAAACCGCAGGCATTGGTCGTGGCAATAATGGATAAATTAATGCCTCCGGTTAACATACAGACTGCCATTGCCAGCGCGAGCAAACCCAATAATGGCATTTGAGAAGACATCGACTGTAGGTTATTTAACGAAAAGAAAGATGGACCGGCCAAAAATCCCATGGCCAGTAAAATACCCACTAATATCACCAACAAATAACGAATATTTTTATCCGTCGGTAATAGTAGTTTATTGAGAATTTCTTCCATTATGCCCCCTGCATCGCTTGTTTTTTCTCGTTGATCGCCGTTATGCTAATGCTGCATACAATGATTAAACCGGTTACAACGGTATGCCAATAAGAAGGAATCCCTAGAATCGTTAATCCATTTTTTACAATTGCCAGTAAGATAACCCCAAGGATCACTCCCATTAATGTTCCCTTTCCTCCTGTCATACTGGTTCCTCCCAGCACGACAGCAGCGAGCACGGTCAACTCAAACCCCATCAGTGAATTTGGTGCAACCGACTGGGTGATTTGGGTTTGCACGACTGAAGCGATGCCCGCCAGTGCCCCCATATACCCATAGACAAATAAATGAATACCAAAAAGGTTAATACCAATCCGGCTCGCCGCATCAGCATTGCCACCTACCGCATAAATTTGTCGTCCTAGGCGTGTTTTCGTCATTAAAAAAGAAGTGGCGAGAACCATCACAATGAGCGTCAAGATCGGAAGTGACAAGCCATAGTCATAGCCATCACTCCCTGTGAACGTGAATAACTCGATACCATTCATAAACCAGTCGGGAAAACCGTATAACCACTCACCATTGCTGACATAAATCAGTAAACCAAAGAAAACATTTAAGGTGGAGATGGTAATAATGATGGCGGGCACTTTTAACTTGTAAACAAGGATCGCATTGATCATTCCCAGTAAAATCCCCACTACGGTAGCAATAGCAAAAGCAAGCATAAAATTGCCACCGAGAGCTAAAATGTAAGTCGCCATCACATACTGGGCTATCGCCGCCGTAGCAGGAAAAGAGATATCAATTCCCCCAGCGATCAAAACAACAAATAACCCACAAGCCATGATGCCAAGAATGGCTGAGCTGACGGACATATCGAATAAGTTACCTAAGGTCAGAAAATCTTCAGAGGTCGCCGTTAGTACTCCCACAATGAGAACAATCATCATCGACAGATAAAATTCATGATGTTTCGTTAACGGCGTGAGAGAGCAGCGAAATGAATTAACCATTGACGGCCTCCATAATCTCTTGTTCGGTGGAGTAAGCGGGGTAGAAGTCATGAGTAAAACGTCCTTCTTTCATCACAATCACACGGTGACTGTTATAAAACACTTCAGGGATCTCATCACTGACCATGATGATGGCCATTCCTTTTGCGGCAAGATCTTTGGCGATGGCATAAATCGCCTCTTTATTGGCGACATCAACGCCAACGGTCGGAGAGTCAAGGATCAGCACCTCAGGTTCTGCCGCTATCCACTTTGCGATAGAAATGCGCTGTGCATTACCACCAGAAAGGCTAGTCACTGGTAATTGAGGGTCAGCCACTTTAATTGAGAGTGATGAAATCAAAAGCTCCACCAGCTTATTCGCTTTGATGTGGTCGAGAAAACCCGACGGTTTTTGCAATCGATCCAATACCGCGGCCGTAATGTTGTCTTGAATGGTTTGATCCATAACCAGCCCAGTCGACATACGATCTTCTGATACATACCCAATACCATGAGCAATCGCCTCTCGGTTGGATTCGAAGAAAACCGGCTGTCCGCTGATCAATATCTGACCACCATCTGGTTTTGTCATACCAAATAACGCCATACATAACTCCGTTCGGCCAGCACCCAGTAATCCCGTAATAGAAACCACTTCACCCGCGCGAACAGAGAAAGAAATGTCACTAAATTGCCCTTTTTTCGTCAGGCCTTTGACTTCCAGTTTGATCTCACCTTGCTCGTGGTAAGGTGCCAGCGGAGTAAATTCAAAGCGCTGCCCCGTCATTAAAAAGGCCAACTTGTCACTGTCAACATCACAGGCTTGATACGTTCCAATCGTTTTTCCATCACGAATAACGGTAATTCGATCAGAAATTTCCATCACTTCATCCAATTTATGGCTCACAAAGACGACCGTGACGCCTTTAGATTTGAGATCGGCAACCACATTAATCAGATGGTTAACTTCCGTGCGAGTTAACGATGCGGTAGGTTCATCCATGATCATTAATTTGGCATCCGATGCCATAGCACGACAAATTGCCACAAGCTGACATTCAGCAATAGAGAGCTGTTCAACCCTTTTGTCTAACGCCAACTTCACGCCGACTTTGGCCATCGCGGTGAGTGCAATGTCTCGAATTCGTTTTTTTTGCACCAACCCTTTCGACCACTCAATGTGATCTTGAATAGCAATATTCTCTGCAACGGTTAAGTTGGGAAATAATGACAAATCCTGATAAATCACTTGGATGCCGTATTCAATCGACTGTTGTGGGGTAAGCCTTGCATAACTTTTACCGCCAAGGATGATTTCTGCTCCTTTCTCTGGCGCATGAACACCGGAGATCACTTTAAATAACGTACTTTTACCACAGCCATTTTTGCCCGCTAAACAATGCACTTCACCTTGATTAAAGGTAAGATCAATGTCATCTAGAGCTTTCACTGAACCAAAATGCTTTGAGACATGTTTAAGGGTAATAAAAGGAGTACCTGACATAAGAATTTCCAGAAGTCAAAGGGCGGCGTTGCACCGCCCAAATAAGTAGAGGTAAAACGTTAAGCCGTTAAAAACCTAACTGACGAGCGTTAGTGTTATCCACTTCTAAGATTCTATTGAATTTGATGACACGATTTTCGGTATCAATGTCCGCCTCACCAAGCCCTTCAACTGTCACGCCTTTTGAGACATCTTTTCCTTCTAGCATCTGCTTCGCAACAGCCACCATGGCATAGCCTGCATCAGCGGGGTTCCATAAGAAACCCTTTTTAATTTCCCCACGAGCCAAATAAGGAGCCGCTTGACTTGGCATCATGATGCCCACTACGCTGATCTTATCTTTTGCTCGTTTCTTTCTGATCGCTTCACCAGCACCAATACCGCCAAGTGAACCATAAGAAACAATGCCAGACATGTCTGAGTGCGCTTTCATCAAATCATTAGTGGCAGCATAAGATTGATCGATACTTTCCGCCACTGGCATACGGCTAGTGACTTCATACATATTGGGATAGGTTTTTTTCTGGTAATCGATGGCTAGATTTGCCCAGTTATTATGCAGAGGCACCGTTAATGAACCCACATACACGGCATAGCCGCCTTTCTCTCCCATATTCTTTGCGAGTTCATCCATGGTCGCTCTCGCATAGGCTTGATTATCAATCGTTTCGATATCCCAATCGGCACTATGACCATCGGGAGATTCATGTGTTAGAACAATAATGCCTTTATCACGTGCTTTCTTAAATACGGGTTCAAGTACGGTCACATCATTAGGGACAACGGTAATCGCATCCACACCCTTTGCGATTAAATCTTCAATAATTTTCACTTGCTGAGCAGGATCTGGCGTAGAAGGACCCAGTTGTCGTGCATTCACACCAAAATCGGTGGCGGCTTGTTCTATCCCTTTATTCATTTGGTTAAACCAAGGAATACCGGAGACTTTTACTACGTTTACAATCTCGTACTCTTTCGCCTGTGAACCTGCAGCAGCTATAGCAAGCGTTAATACGGCGGCTTTTAATAAGACCTTTTTCATCTTCATCAATCCTTTATTGTGGTATGTAGGGTTAAGGTGAATCGATGAAAGAATGTTAAATCGGATTTCAAGACAATATTGATACCCAATAGAGAAAACGTGATGCAGACACGAATATGTTAATATTTAGTTAATATAAAATCTCATATCAGTAAAAATCATAGGGAGGTGTAAAATTACGAATAAAAAAACCATGAAAAAGATCAATTAATTGTCATTTAATTAACAACATAAAAACAAAAAAATCAAAAAATTAAAAAACAAAAAAATAGCCAGTAAGCTCTTAGCCTAAAAAACCGTATTTTGATAAATATATGAATAAGATCACTTTTACTCTTCTATACCATCATAACTTTGACTCTTGAACGAACAAAAAACACTCAACAACGAATGTTATAACCGCCTCATTCTCGTTTTTTTGTCACTAAGTAACCGGTTATTTGTCCTAGAATTTCAGTTTTCAGCCCAATAAACAAAAAGCCATCGCGCAATGCGATGGCTTCATAGAGGTTCATGATGTACCTGATTAGCCTATCAAACCTTGTTTCGCCAAGTATTCATCGTAGGTGCCGTGGAAATCGTTGACACCTTGTTTAGTGATCTCAATGATCCGTGTGGCAATAGAAGAAACGAATTGGCGGTCATGGGAGACAAACAGCAAAGTACCTTTGTAGTTCTCTAACGCCAAGTTCAACGCTTCAATCGATTCCATATCCATGTGGTTGGTTGGTTCATCCATCAACAAAATGTTCGGTTTTTGCATGATTAACTTACCAAATAGCATTCGACCTTGCTCACCACCAGAAATCACTTTAACCGACTTTTTGATGTCGTTTTGTGAAAACAGCATACGACCTAAAATGCCCCGTACCGTTTGCTCATCTTCCCCTTCGTTTTTCCACTGGCTCATCCAATCCAATAACGTCATATCGTCACTGAAATCATGAGCGTGATCTTGCGCGTAGAAACCGATGTGATTGTTTTCAGACCACTTGATCATGCCTGCCATCGGCTCCATTGCACCTGCTAAGGCATTGAGCATGGTTGATTTACCAATCCCGTTTTCACCGATGATGGCGATGCGCTCACCCACTTCGACCATTAAGTTAACGTTATCAAACAAGATGTTATCGCCATAACCTTGCTTTAGACCTTCAACTTCTAACGCATTACGAAATAGCTCTTTCTTTTGATCAAAGCGAATAAACGGAGATTGACGGCTTGATGGTTTAACCTCTTGTAGCTGAATTTTATCCAACTGCTTTTGACGCGACGTGGCTTGCTTGGCTTTTGAAGCGTTAGCAGAAAAGCGGCTCACAAAGGTTTGTAGCTCAGCGATTTGCGCCTTTTTCTTTGCGTTGTCAGCATGTAAACGCTCACGAGCTTGTTCAGCGGCGCTCATGTATTCATCGTAATTACCGTGGAAAAGACGCAGCTCACCATAGTCTAAATCCGCCATATGAGTACATACGGTATTTAAAAAGTGGCGGTCGTGAGAAATAATGATCATGGTGCAGTTACGCGCCAGCAGTACTTGCTCTAACCAAGCGATAGTATGCATGTCCAAGTTGTTGGTCGGTTCATCAAGCAGCATGATTTCTGGTTCGGCAAATAACACTTGCGCCAGCAAAACTCGAAGTTTCAGACCTGGAGCCACTTCACTCATTAAACCAAAATGCTGCGCTTCAGGAATGCCAAGCCCAAGTAGCAACTCTCCGGCGCGAGCTTCTGCTGAATAGCCGTCCATTTCAGCAAATTCAGTTTCAAGATCGCCCACTCGCATACCATCTTCATCGGTCATTTCCGGTAACGCATAAATGCGGTCACGTTCTTCTTTTACTTTCCACAATTCTTTATGACCCATGATCACTGTATCGACCACGGTATAGTTCTCAAAAGCGAACTGATCCTGACCCAGCTTTGCCATCCGCTCATTGGGATCAGTGGAAACCGTACCAGAAGAGGGTTCAAGTTCACCGCTAAGGATTTTCATAAAGGTGGATTTACCACAACCGTTTGCGCCAATCAGGCCATAGCGATTGCCATTACCAAATTTAATCGAGATATTTTCAAATAATGGCTTATCGCCAAATTGCATGGTGATGTTTGCAGTCGTTAACACAAAAAATTCCAAGTTGTTGGATGATGATAAACAAAAGGTTAGTTTTACTTACCTTTAAAAATGCCGCCGATGATAGCATTTTTTGTGACAAATATCACCTAAATTTGCAGACAAATCGTTCATCTAACAAAAATAGACAATAAGCGGTAATCAATATGAAAAATACATCCAATTTAAAATACCTTATTACTGAATAACAATAATTATTTAAAATAAGAAAGGTTAATTTTTAGTATAAACACGCTCGGGACGACCAACTTTACCGTATTCGTTTTCACTAATAATAAGTCCATGAGTGGCACAATATTCTAAATATCTCCGAGCTGTGGTTTTACTCACACCAGTATGTAGACTCACTTTTTCAACGGTAAATTTATCGCCACTATTTAAAGATAATAGACGAATAATTTTATCTAATGTTATCTGCTCTATACCTTTAGGTAGAAGGCTAACTTGCTGCTTTCTGTGCTGAATATTAAATAACTCATCAATGTATTTTTGATTTAAATTATCATAAGCTTTCATTGCATTATTGAGATCTAAATAACGTTGTAATGTTTGTTGAAATCGATCAAAAGATATAGGTTTGAGTAAATAGTCAAAACAACCAAGCTGCATTGCTTCTTGAACCGTGTTTACGTCATCTGATGCTGTGATAAGTACAACATCTTGTTTTCTTTTCTTTTTCTGAGCAAGAATATCACGATATAAATCAATACCTAAACCATCCGGCAGATAGTTATCGAGTAAGATAAGCTGTGGTTGATAAGCTTGAATAATCGTGCGAGCTATCTTCTGAGACTCAGCGATCCCGACAACAGTAAATCGACTAAAACCTTGAATGATATCCAAATAAATATTAGTAATATTTACGTCATCCTCAACAATAACGATATCAATCGTTTCCATTCCTCCCTCCTGACATTATGCTAATTATTAATATAGTTGGGGATAAATAAAGAAAAAATACATCCCTGAGGTTCAGCATTATCAATGTTAATAAAACCACCCGCTTGTTTTACATAGTGATCGACAAGATATAGCCCAAGACCATGATCTTCCTTATCATCTTTACGAGTCACACCTCGATTCCATATTACTTCCTTTTCCTGTATAGACAGACCACTTCCATTGTCAGACACTTCAATCAAAATATCTTGTCCTGCATCGGTAATTAAAATGCCAACATAAGGACTCTTCGTTTGATTTATTCGACATGAATCAAAGGCATTCTCAATCAAATTTCCTAATACTGTGCATAATTGATGATCATCTAACTTTGTTTGATTGTTACTTAACTGACAAGTGGGATCTAAACGAAAATCAATATTTAACTCTTGTGCACGTAAAGCTTTCCCTAGTAAAAATGCAGCAACTTGATTGACGTGGATAGAATGCTGAATAAAGTCTAACAGCTCTTGTTTACTCCCACTTTCATTATTAATTAATATCATCGCCTCTTGAATATTTCCCATTTTTAACAATCCAGAAAGTGTCGTTAACTTATTAGAAAACTCATGACGAAGAACACGAAAATTATCACTATATTGTTTAATTTGAGTTAAGCTTGCGGAGACCGCATACACATCATTCTGCTCACGAAAGCTCAGAACCCAACCAACAAGATTTTTATTATGTAATATGGGTTCTCGATTAGCGATAATTTGATGATGGTTTAATCGATAAAACTCATCTTTCTGTTTATCGATGAGCGAACTCTTATTATCTAACCAACTACAATCATTAAGATAATCTCTAATGTTAATATTTTCTTCTGAACCGCATGGAAGATAGCGTTTTGCTGCTGGATTTATAACAATTATCCTACCTTGTAAATCAACCGCAATAATACCCTCATAGACAGCATATAAAATAGATTGCTGAATTTCCCAAGAGAGCGAAATTTCTTCTGGTTCCATATTATTCATTTTTCTTTGTATGTGCCGAGAAAACAACCAGACTAATAATAATGAAATAGAAATTAATAATAAGGCATCAACAATCAAAGGACGAAAGTAGTCTTTAAGCCAATATTGAAACCGTGTTAACAGATAACCGACTGAAACCACACCAATAATATTACCTTGGCTATCAATAATCGGTGACTTCCCTCGTATACCATAACCTAAACTCCCTTCTCGCAAAGAAGTATACGATTCCTTTCTTAATAAAGCTCCCGCATTATCATCACCTTGCATTGGATAACCTATACGATCCGGCTCTGGATGAAATAAGCGAATACCATTTTGATCACCAATAACAATAAAGCTCGCATCAGAATAATGCATGATACGCTCAATCGCCTTGTGAATTTCTGTAATGTTTTTTGTTTCTACTAAAGTAATCAACTCTGGATCACTAGCAATATCTTGAGCTTGTAATAATGCACGAGTACGAACTTGATCATCAATAGAAGAGGATAATGCTTGATAGAATCCCCAGGCCATGTAAAGGAATTGAATTAGGAGTAAAAAAGTAAGCAATAAGAATATCTTATTACGAAAGCGTAAATGCATAAAAAAACATCGGTTTCGATTGCTATTTATCTGAATCACGTCCAGATTTTTACGCATTACCTTATACATATTCACTCATATAATTACACAACTTAGGTATTCCACAGCATACCTAAAGACAACAACTTTACTACCAGAAATTAACAAAAAAAAGGGTAAAGTCACAAAATGACTTTACCCTTTGAAATAGTTATCTTAAGCCATGTTTGAAAGGCTTTTATTTCTAAATGAGTTTATTAATGGCCAACAGATTGAAAAAATTGTCACTATCAATAGAAATTGAGTAATTCCTGATTGAACAAAAATACTGAACTCTTGATTAGAGATCCGAAATGCTTGCCTAAACGACTGTTCCATTTGGCTGCCAACAATAACAGCAAGAATCATTGGTGCAGTAGGAATAACCAGTTTGTGCATAATAAACCCAACTATACCTAATAAAATTAAGATATAAAAATCTACCACAGAATTCCCAATAGCATAGCAGCCCACGAAAGCAAGCCCTAAAACGATAGGATATAAAACATTCGCAGGGATAGCGAGCATACGAACTAAAACACCTGCTAATGGAATATTTACGAAAGCCAGAATAATATTCGCGACAAATAAACTTGCGATCAATCCCCACGCTGTTTCTGGATGCTGGGTAAATAAAAGCGGCCCAGGTTGTATTCCTAACATTAATAAGGCCCCCATCATGACTGCCGTCGTACCTGAACCAGGGATACCTAATGAGAGCATAGGAATCATCGCTCCAATGGATGCTGAGTTATTTGCTGATTCAGGAGCGGCTAGGCCTTCTATCGCACCTTTGCCAAATTCATCTTTGTTGGGTGAGAGTTGTTTCTCATTATTATAACAAAGTAACGATGCCATTGTTCCCCCTGCGCCGGGGAGTGCCCCGACAATAAAACCAACAGGGGCACTACGTAAAATGGGCCATTTCGATCTGCGCCAATCCTCTTTACTGATCCAAATCCGTTTAAACTGAGTTTGTGCTTTTTTACTACCATCACCTAAGGTTGTCATGCTTTTCAGCACTTCTCCTAATGCATAAATGCCAATGATCACCACCAAGAAGTCAACACCTGTTTGGAGCTCAAGGGAACCAAAAGTAAAACGACTTAATCCGGATTGAGCATCAATGCCGATTGTTGCAATCGCTAACCCTATTGCCATAGAGAAGAAACCTTTCAGCATATTGCCTTTAGACATAGAAACCGTCATCGAAAGGGCGGCTAGCATTAACATAAAATATTCTGCTGGACCAAATCTAATCGCAAAGTTGGCTACAGGCTCAGCAAGAAAGGTCATGAGCACCGCAGCGATAGTACCTCCGATCAATGATGCGATTGCTGAGATAGCAAGTGCGGCTTCTGCACGCCCTTTCATTGCCATCGGATAACCATCGAAGGTTGCCGCCAAGGCAGCACCGTCTCCGGGTGTATTGATTAAAATCGAGCTACGGGAACCACCAAACATCGCCCCCATATAGATCCCTGTCATCGTAATTAATGATGCCGTAGGCCCCATGGCATAAGTCATGGGCAATAGAACGGCAACGCCCGTCGCCGGACCAAGACCCGGTAGCATGCCGATAATCGTTCCCATGATCCCACCAAGTGTTATCAGTAGAAGATAATAAGGCTGTAAAGCAATCCCAAAGCCATTAAAAAGATTCGTAAATATATCTGTCATAGTTAATTTTCCTTAACTAAAAAGTGTTCCGCTAGGTAAATTAATGGATAATAATTCATTGAAAATGAAGTAAATCCCAACAGAAAAAACCACACCAATGACTAATGATTGCTTCCAACGTTTAATACCACATGTAACCATTAACATCATCAGCATAAAAAACATCGTGCTTATAAGAAAGCCAACAAGCTCAAACATAAAAGAATACAGCAAGGAAATTAAACATGTTGATAATATCCTATATGTATTAATCTTATTTTTTGAATGCTCATCAATCGTCTTCATTATTGCTGTCATTGATGGAGAAAATCGACCATTAACGACTAATAATAATCCAATCACAATCATAAAAATCGAGATCGACAAAGGCATAACAATCGGTTCCCACTCATTACCAAATATAGGCCTTGGTAATAAATAGGCGTAACTACCATAACTTAAGCCAAAGAGAATACTGATAATACCGGTCAATCCATCCCAATTAGATTTACTATAATCTTTCATATTTATATCATCCATAAATGTACAAGAGAATAAACCAATACCTATAACGATAATTTTTATCTAGGCGATTGGTTTATTTCTGTATTGAAAATTTATATAACTCTAGAAAACTTCTTTAATCAAGGCATTGTATTGTTGATTCGTATTTTCTAAGAATGGTTGAAAATCATCAAAATCCAGATAAGCATCATCCCATCCATTGCGTTGTAATGCGGCTTTCCAGCTATCGGTATGAATCATTTTCTCTAAAGCATTACGCCAATAATTGATGGCTTCTTCTGGCATATCTTTCGGCCCAAATAAACCACGCCAATTTTCAAAAACCACATCAATTCCCTGCTCTCTAACGGTAGGAATTTCGGCCATCATCCCTTCACCTACTCGTTTATCAGCAGTTTGAGCTAATGCTCTCAACTCACCACTTTGTATTAAACCAGCTACATCGCCTAACCCCGTTGAGATCAAATCAATGTGTCCGCCTAAAACCTGAGCAACAACTCCACCGTCTTGAAATGATATATAATCTATATTTTTTAAATTATTAATCCCAGCAGCTTTCGCCACTAAGAGAAATTGAATATGGTCCATTGAGCCAGCAGCGGATGTACCACCTATTTTAATAGACTTAGGATCTTCTTTTAGTGCCTCCATAACCTGATTAATTGAGGTATAAGGAGAATTTTTAGGCACAACAAAAGCGGCATAATCCGTAATTAAGCGCGCAATAGGGGTCGTATCTTGATAACTGTATGGTGTTAAACCGACTAAATGAGTCAGTAAGATCGGAGGAGAATAAACAGAAATTAAGTCTCCTTTACCTTTCTGACTTTGCATATAAGCCAAATTTACTGCACCCCCGCCACCGGGACGATTAATCACCGGTAGATTCGCATTAATAATCCCCTCATCTTTTAATGTCTTAGCTACGGTACGAATCGTAATATCCCATCCTCCACCCGCACCCGCTGGAGCAACCATATTAATGGTTCTTGGAGGATATGATTTCGCAAAAGCAGAGGATACCCCTAATAAAGAGCTAAGTATTATCAACCATGTTACAGAGATATATTTTACTTCATTCATCGTTCTATCCTTGTGTCTGACTTAATGTAAATGATTTTTATAGTTTTTAATCTGGCTTATATTGTTGCTCTACTAACAACGGTTAATGAAAACAACTTATAATGTTTTCAACTTGTTTACATTAAGTGACAATAAAGTAAATTAACGAGAGGAAGGACACTTTTTACCATACCGCTTATGGCGTTTATGGTTTTTATGATGTTAATTATTGACCGACAAAGGTAGACGTCAGCTAAACCATTGATCTAAGTAGTAGCTGACACCAATCTGAAAAAACATGACGAGCTTATGAGGCAATGATTAAGAGTTTTTACTCTCGATCAACACTGAAATCCCTTCTTCTGCTAATTCTTGTCGAACACTGATTGGAAATGCCCGGTCAGTGATCACCACATCAAAACACTGCATATCGAGCGCATGAAAGGTGGCAACTTTGCCATATTTAGAAGAGTCAGAGACAAGGATGACTTTTTGTGCTGCCGCTGCGACTGCCCTTTTGACAATGACCTTAGGCTCACTGGGCGTAGAGATACCGCGCAGATTCCATGATGAAGTTGAGACAAACGCGATATCCACATTCATTCCCGCCAGAAAGTCTGACACTTTACTCCCTACGCTGGACTGATTCTCACGATCAATTCGTCCGCCCGTATGATAAAGCTCGCTTTTACTGTGATGGGTTAGAAAAGCCGCAATAACAAAATCGTTAGTAATAAAAAGCAGATCATCACGGCTAGCAAGTTGATGAGCGATTTCCAGTGTAGTGGTCCCAGCATCAAGATAAACCGTAGCATTTTGTTGCACCAACTGGCTAGCAATAAGGCCAATCATCGCTTTCTCATTAGCGTGTTGCGTCGCTTTAGCATCATGAGAAGGCTCCTGATGCAGCACTTTAGTCAGTTGCACACCGCCTGACACGGACAATACCTTACCCAATTTTTCGAGTTTAGCGATATCGCGACGAATGGTCATGTGCGACACCTCTAATTGCTCAACCAGTTCGTTAATGCTGATCACTTCCTGTTGTGAAAGCAGAGATAGGATAGTTTTGTGACGTTCTGCTGGAATCATAATGACTTAGCTATAAGTAATGAGTGTACTCATATTATCAGTCATCAGCCATGGTGTGAAGTTGTGTTAACTATTGTTAAAAACAAACAAATTCTGGAGAAAAATGAAGCCGTAAAGTGTGAACATCTAGTTATTTTCAATATCATTACTAATGATTGTTAATATTTGTGACAAGTGACGCATGACACCTCGCCAGCTATCACATAGAATCACAATTAATAACACAAATTAACATCAATCTTCAATGCGAGATAAGTATATGGATAATCAAACCGTGAAATCGATAGCGGTGATCGGATTAGGATCTATGGGGATGGGGGCTGCAAAATCCTGTATTCGCGCAGGACTCGATGTGTACGGCATTGACCTCAACCCAATCGCTCTCGAAACACTAGGTAACTACGGGGCGAAAGCGGTAGCTAGCGACGCCAATCTATTTGCTCACGAACTCGATGCGGTTTTATTGTTAGTCATCAACGCCAAGCAAGTGAAATCGATTTTGTTCGATTCAGGTTTAGCCGCCAACCTAAAACCAGGCACAGCCATCATGGTGTCTGCCACCATCTCTGCCCAAGATGCAAAAGATATTGAAGCGGGCCTTAAGTCTTACCACCTGCTGATGTTAGACGCCCCCGTTTCCGGTGGTGCAATAAAAGCCGAAGCCGGTGATATGACCATCATGGCATCCGGAAGTATAGAGGCGTTCACTAAATTGGCTCCCGTGTTAGCGGCAACGGCAGGCAAAGTTTATAACATCGGTACCGAAATTGGTCTTGGTGCTACCGTCAAAATCATTCACCAACTTTTGGCAGGTGTACATATTGCTGCCGGAGCTGAAGCGATGGCCCTGGCCGCTCGTGCCAATATTCCTCTCGATTTAATGTACGACGTGGTCACTAACGCGGCAGGTAATTCTTGGATGTTTGAAAACCGAATGAAACACGTTGTTGATGGTGACTACTCGCCAAAATCAATGGTCGATATCTTTGTTAAAGACCTTAATCTGGTCGCCAATACCGCACAAGACCTGAAATTCCCTCTCCCACTAGCGAGTACTGCACTCAACATGTTTATCTCTGCTAGTAATGCAGGTTTTGGTCAAGAAGATGACAGCGCAGTGATCAAGATTTTTGATGGCATCAATCTACCTCGCATGGAGAAATAATTATGTTACTTGGAGTCATTGCTGATGATTTTACTGGCGCAACCGATATTGCAGGTTTTCTGGTTGAAAATGGCATGCGCACTGTACAGCTCAACGGCATACCAAAGAAAAACATTCATGTAGACGCCGATGCTGTGGTCATCAGCCTTAAATCCCGCTCATGTCCCGCTGAACAAGCCGTCAACCAATCACTAGAAGCGCTTCGTTGGTTGCAAGTTCAGGGCTGCCAGCAGTTTTATTTTAAATACTGTTCGACTTTCGATAGTACTGCACAAGGCAATATCGGTCCGGTGACCGATGCCCTACTAGCAGAACTAAATGAAACCTTCACTATCGTTTGCCCAGCACTGCCAGTTAATGGCCGTACCGTATTCAATGGTTATCTATTTGTGCTTGGTGAACTCCTGAACGAATCGGGCATGCGCCACCATCCTGTAACACCAATGACAGATTCGAGCTTAGTTCGTCTGATGAATAACCAATCTCAAGGTGAATGTGGTCTGGTTAATTATCAAGTCATTGAGCAAGGTGTAGACGCCGTTGTTGCACGTTTTGCTCAATTACAAGAGGAAGGAAAACACTACGCGGTTGTTGATGCCATTAATAGCACTCATCTGATTACTCTCGGTCAGGCAGTGAAATCACTCAAATTGATTACTGGTGGATCAGGCTTAGCTGCAGGTATCGCTCAAAATTGGGCCAACAAACTGGCCGATCAAAGCGAAGCTCAATCGGCAGGCTTACCGACAAAAGCACCCGGTGTCGTGCTTTCTGGATCTTGCTCAGTCATGACGAATCAACAAGTCGCCCGTTATCAATCGGTAGCACCGCATTTTGCCGTCGACGTCGAAGCGTGTCTACGCGATAAAAACTATGTACAACAAGCGTTTATTTGGGTCACCGCGCAACTTGATAGTCACTACGCACCCATGGTGTATGCCACCGCAGATCCAGACAAACTCAAGGCCATTCAGACGCAATACGGTGCGGCCACTTCAAGTGAAGCGGTAGAGCAATTTTTCAGTCAACTTGCCCATCAATTGCAAGAGTTTGGGATTAAAAACTTTATTGTTGCCGGCGGTGAAACATCCGGAATTGTAACCCAAAGCCTTGGTGTCACTGGTTTTCACATCGGACCACAAATCGCTCCAGGTGTGCCTTGGGTCCAATCTATCGACGGTTCACTATCGTTGGCACTTAAGTCAGGTAACTTCGGCGATGAACGCTTCTTCGAAAAAGCACAGGATTTTTATCTATGACAGAACAACAACTTAGAGAACAGATGGTTAGCCTTGCACGCTCCATGTTTGAACGTGGTTATGCCACGGGTGGTGCAGGAAATCTATCATTGAAATTACCGAACGGCCATTTTCTCGCTACACCAACAGGCTCTTCATTTGGCCGTTTAATCGCCGAAGAATTATCTGTGGTGGATATTGAGGGTCATCAGCTCTCCGGCAAACGTGCTTCAAAAGAGATAGCCTTCCATCTAGCTATCTACCGAAACAATCCGAAATGTAACGCAATTGTGCATTTGCATTCTACTTATCTGACAGCGCTCTCCTGCCTCGATAATCTCGATGCTGATAATGCTATTCGCCCTTTCACACCCTACTACGTGATGCGTATCGGCCAATTACCTGTCATTCCCTATTTGCGCCCGGGTGAACCACGTATTGCCGAAGAACTGGCTAAACGTGCCGCTGATTACCGTGCATTCTTACTGGCTAACCACGGCCCAGTCATCACTGGCGCCGATCTAGAAGATGCCGTGGATAACGCTGAAGAATTAGAAGAAACCGCCAAGTTAATGTTTTTACTCAATAACCATCCAGTTCGTTACCTCACAGAGGTCGAGGTGGAAGACCTAAAAGGGAGAGGAAAGTAATGGCTAAATTTGCTGCGAACCTTACCATGCTGTTCAACGAAGTGCCTTTTATAGAACGCTTTGAGCATGCACATCGTGCTGGCTTTAAGGCGATCGAATTTTTGTTTCCTTATGCTTTCGAACCACAAGTGTTGGCGAAAAAATTAGAGCAATACGGGTTTGAACAAGCGCTGTTTAATATGCCTCCCGGCGACTGGGATGCCGGTGAAAAAGGCTTCGCGGCTCTACCGGGGCGTGAGCAAGAATTTAGGCAAAGTGTCGCCACCACACTGATGTATGCCAAAGCACTCAACTGCAAAAAAGTACACGCTATGTCAGGCATCATCGATCCAGCGTACAGCCTGCAACAACACATCGATACCTTTATCGCCAACATTCGTTACGCTGCGGATACCTTTGCCGAACATGGCATTGATGTACTGATTGAACCTCTAAACCATCGCGATGTTCCTCATTACTTCATTTCTCATCAACGGCGTGCCGTTGAATTGATTCAGATGGTTAATCGTCCGAATGTGAAATTACAACTCGATCTGTACCACGCACAGATCATGGATGGTGATCTGGATGTTCTGATCCGCGATTTAGCGCCATTTACTGGCCATATTCAAATTGCGTCAGTGCCACACCGTAATGAACCTAGTGACGGTGAAATCAACTACCCCTATCTCTTCGATGTACTGGATAACTCCGGTTATGACGGCTGGATCGGGTGCGAATACAAACCTAAAACCACTACCGAACAAGGCTTAGGCTGGGTCAAGCCTTACTTATAACGCTCATAACAATAATAACAAGCAATACAACAAGGACATGTGTATGAACATCGTAATCACTGGTGGTGCCGGATTTCTCGGATCTCTACTAGCTCAAACCCTACTCCAACAAGATTCAGGTTCGATTCAGTCTTTAATGATTGTCGATCGAGTCAAACCCAACGGTGCTATCACTGAAGATCCACGAGTCAGTGCCGTCGTCGCCGACATCACCGATCCACAACAGGTGGCTACCTTGATTGGTCCGAAAACCACTCATGTATTTCACCTTGCTGCGATTGTATCGAGTCATGCAGAACAAGATTTCGATCTTGGAATCAAGGTCAACTTGACGGCAACACAGTTAATGCTTGAACAGTGTCGTCAAGTCAATTCAGAGATACGCTTTGTATTTTCTAGTTCGCTCGCGGTGTTTGGTGGAGCATTACCAGAGGTAGTGACGCCAATGACGGCGACTCAGCCCAGTTCTTCATACGGTACACAAAAAGCCATAGGCGAACTGTTGGTGAACGATTATGGTCGCAAAAATCTGGTTGATGCGATCAGCGTTCGTCTGCCAACGATTTGTATCCGTCCCGGAGTCCCCAATCAGGCCGCGTCATCGTTCGTGAGTGGCATGATTCGCGAACCGCTAAAAGGTCAAACATCCAACTGTCCAGTGGATCTTGACCTCGGACTGTGGATATCCAGCCCAGAAACTGTCATTCAGAATATTATCCACGCAAGCCGACTGGAGCGTAGTGCTATCCAGGGTTATCGAACTTTTAACTTACCCGGTGTTAGAGTTACGCCACGCACTATGCTTGCTGCCATGGCAGAGCAAGTGGCTCCTTCTCGCACCGATCTCGTCACCATTAAAAAAGATAAAGCGATTGAATCGATCGTAGCAAGCTGGCCTCAAGCTATTGATAACACAAAGGAACTCAACCTAGGTTTCAGCGTTGATGCCAATTTCAATGCCGTTCTTTCTCGCTACCTTACGACTTGCTCAGTCGTAGAAATGGAGGATGCATAATGTTATCTACTTCCGTTATCGGTTTGATCATCGCGGTATTTGTTTTGATATTTCTGGTTCTGCGCACTCGGGTTCATGTCTTGATCGCAATGCTTGTAGCCGCTTGTATTGCGGGCTTGATTGGTGGATTAAGTGTTAATGAAACTATGTCGGCCATCAGCCAAGGATTTGGCGGTACCTTAAGTGGCATTGGCATTGTCATTGGTCTGGGTGTCATGATGGGAGCCATTTTGGAAACCTCTGGTGCTGGTGAGTCCATCGCCTATCATTTCATTAAATGGCTAGGTAAACGAAAGGAAGAGCTGGCGTTAGCGATCACCGGATACATTGTCAGTATTCCCGTCTTTGTCGATAGTGCCTTAATCATCCTTTATCCAATTGCTAAGTCTTTGGCCAAAACTTCTCAACGTTCGATTCTCACTCTTACGGTCGCACTAGCAGGTGGTCTTGTCGTGGCTCACCACTGTATTCCACCAACACCTGGACCATTGGGAGTAGCAAGTATTTTTGGTGTAGATATCGCTTCGATGCTCGGTTTTGGCTTGCTCATCGCTTTACCATCAGTGGCCGGAATTGTCATGTATGCGCGTTGGCTAGAGAAGCATTTCCCTGAGTACGCGACACCAGTGACGTTGGCTAAAGCACCAGAAGAGCAGAAGAAAGTTCACGCGGACTATATGGCGTCAAAGTCAGAAAAAGCATTACCCTCTTTGACAAAATCAATCATGCCTATCGTGGTACCGATTTTACTGATCCTAGCAAATTCGCTGACACAGCTGGCAGAGAAACAACTCGGATTAACGGGATTTAGCACCAGCTTTTTGGGTCAGGCTATTCAATTCCTTGGTCACCCGATCATTGCGCTATCGATCAGTACATTACTGGCGGTATACACTTTGACGCCATACCTAGACAAAGCAGAGACAACCGCGAAGCTGGAACAAGGCATTTCAACATCAGGGATCATCCTTCTCGTTACTGGTGCTGGCGGTGCTCTGGGTAACGTACTACGCGAGTCAGGCGCTGGGGCTGAAATTGCTAACCAAGTCGCCTCATTGCCCATCTCACCAATCATGATCCCATTTATTATCGCAACATTAGTGCGAGTTATTCAGGGCAGTGGGACGGTTTCAATGATTACCGCGGCATCCATTTCTGCACCAGTTTTAGCCGAGATTCAAGATGTGAACATGCTTTTTGCCGCTTCCGCTGCAACAATGGGCAGTCTATTCGCGGGGTATTTTAATGACAGCCTATTCCATATTGTCAACCGTCTAATGGGAGTGACAGAAGTTCGCAAACAATTGGTGATTTGGACCATTCCAACCACTCTTGCTTGGGCGATTGGCGGTACGTTGATCATGACACTGAACCTTATTTTTGGAACCGCTGGCTCTATTTATGATCCTCTATTACCTCTTGTTATTCTCGGCTGGTGTCTCTATTTTATGAGTTCACAGAGTCGTTCAATGAGTCAGAGCCTTACCAAAATAAATCATTAATATCCATTTCCCTTTTTATAAAAGCGGAATGATTTAAATAAACCGATGAAGATAGCTACCCTCATCGGTTTATTCTCACAACAATCCCAGAAGATCAAAACTTTCTATGCCGAACGTCGAGTACGAACAAAAGGAACCCCTTTATCATCGACCAGTACATCTGCATCCACCTGATACAGTTGATATATCAATTCGGAAGTCAAGAGATCTTGCGGTTTCCCTTGAGCTAACAACTGCCCTTGTTTCATCACTAAAAGATTATCTGCATATTGCGCGGCAAGATTAAGATCATGCAACACCATAATCGTAGTGTATTGATGCTGACGAGTTTGCTCAACCAAATGCTCAAGCAACACATGTTGATGGTGTAAATCGAGCGCACTGACAGGTTCATCCAGCATTAAGATGGAAGGATTACGCATCAATGCTTGAGCAAACAAGATCATCTGGCACTGCCCTCCACTTAAGGTTCTGACATCTCGATGCGCCAAATGACGTAAACCTAAACGAGAGAGGATCGACAAGCCATCATTCAACATCCTATCATCAATGCGCATACTCAAGGCATCCAAACGCCCAAGCAATATCACTTCAATCACCGACAAGTTGACATCAAGATGAATATCTTGTGGCATGTAACCAAACTGTTGACGCCATTGCGCAAGATGGTGCTTATTGAGTATCTGTTGATGAAAACGGATCTCACCTTCTTGCCATCGTATATCACCAAACAAGGTTTTGAGTAAGGTACTTTTTCCTGTGCCGTTGGGACCAAGAATTGCCGTTACTTGACCCGGTTGTAATGAAAAACTGACCCCATCCGCCAAGACTAAATCACCAAATCGAACATGAAGATTGTTAACCTGTAACATATTAACGCGCCTTGCCAATAATGAGCCAAAAGAAAAAGGGCACTCCAACAATGGCAGTAACAATACCAATTGGGAAAAGTGCTCCTGGAACAATTACTTTCGATAATACAGAGGCGGTAGAGAGTAAAAATGCGCCAATTAAAAAGGATAAGGGAAGAAAGAAACGTTGATCCTCACCGACCAAAATCTTAGCGATATTGGGAGCGACAATACCAATAAACCCAATAATACCGACGAAACTGGTCACCGTTGCCGTCATCAGTGCAACGAGAAATAATGTTTTTAACCTGAGCCGAACAATATTCACCCCGAGGCTTTTTGCCCGCTCTTCCCCTAAACGCAGTGCAGTTAACTTCCAAGCATCTTTTAGTAACAGTACAACACTCAAACTGACCACGACAGCGGTGATCATCAAGTTATTCCACGTTGCTTTCGATAAGCTGCCAAACAACCAAAACAAAATTTACTGGCTTAGCTCCGGTGAAGAGATGAACTGCACTAATGAAAGTAAAGATTGAAATAAAAACAGCAAAGCTATGCCTGCTAAAATCAATTGCCCAGACCCAATATGACGTACAGAAGCAAGAGCAAAGAGAAAGCAAGCAGAAAGCATACAACACACAAAAGCACCCAAGGGAACCGCAAAATGGCTCTCTATGCCTAGCGAACCAACATAAAGCACTAAAGCGGCACCAAATCCAGCCGCGGCAGCCATTCCCAACGTATAAGGACTCGCCATTGAATTATTCAACAACGTTTGCATTTCTGCACCGCCGACCCCAAGCGATCCACCTACGAAGATAGCCATTAATGCAATAGGCAATCGTAAATTTTTGACAATCACTTGTGTCGAAGCATCAACCTGAAAAGGAAGCCCGATCCATTCCAATAATGCATGCAGTACCGAGGTCACATCGATCATCGAGGGACCGGTCATAATATCTAGAATAAAGGAAGCAATCAGCAATAAGCCGAAGCCAAATAACATCCAACTACGGCGACGTTCACTTTCTCGCTGTGTCATAACAGCATCTTGTAATGTATCAGAGATCATTTTTTATTAATCCAGTTTTTCGTAGCCAAAAACAACTCGTTGAGAAGAAATTCAATGGCAATCTGACAACACCCTCGAGCACTTTTAGTTTTGCAGTGATCAAACCTGATGCTGAGATAATGGTAAAAGAGGTGAGCAAAGTCTTTCTTTTCATTCTTATTTTCTCGAACACGCCTGTATATGCGTGACTCGTACCAGCATTGAATCAGCGCGCATTATGCGGCCTTGGCCGCGAATACTACCATTCAATAAATAATAATTACCACATATTGAGCATCTAAATAATAACTATTTGCATAATTATTTAGTTTATTCTTATAATCATGTCAATGGTTCGGCGCATTCCAGCGCCAAATATGAAATATGCATTTAATGGCAAATGAAGAGTTTATCGTATGTACAAAAAATTCCTGATCATGGCTGCAATGGCTTTTAGCACCACAGCTCTCTCAGCAGTGACTACCGTTACTGATGTATTAGAAAGGCAAGTTACCTTTAACGCTCCCGCTCAACGCGTTATTGTTGGGTTTTACCCTGAAGACTATATGGCTATTGGTACAGAAGCGGCCTATGACAACGTCGTTGGTATGTCAAAATACATCTGGCAAGCTCGGCCAGCCAACTGGGAGATGTATGTTAACCATCGTCCCTCACTGGATGATATCCCTGAAATTGGCCGAGTAGATACCAATTCATTTTCGATAGAAAAAGTGATCAGCCTAAACCCTGACCTTATCCTATTAGCCGATTGGCAATATAAAGCCTTGAGCACAGAAGTCTCTCGCCTTGAAGCAATGGGGATTCCTATTGTGGTTGTCGATTATAATGCTCAAACGGTAGAACGGCATGTAAAAAGCACCCAACTGATTGGCACCATCACGGGGCAAGAAAAACGGGCTGAAGCCATTGCGAATGAATATCAGGAAAGTGTCGAGAAGATAACTCAACGACTGGCTGCGGCAAATAAACCTCAACCAAAAATCTATACCGAATATGGTGCAAGCGGTGTAAATGAAGTGGGCTACACCTTTGGTAAAAATATGTGGGGAGCTATCTCAACCATGGCGGGTGGCGATAATATTTCAGCCCCTTATGTCGAATGGTGGGGAAAACTTAACCCTGAACAAATTATTGCCAGCAACCCCGATGTGATTGTTATTACAGGGTATGAATCCGGCACCGCCAGCAATGCAATGCTCATAGGGCAAGACGTCGCCGAAGAAACGGCAAAACAACGGCTAGCGGGCTTTAAACAGCGGCTGGGTTGGTCTTCCATTAATGCAGTAAAAAATAACCGGATGTATGCCGCCTATCATGGCGCATGTCGAACCATTATGGATGGCGCAATGATTCAGTTTTATGCCAAGGCGCTCTACCCTGATGTCTTTACTGATCTCAACCCCGAGCAAGCCTATCTGGATTTCTATCAAAAATATTTGCCAGTTACCCCTAAAGGCACCTTTGTTGCTCAGCTCCCTTAATCCTTTGCCATTGAGCTCAACGCTCTCGTTGGGCTCGATGCTTATCGATTCATCATTCTCATTTTCCTGTAAACTTTTTCATTATTCACAACCTATTAATTGCTTCACTTTTCATCTTCGCTAACGAACTAAACACAAACCTCATCATATGTAGATTCCCGCGCTATGATAAAAATGCTAAAATACTCAACATAAGAGCTGCTGTAATTATGGTTAGTTTGGTATGGCGATCCAATCAAACTCATCGATTGTTTTGATGCCCACCTGATACCTCACCAGCTAAAACCAAAAAACGAAAGGCTACAAACTCAAATGGTTAACAATAAAATTCAATGGTTTCCGGGCCACATGCACAAGGCTCGTAAAGAGATTGAAGAAGCAATTCCGCAAATTGATGTAATTATCGAGGTGCTCGATGCGCGTATTCCTTACAGTAGTGAAAACCCACTGATTTCTCAGCTCCGCGGCGATAAACCTTGTATTAAAGTACTCAATAAGCGTGATTTAGCCGATCCTGAAATGACCGAGTTGTGGATTGCTCATTTAGAGCAAGAGCAAGGGGTGAAAGCAATGGCCATCACCACCGCTAATCCTCAAGAAGTCCATCGGATTTTAGAATTGTGCCGTAAGATGGTCCCTCATCGTGAAGAGGTGGGCAAAAATGTTCGCACTATGATCATGGGTATCCCCAACGTTGGTAAATCGACCATCATTAATACCTTAGCTGGTCGAGCGATAGCCCAAACCGGTAACCAGCCGGCGGTGACACGTCGTCAACAACGGATCAATTTACAAAATGGTGTCGTGCTGTCTGATACGCCTGGTATTTTGTGGCCTAAAGTTGAAAACCCTCACAGTGGATTTCGTCTTGCTGCGACTGGCGCGATTAAAGATACCGCGATGGAATATGAGGATGTGGCTTTTTATACTGTCGAGTATCTTGCCAAACATTATGCCGATAATCTTATTGCACGCTATCACGTTGATGGCACACCTGAATCGGATGTGGAATGGATGGAAGCCATTGGCCAAAAGCGTGGTGCTCTTCGCGCTGGTGGGCGAGTAGATTTGCATAAAGCATCGGAAATTCTCTTGCATGAACTTCGCCAAGGGGTACTGGGTAAAATTACGTTAGAACGCCCAGACATGATCCCTAATGAGTTAATCGAAGTCGAACAAGAAGAAATCCGTAAAACGGAAGAAAAAGCGAAAATTAAAGAAGAACGCCGTAAACGTTATCTACGTAATAAGCGCTAACAACTACACTTCAGAACTTCTTGCATTAAAAAGTCACAACGTCACTTAAAGTTGTGACTTTTTTGTTCTTGCCTCTTATACATCAACACTTCGACTCTCAACATCCTGTGTACACAATACATAAACGTACATTCCAAGACACACCACTGAGTGACAAATCCACTCATGATTAGTAGGCTATCGAATATCTGAGATGAACACCTCTCTTTGATAAACAACCGCCCAATAATTATCTGCGGAACCTAATCACCAATTCATCATCATACATTCATGCTCTTATATCATTCACGGAACCTAACATGAACAAACGCTGGATTGCAGTCGCCATTGTATTAATGGCTGGCGGTTACTGGGGTAGCGCTCATTTATCAAAACCCAAAGCATCACTACCGACCTTAACGGCACAATTAGGCCAAATTGAAAAACAAGCCATCGCTGTGGGACAAATCGTTCCGGCTCACTCAGTATCAATTAAATCGCAAATTGAAGGTATTGTTGGTGAGATATTCCACCATGTTGGTGCGCATGTGAATGCGGGAACACCATTAATTAAAATCACCCCTAACCCAACTCCGCAGGCACTGACCGAAGCAACCACGATGTTAATGCAAAGTGAAGCCAGTTTAGAGTCAGCAAAACAAAACGTTACCAATTTAGAACGTCTGGTTAAACAGAATATTATTCCTAAAAACTACGGCGACTACATTCAAGCTCAAGCCGATTTGAAATCAAAATTGGCCGATGTGGTACAAAAACTCCAAAACTTAGAATTAATCCGTAGCGGCGAGGCCTCAATTGGTGATGCTAAATTAACCTCAACCCTTACCGCTCCGATCGATGGCACTATTTTAAATTTAAAAGTAGAGGTGGGTGAGCCGATCATCTCTACGGCCTCTAGCCAAGCCGCGACCGAACTGATGTCGATTGCAGATATGAAGAATATGATTTTTAAAGGCAGCGTCAGTGAACACGATGCGGCACAACTCGCGGTTGGCATGCCTGTCACTGTGATACTCGCCCCCTTTCCAACCCTAAATATCGAGGGCGTGTTAAGCAAAGTCGCTGTGCAATCTGAAAAACTCAATAACACCAGTTCGAGCAATAACACGGGGTTTGATAATGGCTTTGAAGTCGAAATTAGCCAGCTCAACTTTCCAGAGGATATCACCCTTCGCTCCGGCTTTTCAGCCACCGCTCATATCATCTTAGAAAAAGTAGAGAATGTGGTGACGGTACCGGAGCGCGCATTACGCTTTCAAGGTAACCAAGCCGAAGTGTTAATTGCTGATGATTCAGAACATGGATTCACTGCACAGCCGGTAACATTAGGGTTATCCGATGGCATCAATGTGCAAATTATCTCTGGGCTTGAAAACCAACAAACGATTGTTGATAACAGTATGCTGGGTCATTCTTATGCCAACTAATGCCTTGATCAATTTTACCCGTTATGGATTATTAGCGCTTGCGATCAGTCAGCCCGCTTTTGCTATTACGTTAGAACAAGCTTGGCAAGCGGCAAAAACCGCTGATCCAACCTACATGCAGGCGCAAATCCAATCACAAATTAGTCAAACTGACGTTGCCACTGCCACTAGCGTATTACGCCCATCGCTGAATATCACGGCGCAAACCAGTTGGAACCAAGATGGTGACAACCAAAGGGGTTATGGCGCCACATTGAGTCAAACCCTTTGGGATAGCTCTGCTTGGTCTGCGCTTGATCAGTCTCAAGCTCACTATGTTGCTGCGCAACTGCGGGCAAAAGCGGAATACAATAACCTGGCCGCACGTTTACTAACCGCTTATCTTGAATTGGCCAGCGCCCAAGGTGATCTCACTCTTGCTCAAGAGAAATGGCGAGAAGGCGCACAGTTACTACATGTAACCGAGCAACGCTATCTGGCCGGTAAAATTCGCGCCACAGAGTTAGAAGATATGCGCGCTAACCATGTTGATGAGCAAGCAGCTTTACTCGCCGCACAATCGGATCTTGCTAGCAAACAATATGCGTTAACAGCACTCATTAATCAGCCAGTTGATAAAATCCATGAAATCAATACGCAGGTATCAGAGCAGCCCACTTTACCTTTTGCGACTGAACAACAATGGATTAAGCTTGCCAAAGACAACAGTCCGACCTTGTTAGCCAGCATACAAGAGTTAACTGCGGCTCAATTTGCACATGACGCCGCTAAAGCCAAATATTACCCGACGCTATCAGGTAGCGTGTCCTATCAAAGTACTGATCAAGGTCGTGATGGTGATTTGAATGCAGGGCTGACGCTCAGCGTGCCTATCGATTTAAATGGAGCGACACGTTCTAGTGTGGATCGCGCTCAACTCACTATCTTAAACAACAAGCAAGCAGTGAGAAAAGTCGAGATTGACATTCAACAAGAAATTCAAACTCGCTTTCATCAACTGCAATTGGAATGGCAACGGATTGAAATTGCCCAGCAACAAGTGCTGGCGCGACAAACCGCGCTGGAAAGTAAACAAGCGGTCTATAACGCTGGCATGACAGAAGCCTCTGAGGTGATCACCGCTCATAATGCGCTGTTTAATAGCAAACATACCTTACAAACCCGTCTGTACGACTACTGGTATCATCGTATTGCTTTACTAAAAACAGTGGGCAAATTGGATGATGAGAATATCGCGTTAATCGCACGAGTGCTGCAGTAATGAACACTCTATTTCTGCAAGTTACCCAAACCTTATTGGCTCACCGCTTACGCAGCACATTAGCCATTATTGCCATTGTCTGGGGAATGCTGTCGGTACTGGTTTTGGTCGCTTTAGGTGAAGGTTTTTATCGAGTGAATACTCAATCCTTTGCGTTACTGATGAGTGATACTCAGATGGCTTTTCCCGGTCAAACCGCTAAGCCATGGCAAGGGCTTCCAGCCAAACGACCGATCCGGATCTCTAAGGAGCAAATGCATGCCTTAGCCAAACAACCAGCGATAGAACAACTTTCGGTGATGTACGGAAAATGGGATGCTACGGTTACCAACGCTCAAGGACGCTCACTACCAGGTTATGTCGCTGGAGTTGATCAGCATTATTTTGCTTTACAAAGCCTAACCTTACGTCCAGCTTCACGTGCGATAACCCCTAATGATGTATTCAATCATGCGAGAGTAGCGATCATCGGTTGGCAATTAGCCCAAGTCGGTCAATTGGCGCTAGGCGATAGCGTTAAGGTGAATGGCATACCCTTTTTTATTATTGGTATCACTGAGCAAAAAGAAGGTGGAGTGTCGTTAAATAATGAGAGCAATCAACTAATGATTCCCAGCACCACCTTTACTGATTTATGGCAAAGTAACCCCTATTCTTTGTTAGTAAAACCCAAAGCGGATATTCCCGGCGTAGCTTTACGTCATGCCATACAAACGTTTTTTGCCAAGCAACAGCATTATGACCCAACCGACAGCGAAGCGGTTTATTTGCCAGACTTCAGCAGTGGTGCTCAGTTTATTAATGCCCTGTTTCGCGGTATTCAGCTGTTTTTAGGTGCCAGCGGGATGATGACCCTCGCTGTCGGCGCTTTGGGGGTTGCCAATATTATGTTTTTGTCGGTAACCGAGCGAACGCGAGAGATTGGCGTGCGACTGGCCGTTGGCGCGACACCAAAAATTATCCTCTGGCAATTTATACTCGAAGGCACGTTATTGGTTACCCTCGGCTGCGCGATAGGTGTTGGGCTCTCGTATTTGGCCATTGCCACGCTGAATCAGCTTGGTTTACCTGACTGGTTGGGTACGCCGATCATCACCAGTGCTTCGATCGTTGGATCGCTCCTTATCACCGCCTGTCTAGCGTTATGTGCCGCTTATTTTCCAGCTCGCCGTGCTGCACATTTAACGCCAGTTTTAGCTTTAAGTGCGAGAGGATAGCATGCTGCCAATCAGACAAATTATTCAGGAAATGCTGGCAGAAAAACAGCGTCTTTTATTAACCGTTCTTGCTGTTGCTTGGGGTACGCTGTGCATCAGTATGATGTTAGCGAGCGGTGAAGGCTTAAGACAAGGCTTAAGCCGTGCTTCGCAAAGCGGCAATGGTCAACTGATTTATATCACACCAGGCTACGCCAGTATCAACAGTGGTCGTTTCTTTACTGGGCAAGCTTTATCCTTACAAGCGCAAGATGTCGATGTGGTTCGTGCATTACCGAGCGTGCAACAGGCTGAGATTAGCGCCGTGTGGGATAAAACCGTCCGTTATCAGGAAAATAGCAGTTGGCAAACCCCGTATGCGGTTAGTCCTGATTATGCTCAACTGACAGGAATAGAAATGATACCCGGGGGACGCTGGTTTAATCAATTAGATAATCAGCAACAACGTAAAGTCATCGTGCTGGGTTATACCACTGCAAGCCAGCTATTCAATCAAGAGAGCGACGAGGATTTTTTGCAGTCGCCCGTGTTAACCATTAATCCAGTCGGCAAAATCGTTAAAGTCGGTGATGAAGATTTTACCGTGATTGGTGTAATAAAATCCAACGCTTCACTGATAGAGCAAGGCCTACCAATTGATTATGCATTGTTTGTCCCTTTGAGCACTTGGCAACGTTTTCATCCCAACCAACCGATTGCCGCAATTAACGTCAAGCCCATTGCGCAAGCGGATCGTGAACAGTTAGCTCAAGTGATCAAACAAGTGTTAGCCAGAAAATATTCTGCCGATCCGAGTGATGAGCAGTTAATTCAAAGCCAAGATATGCTACTCAGACAAAAAAGTATGCAACGCTTTTTACTCGGTCTGCAAAGTTTTTTAGGTGTGATTGGTCTTGTTACTCTGAGTGTCGCGGGCATTGGCATCGCCAATGTGATGTATGCGACCGTCAAACGCGCTACACGAGATATTGGCGTGAGAATGGCGGTTGGCGCCACCAGCGCCAACATTCGTCTTCATTACTTAGTTCAATCCATACTAACCATGGGGATGGGCGGTATCGTCGGACTGAGTTTCACCTACGGCCTTATACGCTTAGTCCAACACCTGCCACTACAAGGTAACTTTCTTTATGAACAGTTGGGAAAACCCCAGCCAGAGCTGTCGTGGCCCATTCTATTTTTGGTGATGACGGCATTAGTCATCATCGGCGTCGTTGCGGCTTGGTTTCCCGCTAATCGCGCAGCAAACATCACTCCATTAGAGGCATTACAAAGTGAATGATCAATCTCCTCTCGTGCAACTCGCCAATATCTGTAAACATTACCGAAGTGGTGAAGAACAAGTCAAAGCGCTGGATAATGTCTCACTGAATATCGATAAAGGCGAATACCTTGCTATTCTTGGTCCATCAGGTTCAGGAAAATCAACCCTGATGAATGTTCTCGGCTGTTTAGATACACCAACCAGCGGTGACTATATACTGGAAGATAAACGGGTATCATCGTTAACCAATCACCAGTTAGCCAAGATAAGAAATCAAAAAATTGGTTTTGTTTTTCAAAGTTTTAATTTACTTGATTATGCGAATGCGATTGATAATGTCGCCCTGCCACTGGTGTATAGCGGCACAACGCTAAAAGAGAGGCGTCAGCGTGCCGAGCATTTATTAGACAGCGTTGGCCTCGGCGATCGTCGTTATCATAAGCCGAATCAACTCTCTGGTGGTCAAAAGCAGCGAGTGGCCATTGCCCGTGCGTTGGTCAATGATCCGCAAATCATTTTGGCCGATGAACCCACGGGGGCACTGGATTCCAAATCGGGTGCTGAGATCGAAACGCTATTCAATCAGCTTCATCAAGCAGGTCGAACATTAATTATTGTCACTCATGATGTGGCACTGGCGCAGCGCACTCGGCGGATCATTACTATTAAGGATGGTAAAGTGTTATCGGATAAGCCTGTTCATCAAAGCGAATGACGCTGAAACTCACTACTCTAGAGAGAAGATAAGAAGGCTGAGAAACGGCCTTCTTATCTTTCTGAATCAATCATCATTTGATGTTGGCTAAGGTCAATAAAATTGACTCCAACTGATCCCATGGCATCAATTGTGAATCAATGACTTCTAAACGAGATTCAAAGCCTTGTAGGGTTAACTCGTTAACCGATAACACCCCGTTATTGGCATTAAAGGCATAACAGCCTTTGGTCGTGTTCAAAACCCCTTTGACCCGTTCAGCGGTTAAGGCGCTAAGCATCGAAAACAGCTCATCAAAATCAAACTGATATTCTGCACCAAATAACCAGCCACAACTGTAGTAGCCTTGACCACGATTTTCTTTACGTAGAAATGCTTGTCCCGGGGCTAAAGCAAACTGTGGCTCTAATTGGGCATGATGATGGTGATGAGCTTCGATATGGCTTGATGCACTTTCCGCACTACGCTCCATATCAAGCATCGAGAGCGATAAATTGCCCTGACTGACTAACTGATAAGCCGCTTTCGCTGGTTGCTGTCTGGCGAACCAAGTCTGGAACATCTCAACATCTGTTGGCGTTGCTTGGTCAACTTTATTGGCAACAATCACATCAGCACTGGCTAATTGATCATTAAAGTTTTGATTCATCAAATATTTATCATTACTTAAATGACGAGGGTCAACCAGTGCAATGGTCGCTTTGAGGTCAACATAAGGCTGATATTGGGCAGAGGTTAAAGTGGCGATAACTTGCTTGGGGTGCCCTAAGCCTGTCGGTTCGATCAATAAACGATCGGGCTTCTGCCTTAACAGGGTGTTAATCCCCACAGACATCGGTACACCCGCCGTACAGCACATACACCCACCCGGGACTTCTTTAATTAATGCCCCTTGTTCGGACATTATCGCGCCATCAATACCTATCTCACCAAACTCATTAACCAGCACCGCCCACTTTTCATCCGCCGGTTTATGCTTCAATAAGTTTAAAATCGTGGTCGTTTTACCCACGCCAAGAAAGCCAGTAATAATATTGGTCGGTACTTTTTTTGTCATCGTGGTACTCCTTTTCGCGGAGTATATACAAAAAACAAAGAGGTGTAGACTGAAACGAGCTGAGGAGAAGCGCCTAAACAGCAAAAGGCGCACTGTATGAGCGCGCCTTAATCCTCGGAACTCAATCGTGAGTTGTGCGAATCAGGAAGGCTATAGTTGCAACCTGATCATAATCGAGGCTATTTGAATTGTAGGTTTAATCCATCCAAATTGTAGGTAAGGCTTGCGTTTCCTCCTGTTGAAATACTCTGTTTGCCTTACGCCTTAACTATCGCTCATTTTCAGAAAAACACCATTTTTTTATCGTCTTTTTTTCGGTTGAAATATGACTTTGCGATCCTGTTCAAAAATCATCATTAATGGCGATACAATAGCTATTTTTCCAATTCAATATTTCATTTTTAAAACTACAGTTAAAGGATTGGCTAAGTATAATTTACATTTTGTTACCTCTATAAGGCTGTTGTGTACATGCTTGTCCGCGAGAAATTCTCTCATCGATTGTTCAATAAAATACCTAAAGACAGCTTTAGCCAATTTCTTGCCAACGATAAGCTTTCATTATCGATCCTATTTCTATCTATGATCGTCGGGATACTCGCCGGACTGATCGCAACGTATTTCGAACTTGCCGTCCATTTCGTCTCTGAGTCACGCACCGAATGGTTAGTGGGTTCGATTACTTCACTGGTTCCTCTTTGGCTAGCCGCTTTTTTGATCAGCGCTGGACTAGCCTTAATCGGCTACTACCTCGTTCATCGATTCGCTCCTGAAGCCGCAGGCTCTGGTATACCAGAAATTGAAGGAGCAATGGATAACATTCGTCCAGTTCGCTGGTGGCGCGTTTTACCGGTTAAATTTATCGGCGGTATGGGCGCACTTGGCTCAGGTATGGTTTTGGGAAGAGAAGGTCCAACCGTACAAATGGGCGGTGCCGTGGGTCGAATGGTATCTGATGTTTTTCGAGTAAAAAACGATGATACTCGACACTCTTTGCTTGCTGCTGGGGCTGCTGGTGGTCTTGCCGCCGCGTTTAATGCGCCTCTTGCGGGCATTATGTTCGTATTGGAAGAGATGCGTCCACAATTTCGCTACAGCTTTATTTCTGTACGAAGTGTGATCATTGCAGCCGTGTCAGCCAATATTGTGTACCGAGTCATTAATGGCCAACAAGCGGTGATTACTTTGCCACAATATTCGGCCCCAGAATTGAGATCCCTACTGTTTTTCCTATTACTTGGCATATTATTCGGTGCTTTCGGCGTGCTCTTCAATAAACTGATCACCTTGAGTCAAGACCTCTTTGTTCGCATTCACCATAACCTCCGTCATCGTTACCTTCTTACTGGCTCACTACTTGGAGGATGCTTTGGTTTAACTCTGCTCTACATCCCTGAACTTACCGGTGGAGGTATTGGCTTAATCCCCTCAGTAGCGATGGGAGAGTATACGACCGGTATATTACTGTTATTGTTTTTAGGAAGGATTGTTACGACTCTACTCTGCTTCGGTTCTGGTGCTCCCGGTGGCATTTTTGCTCCCATGTTGGCATTAGGGACATTGTTTGGCTACGCCTTTGGTTTAATTGTTCAAAGCTGGTTTCCAGAGCTCAATATCGAACCAGGCATGTTTGCGATCGCCGGCATGGGAGCACTATTTGCTGCCACGGTTAGAGCACCGATCACTGGTATTTTATTGGTGATAGAAATGACTAATAATTACTATTTAATCTTACCATTAATCATTACCAGTCTCGGCGCAGTCATTTTTGCTCAGCTTTTAGGCGGCAAACCTATTTACAGCCAGCTGCTGCACAGAACCATCAAAAAAGAGAAACTGCGCCAACAAGAGTTACCCAATGGTCATTAGCTATAAATGTGATCATTTTGTGATAATCATCTAGTGATTGATTACCCATGTTAGACATAACTTGCTAGAATCGCCGCTGTTTTTATGGCTCGTTATGTGTCTCAATGGAGTGAACATTGCACTGGAAAAAATTACTGCATGTACAAAGCGTACCCGCTTCACAAGCAGCCTTGGCATTGGGCATTATTGGTTTAGGTCAAGCTTGGACACTCTACTCACCAACCTGGGGAGCTCTTTTCCATCCCTACTTTGCGCTGTTTGGTAGTTTATTATTACTGCCCGTTTTAGGTAAATATCTCACTAGTTATTCTTCATTTATTAATGATCTCCGTCATCCTCTACACGGCAGTTTAATGGCTCCAATGAGTATGGCACTATTAATTTTATGTGATTATTTAGCGGTTATTTCTCCAAGTATTGCTTATCCAATATGGGCTCTAGCCCTACTGTTGCACATGACCATGATGGTCCTGTTTTTTCGCTTTCAGCTCCTGAATTTTAAAATCTCCAATATTGTTCCCAGTTGGTTTCTCTACCCAGTCGGTCTGATTAGCAGTTCTCTTGCTGGGACACAATTTGGCCATACTGTTTTTTCTGAAACGCTGGTTAGTGTCTGTGTTGCTATCTATTTTGTGATGTTACCAGTGGTACTCTATCGCTTAGTCTTTGAAGGCATGCTGCCCAGACGGGCACGTCCAACCTTAGCGATCATGGCTGCGCCGATTAACCTTACTCTCGCCACCTATCTGGTCAATTTTGCTACCCCGGATCCGATCCTCACTGGTGCTTTAGCGGGTATTGCCATCACCATGACGCTATTAATTTATCTTTGTTATTTCAGACTATTGCGTTTAGCCTTTCAACCTTCAATTGCTGCGCTTACTTTTCCTTCGGTGATCAGCGCTATCGCGATGCATCGTTTAACCGATTATTTTTCAGAATTTTACCCACACTGGTACTGGCTACATCTGTTTGGTTTATTTGAACTTCTTGTCGCTACAGGACTCGTCGCTTGGGTTGTTTGGGGATACTGGAAAATGTATTGGCCATCCCCTCCCGTCATCGTAAAGTAAATCATCACCGACCGCGTCGATACTCAATATGGGCAAATAAACCATCATCGTTAACCATTGATAATTTATCATGATCGCTTGCCATAGACAGAACCATAAACCGCTCCTAAACTTAGAATAATTCAACAAAATAGGTGGCACGATAATGAGACAAACCAAACAATTAGCTCACCTAGTACTGTTGTTATTAACATTGATAGTAACAGTACCAACGTTTGCTCAATCCAACTTTCCTACCCAGCCACTGACTATGTTGATTGGTTTTAATCAAGGTGGCAGTACGGATATTCAAGGGCAAGTCCTCGCGAAAGTTCTTTCCGAAAAACTCGGCCAACCCGTTAATATTCTTTACCATCCTGGTGCTGGAGGAGCTTCAGCGGCAGCCATGCTGGCAAACAGTCGCGATCAAGGCTACACCTTTCAATTTGGACTTTCTCTGCCTTATACCTTCGCACCGTTAGCAACTCCGGCTTCTTACCAGTTAACCAGTTTTCGATACGTGGCTGGTATTACTCTTGATCAAATTGCTTTAGTCACTGGTCCTAATACTCCATTTGCTACGTGGAGCGAGTTTATTACTTATGCCAAAGCCAACCCCGGCTTAGTTTATGCGTCGCAAAACATTCAAGATCGATTCGTGATCAATCGAATCATGCGGCGTGAAGGCATTACATTACGTATTATGCCAACGACCGGAGGAGCGGGTATGGCTCCATTAATCCTTTCTGGGGATGCCGACCTTGCCTTTAGTGGCGGCACACATAGCGCTTATACTGACTCCGGACTAATGCGGGTCCTTGCCAGTTTGGCGGATGAAAGGCTTGCCCATTATCCACAAGTACCTAACTTAAGAGAACTCGGTTACGACGTAAGTATGCATGCGATCCGTGTGATTACCGTTCCAGCCAATACTCCTGACTATCAAGTCGATATTTTAGCCAAAGCGCTTCAATCAGTGACTCAAGACGCACGATTTAAAAAAGTCACAGAAGAGACAATAAAAATGCCCGTTATATTTATGAATGAATCCGCATTAATTGAATTATTCAACGCCCAAGTAAAAGAGTACAAACAATTAATTGCAGAGTCTCAATGAATAGTGCAATAGTGCAATAGTGCAATAGTTAGAATTATAAAATAATAAAATTTTCGGAGAGACACATTAATGCCTTCAAGCTCAGAAATAGGAAAAAAAAGCAAAACAAACAGGTGGGAACTCAAATTCACTACCCGAATTACTTTGCTATTTGGTTTTCTAAGCTTGTTTACCCTTCTTATTTCCATGTTTTATTCAATACGTACTGCAGAAATCAGTTTGCATTCAGAAATTGAAAATAGTTTAGCGCAGCGACAAAGAACCGTACAAAGTTTAATAGAAAATCGTCTAGATTTATTAGAGGTTTATTTACACACGACTGCATCTAATCAAGTGTTCACTTCATTAACTGGTGAGAACTTTGAGTTTAATAACATTGCTGAAGATATGATCTATATGTTTCAAGATTCAGCATTAGGAGCAAACCTTGATATTTTCTTTTTAACCGATTCCTCGGGCAAGGTTTTAATGGATGCAGGACTCCCTTTATACAATATTGAACCAATGTTAAATTCATTACGCTCTCCTCTACATTACACAAGTGAATGGGCATTAGTGCATAGTCCAAATTTAACCGCCTTACTGAAAGCGACTCCAATTTTTGACCCTGCAAGCATTCAATTACGAGGCTATATGTTTATTGGTTTGGCGATTGGTCAAAACCGAAGTTTTATTCAGACTCTCGCTGAACGGGCCGATTTAGATGCTCTTTCTATTCATTATCAGCAAGCAAGACTGATTCAATACAGTCCAAGTATCGCGCTTCCAGCACATTCTAGTGAAGAAAAAACTTCATCACAGATGCGTGCTTATGAAAATCTATATCTATTAAATGCAACCCTGAACATTAACAATAAAGCATATCCCTTAAACTTAAAAATGGGTATCGATAAGCAGAGATTTACTTCTGTCTCTGAACATTATTGGCAAACGTTCTTTTTATTATCTGGTGTTTTTTTACTGCTGCTGATTCTTGCCGCTTGGCTTTTACATCTAAGTCATAGCCGAGCGATAAGCCAATTGACCGACTATATTCAAGGTATTCAAAAAGGACTAAGAGTATCATTTTCTCCTACTGGAATATATGAATACAATCAAGTGGGAGATGCGATGCAGCATATGGTGGAAAATCTAAAAATTGCCGCCACGGTATTTGAGTCAGCCGAAGGTATGGTTGTGACCGATGAAAAAAAACACATTCTTAGAGTGAACCAAGCATTTACTGATATTACCGGTTACCAACCAAAAGATGTACTAGGCCATCATATAAAAGTCATTCGCTCGGGTCGTCATAATCAAAGCTTTTACGATGAACTTGAATTGCAATTAAAAACACAAGGTTCATGGCAAGGTGAAATCTTTAATAAACGTAAAAATGGAGAAGAGTATCTACAGTGGACAATGATCACTGCCGTCATCAGTGATCATGAAGATGAAATCATTAATTATGTGATCACGTTAATTGATATCACTCAACGTAAAGCCGCAGAAAGCAAAATAAAACAGCTCGCCTTCTATGACCAATTAACTGGATTACCTAACCGTCAGTTATTAATGGAGCGCTTAGAATCAGCTCGACTAAATAGCCAAAGAAATGGCCAGTACGGTGCAATTTTATATTTAGACTTGGATGATTTTAAAACCCTGAATGATACTCGAGGCCATGATACTGGCGATAAATTTTTAACCTTAGTCAGTCAACGATTACTTGATTGTGTACGTAGAACGGACACCGTTGCTCGAATCGGTGGCGATGAGTTTGTGATCATTCTTGAACAACTGGATTCGGATTTAGACATCGCCTCTAAACGTGCTGATTTATTGTGCAGAAAGATTCTTGATACATTATCCAAGCCTTATTACATTGATAATATTGAACATTTTAGCACATTAAGTATCGGCGTTACCCTTTTCCTCGGTGAGACCAAAGGGATTGATGAATTACTTAAGCATGCCGACTTAGCCATGTACCAGGCTAAAGGAGCGGGTCGCAATACACATCGATTCTTTAATCCAGAAATGCAAGCCAAAGTGTTAGAGCATGCAGCCATGGCCAATGATATTCGCCACGCCTTAACTCGTAATGAATTCACTTTATACTATCAACCACAAGTCACCCATGATGGTCAACTTACTGGCGCTGAAGCCCTTATTCGTTGGCAACATCCTAAACAGGGGACAATTTCACCAATAGAGTTTATTCCTATTGCTGAAGAAACCGGGTTAATTCTTCCTTTAGGCGAGTGGGTATTAGATCAAGCTTGCCAAGTCCTTGCTGTATGGCAAAACTCACCACTCACTGACTCGCTGGTTCTCGCCATTAATATCAGTGCCAAGCAATTCCATCAAACTGGTTTTGTTCAGCAAGTTCTAGAAGCGTTGCAACGTTATAGAGCGAATCCTGATCGTCTTAAGCTGGAACTCACAGAAAGTATGCTTCATGAAGATCTTGAAGATACCATCACAAAAATGTCGCAACTAAAAAAATATGGGGTGAGTTTTTCTCTCGATGATTTCGGAACGGGTTACTCATCACTCAACTACTTAAAACGATTACCTTTAGATCAACTCAAAATTGATAAATCTTTTGTGCGTGATTTACTCACCAATAGTCATGATGCGGATATTGCTCGTACGATTGTCTCATTGGCGAAAAGCATGAACTTAGCGGTGATTGCTGAAGGCGTCGAAACACAAGAACAAAGACTGGCTCTCGCTAGCTACGGTTGTTTGGATTTCCAAGGCTATTTATTTTCTCGTCCTGTCCCTCTCGAAGCCTTCCCATTTAATTATCCTGATGGTATTCCGACAACAGCCAAAAAAAATTAACGCAACTCTGTGGTTAATATTATCAGAAACCGGCTTTGATAGATTTGGATACTGGGTAGACAGACGTCAAAGATAAACTGGAGGCTTTCTTGCAAATGGTAAACGGTTATGAGAGGAAAAACATTTATTAAACATAAAGATAAAAAAACAGCGCATCTAAGCGCTTTATTTGATAACTTCTGACGGATTTTAGTAAGCTTGGAGCGTGCGGCGGGAATCGAACCCGCATCATCAGCTTGGAAGGCTGAGGTAATAGCCATTATACGACGCACGCTTTGTTTGGTCTGGCTTGCTTACGGGGTGTATATTGCCACAGTTATAAGAAAAGAAAAGCCTTTTTTTAGAATTTCAGTTTTTTTGCTTGTAAAATAAACAAATTGATTTCAATGGGTTAAGTTTTAATCTTGTCAGGTCAAATGAGAGGCATTTTTTCTCCCGAAATGTCAATTTTGTTCGCCTAATCAGCCCTATTCCATCATCCACAGAAATAGTTCATGCTTCTACTAAACCACTATCAATTATTTTCTTCAATCGAATGTGAAAAGTGATTCCAATCACACCGATATTGGTTATAATCCGCGCGCTTTGTGATTTGTGTTGATAATTGCAAACTAATTTTTAACTAATGCCGTTGGCATTTTCCTGAACTGACCTTTGAGTATCCCAACTAATGAGCAAGATTGATAAAGCGCTACGTATTCTTCTAGCTGGTTTTTGTATCAACCTTTGTCTTGGCATCCTATATGCTTGGAGCGTATTTAATAAAGCGCTCGTCAATGATTTTGGCTGGAGTGCAGCCGATGCTTCGTCCCCTTATGCACTTGCCACTATCGCTTTCTCGGTTTCATTGCTGATCGCTGGTGTCTTACAAGATAAGATGGGACCCCGTAATATTCTTATTCTTGGTACCTCGTTAACCGGATTAGGCATGATTGCCTCCGGATTTGTTTCATCGGTTGCTATGCTCAATATCACTTTTGGGATCATCACTGGTGCCGGCATTGGCTTTGGTTATGCTTGTCTATCACCATCGGCCATGAAGTGGTTTCATCCTTCAAAGAAAGGGATGGTTAATGGATTAATTGCTGCTGGATTTGGCTTAGCCGCTATTTATCTTGCTCCTTTAACCTCAGCACTGATCACTCATTATGGTATTCAAACTAGCTTTATTTTACTGGGTATTGGTGTACTGGTCATTGCAGTACCGTTAGCATGCACCATCAATAATCCGCCAAGTGATTATGTGCCCGCTGAACCAACATTAAAAGCTGGTCAGCAAGCGAAAAAAGTTTCTATCAATAATGATATGACATGGCGAGCCATGCTAAGAACTCCACAGTTTTACGCCTTATGGGTCATGTATGCCTTAGCCGCATCGGTCGGCTTAATGATTATTGGTAATATAACCAATATCGCCAGCGTACAAGCAAGCTTACCTAATGCCGTTTATCTTGCCTCTATTTTAGCGATTTTCAACTCAGGTGGGCGCATTGCTGCAGGTGTATTGTCCGACAAAATCGGCGGCGTAAAAACTCTACTGATCGCCTTTTTACTGCAAGGAGCCAATATGATGTTGTTTGCTCAATTTGACTCTGAATGGACACTGATCATCGGTACTGCCATCGCCGCTGTCGGTTACGGTACGTTACTTGCTGTCTTCCCATCGATCACTGCTGAATTTTATGGCTTGAAAAATTACGGCACCAACTATGGCGTTCTTTATACCTCATGGGGTATTGGTGGCGCAATTGGCGCAGCCGTGGTCGGCTACTCGATGACCCATGGTGGCGGTTATCAGCTGGCTTACAGTATCTCAGCCGCGATGATGGCACTGTGTATTTTGCTGGCTTTAGTAACCAAACCCATTACTCGCCCAGAAGTATTAGAGTTGAAAACCGCTTAATCTTGCGGATCAACATTTTCCCCTAAAAAAACGCGCTGCTCTAAAAAGGCAGCGCGTTTTTATATACTCGGACACTCTAAAACCAAGGTTTACGACTCAGAATATAGGTCTGCTCGAACTCTTCATCGGATCTCGTCACATAAATAAGAAACTCAACAAAAGCGATAATCCCAATGATCGCTGAAGGGATACCAAGTAACAAAAAGCCTAACAGAAAGGCAAACAACATGATCAACCCCTGTTTGATATACCCTAAGTAAAACTTATGTACCCCTAGCGAGCCGAAGAAAAACGCCAATAAAGCGGCCACAATTTTCTTCGATGATTTACTACTCGGTAATGGATAAATCGCTGTGGCTTGACCATCCTGAACAAAAAAATCAACAGTAAGACCAATTTTTGGTCCTTGTTCACCTTTCCACTCGTATATTGTCAGTGGATATCGATTACCGTCCTCACCGGAAATAAGCCCAGTGTGGTCGAACTGATTGAAATCAATAACAGTGCCTTTCATTTTTACTTATACCTCAGATAATGAATGTTGCCATCTCTGCACATTCCCAAAACAGGGTATATACTAACCATGAATAGCCAGTAACTCCCAACTCACGTAAACAACCGGAGGTGTGAGATGAACATTAGAGATAACATTGATGCTTTAGAGCAACAAATTTATGTTGCGTGTTCAGAAGGTGATTTCCAAACGGTCAACCACCTTGAAAAACAGTTAGAGCAACTTCGAGGCAAAATGGAGCATCCTTTCGATGAAGACCCTTATGCACTCGAAGGAAGAACGTTTATTGACGATGATTGGCGATAAATAACGCAAGGGAGTCATTGGCTCCCTTGCTATATCATACTAAAAAAAGCGGATTCGACTGCGTCCACTTTCGTTATCAAGTTGATCATCAACGACTGATGTATCAACACTTTTTTTGCTTGTCTTATTCTTAATCTTATTTTTTGCTTTCTTTTGGTCAGTTTGACGGTTTGAGCTCTGAGTGAGCTTAGATTGCGTATTTTTAGCTTTAGGTGCCGAAGGCGTGGCTTTTTTCTTAGTTGGCGCTTTTTCTGCACTTAATGGACGTTCAATCGTTTCCGTCACTGGCGCATCACAGATCACCAGATAATATTCTTGATTGAACTCAATCAAATCACCATCGTACAATTTACGACGTTTGCGCGCTTCTAGTTCGCCATTCACCGCAACGTAGCCTTCAGCGATGACATGCTTCGCTTCTCCACCACCGCTCACTGCATTCGCTAATTTGAGTACTTTGTATAATTCAATCGGCTGATTATCGACTTCTACGCCAATCGCTTCAATTTCTACTTCTTGCTGGTCGTCAACACTCTGACTCATGATCATTTCTCATTCAATATTTCGCGCTAGTGTATACCGAATACACTCACAGACAAGACCAGAAACAGGGCTTGTCATACCTATCTTAGCCAACAAGACTGTCGATTAGGCGGTATCATGACTTATTTTAGGGCTTCATCGCCATTTCTTTAGCAATTAAACGTAATAAAAAGGTTTCTCTTTCAATGCTCATGCCTTTTTTATCACTGCTGGCAATTGTCTGCTCATTATGAGCAATCGCTTGATGGATATTCACCCACATCGGCCGCATGCCATTTTTTATTTCATAATCTTCAAAACGAGTATCACCTAACTGACGATCAGCTTTACAAGTATAACAGTAGGAGATCATATGCATCACATCCGCATCATCTCGATACCAAGGACGAAATTCTTCATAAATACCATAAGGTTGAATATGGTGAATATTGTTAGCTCCCGTCTCCTCTTCGAGCTCACGGACTAAGCCTTGAATAATATCTTCATGCTCATCAATGCCCCCACCAGGTAAAGTGTAATCATGATAACGCTCAGTATAGAGCAGCAAAATATCATCGCCATCGGTAACGATCGCTCGTGCAGCTTGGCGTTGGACAATAGTGTGTTGACTGAGTTCCGTCACCTCGGGATGCGTCGCGGTGTGTAAATGTTTCATAAACTACCTTATTATTTCTTAATGACCGATTTTATCATGATCCTTAACGCGGCGTGAGACTCGCTCTGTGTTTTTCTGAATAGATAGAAACGACAACGATTATCATTGCCGAATGATTCATTTACCGCTAAGGTAATAGAGAAAATGATTCCCTACTTTGATGAATAAATATGGCAACTCAAGAAAAACAACGTGACTTCTATCGGGTTACAGTCACCGAGACCAAGCGTCTTTCTCCGAACATTCAACGTATTACGCTACAAGGCGACACGATTGCCCATTTTGGTGAACAAAGTGTTGGCGGCTATTTTAAATTGGTTTTTACCCCACAAGGTGATCCTGATCTCTCGCGTTTAACCCCAACCGAGCGACCGATTTTACGCACTTATACGATTCGTGAATTCAACCCTCATAGCAATCAAATGACGGTCGACTTCGTCCGACATATTACCGAGGATCTATCCTGTGGCTTTGCCGCTCGCTGGGCAGAAAACGCAAAAGTGGGAGATGAAGTATTCATCGCCGGACCAGGTAAAAGCCAGGGCCCGAATTGGGCAGCCGACTGGGTCTGTCTAGCTGCTGATATGACAGCACTTCCTGCTCTAGCAACAACACTAACGAGCTTAGACCCAAAAACTCAAGGCTATGCCGTAATTGAAATTTCTCATCCTGACGATCAACAACCTTTAGTTGCTCCACCAGGAGTCAAAATCATCTGGGCTCATACTGTTCAGGGGGAAACACTAACTCAGACAGTAAAAGCTCAACCTTGGTTGGCGGGACTTTGCACCGTTTGGTGTGCTTGTGAATTTGAATCAATGCGTGAACTTCGTCAATATTTTCGCAATGACAAGCAAGTGGAACGCGATCATATATACATCAGCAGCTATTGGAAAAATGGCGTGACGGAAGATGGACATAAAGTGCTAAAACGAGAAGACGCAGAAGCCAATAGTTGAGGCTAACTGACTTCTGCCTATCATTGGTTTAGGCTTAATTAAAACGCGGCTTGATACTCTACTTATATCCCGTCGCGTTTTATCATTTTTAATCGTCGTAGCATGGTTCCTGCATCGTCAACAAAGATTCAATCACAATGGCATCGTGACGCCAATAACTTATCTCCGTATCGATTAATCCACCTTGTGCATCATACCTCACTCGCTCAATAACCATCGCTGGCGTTCCTTGCGTTGTACGCAACGCTTGTGCCATCTCCCCCAACAGAGATCGACTAGTAATACGATAGCGTATCGTTGCACACTCGGTAAAAAAGTGTTGCTGATAAAGCAAGGTCAGTGATTGGCTTAACTCTAAAGTCAGTAAATTCGGAAAACGCTCTGGGCTTAGATAATTGGTCACAAAAGCAACAGGCCTCTGCTCTAAGCAACGGACACGCTCAAGATGATACACTTCTGAAAAAGGCTTGAGCTGCAATAAACGACTGGCCTGCGGATTGGCTAAACTACTTTTAGCCGTGAGCAATTGAACCGTTGGAACACGTTGCTGAGTTTTTGCCAATTGTTCAAACGTTAGATTTTGCGTTGGGTCATAACGCAGTGGCGAAGGAGAAATAAACCAACCACGGCGATCTTCTCGATAAATCCGCCCTTCGGCTTCAAGTAAAGAGAGTGCCTCACGCAACGTTACCCTTGTGGTTGAGAATGATTCAGCCAGCTTACGTTCCGAAGGCAGTTTTTGTCTGGCGGATAACTGACCAGAGCTTATCTGTTCGATGATAATGTCTTTAATCGCTAAATACTGCACGATAGTCCTTGATTGAAATGATAGTGCTGATATGCATATCGACCGCGCTAAATGTAGAGTCTAACCATACCTGACATGTCGATAGTAGCGCAAAAATGTAAAACTATGGGCATATAGATTGTATTTTCTCTCCATTCGGTTTATGTTCTATAACACAATAGGTGCCAAGCGGTACCATTAAATCAGTTTCTATGCCGCCCTGATACGTTCAGGGCGGTATTTCTTTTTGGAGAAAATAAAATGCCAAACAATAATAACGCGATTATCGTGTCCACTCTGGATATGGATCGAATTAGCGCACTGATGGACAAACTACCTAAGTTGTCTAAAGAATTAGAACGTCTAGAAAATGAACTCGACAGAGCCACTGTTTTAAACCCGGAAGAGATCCCTGCGGATGTCGTCACTATGAACTCTACCGTGAAATTTAAGTTTCAAGGCAGCGACGATGTGATGCAAAAAACCTTGGTGTACCCTCATGATGTGAAGGGTAATGATGATATTTCTATCTTCGCTCCCGTTGGTAGCGCACTACTTGGACTTTCTAAAGGCCAACAACTGACTTGGCCAATGCCAAATGGCGTTGAGCGGACCATCGAAATCATCGATATTATCGATCAACCTGAGCGCAACGGCGAATATAACCGCTAAACGCTTTGACCTGATGCAAAGGCTAACTTTGCATCAGGTTTTACCTACCCCAATTAAGCCAGCAAAATCGTTTTTAATTCGTGTAATGAAGCCACTTCATAGTGCGCGTCGATACCACTTGGTTTTGGATGTTGATGAGTATTCAACCAGCATGTCTCAAGTCCAAAGTTCAATCCACCTAAAATATCAGAGTGTGGATTATCCCCCACCATTAATACTTTTTCCTTAGCTGGGTGGCCCATCATTTCCATGGCATAGGCAAAAATGCCCGCATCCGGTTTAGCTATACCAATCTGTTCTGAAATCACGATATGCTCGAAATAGTGCTTCATACCGGTTTTGGTTAATCGAACATCTTGTAGCTCGGTAAATCCATTCGTGATGATGCCAAGCTTTGCTTTACCACGTAATGCCTCCAATAATTCTCGGGCCCCTGGTAACAAAGTACAGATGTCCGCCATCGCGGTCAAAAATGCGCTATTTAATTCAGCCGGCGTGGTATCCAATTTTGTTGCCCAGAGTTCGAATCGCGTGTGCTTTAGCTGTTCTGCCGTAATATCACCATTTTGGTAGTCCACCCATAAAGGCTTATTAACCTCTTGATATTCCATAAAATCTTGCTCAGTGAAATCCACGCCTTTACGGGAGAACATCAACTGCATTCCTTTAAAAGAATCAAAATGGAATAAGGTTTCATCCGCATCAAACAAAATCCAATCGTACTTCATCATTTACTCCTCAAATTTGCTGAGCAAGTGTAGATTGTTTTTAATAAGATGTTAATCTCATATTAGATCCGTTAACTGATTAAGGAGCAGAGTGATGAAAAAGATTGCTGTGATATTAAGTGGATGCGGGGTTTTCGATGGCGCTGAAATTCATGAGTCGGTACTTGCCCTTTATGCGATTGAAAAACAAGGTGCGCAATGGGCCTGTTTTGCACCGAATGTTGAGCAAACGCAAGTAGTTAACCATCTCACTGGTGAGATCATGTCTGAAACTCGGAACGTACTGGTTGAATCAGCAAGATTGACTCGTGGTAAAGTACAAGACATTGCGGAGCTCAATGTTCAAGATTTTGATGCATTACTGCTCCCAGGTGGATTCGGCGTCGCCAAAAACCTCAGCGATTTTGCCACCAAAGGAGCCAACTGCACGCTCAATGAGCAAGTCGCTAAGGTCTGCCATGCCTTTGCTCAAAGTGGTAAACCCGCCGGTTATTTATGCATCTCTCCTGCACTCATCCCGCTTATTTATCCAACCGGAGTAGAAGGCACCATTGGCCATGACCAACAAACGGCCAATGCATTTAATCAAATGGGCGGAGAACACGTGAATTGTCCCGTTGATGATTATGTTTACGATCAACGTCATAACGTTCTCTCGACTCCAGCTTATATGTTGGCCGAAAATCTATCACAAGCAGCACTCGGCATTGATCGATTAATTAAACGTTTAATTCAGTTGGCCTAAAGCGAGTCACTTTTATTCGAGACCAATAACATTAAATTACTATGCTTGATATACCGCTGAAGATATCCCTTTTCGGCGGTATTTTTTATTGCTGCTTTGACTGTATATCGAAACTACTTTGATTTTTAGCAATGTGCAGCGCCAGTGATAAATTTTTCTGGTGTAAATGCTCACCACCGTAGATTGATAGTTGGTGAGAGCGAGGATATCTCTCACTATCATTTGGTATACGGACGTAGACAAACCTACAGCAGCTCCCCCCCTTTCTACTTGAAGCTGCAGCGGTGTTGGCTACGTTCGTTCACCTCAATCACATAGCCTGTCTATGCTCATGGGGGCTCACTCACTTGCTGCCTTCCTGCAACTCCAAGTGGTTTGGGTATATAAATAGTAAGCAATAATTTGAGCTATTATATTTATTACACATTAATTAGGCTCTCTGAGCCTACGGATCAACAACACATAATAAAGGCACTATAATTGAGTTTGCTAACACGAGCAAAATAATAATATTTCATTAATGACATTATTTTTTTATACGACAATATATCCTTTGTCAGCTGGCGCTTACTTTCAACAAAGGATATTAACCATGAAATATGGCACCTCAAAAAAACAACTACCTGAATTTATTCAACAACGATTAGATTTATTTATTAACGACCTTATTGATAGTAATAATAATGGCAAACATTTGGTTCTAGGCAAGCGTCCAAGCACTAATGATATTATTTTACAGAGTAATGATTACCTTAGTTTATCTCATCATCCGCTCATTAAGGCTCACTTAAAACAAGCCATCGATGATAGTACCGATAGTGTGTTTATGTCGGCGATCTTTTTACAAGATGAGGCTGATAAACCTGATCTTGAGCAACAGCTTGCCCAATTTGCTCAATTTGATACGTGTCTACTTTCGCAGTCTGGCTGGAATGCGAATACCGCACTATTACAAACGATCTGCTCAGCCGATACCAACGTCTATATCGACTTTTTTGCTCATATGTCACTTTGGGAGGGAGCTCGCTATGCCAATGCTCATCTGCACCCTTTTATGCATAATCACTGTGATCATTTAGTGAAGCTCATTAAACGTCATGGACCCGGATTGATCGTGGTCGATTCTATCTATAGTACAATTGGTACTGTCGCCCCATTAGCAGATTTAGTTGCGATAGCTAAACAGTATGGTTGCGCTATTTTAGTTGATGAGTCCCATTCACTCGGAACTCATGGTCCTAAAGGTGCCGGTTTGCTCGCTGAACTTGGTTTATCATCACAGGTTGATTTTATGACGGTGAGTTTAGCGAAAAGCTTTGCTTATCGAGCTGGCGCTATCTGGGCGAATAACCATGTTGATCGCTGTTTACCTTTTGTCGGTTATCCCGCGATCTTTAGCTCGACAATTCTACCTTATGAAGTCGCAGCGCTCAGTGCTACGTTATCGGTAATCCAATCGGCGGATGAAAGAAGAAAACAACTTTTTCGTCACAGTGAGCAGTTACGTCATGGCTTACTTGAACTTGGTTTTACGATTCGTAGTCAATCGCAAATTATTGCTTTAGAAACAGGCGATGAACGTAATACCGAAAATGTTCGTGATTTTCTAGAGAATAATGGCGTATTTGGCGCAGTCTTTTGTCGCCCTGCCACGGCAAAAAATAAAAACATTATTCGATTATCGTTAAACAGCTCACTAAAAGACTCTGACATTCAAAAAATTCTCTCAGTCTGTGAGTCTGCGATACACAATAAGCAACTCTATTTTAAATAATTAAAGATCGATTCAAGGAAAGAGAATTATACCCAAACAACTTGGAGTTGCAGGTAGGCGGCAAGTGAGTGAATCCCCATGAGTATAGGCAGACTATGTGATTGGGGTGAACGAACGCAGCCAACACCGCTGCAGCTTAAAGGAGGAAGGATATAGGATACAGGGAGAAACCTTGTATCCTATAACCAATCGGCCACTTTATTTAATAATTTATCTTTATCAGCAGGTTTAACAATATAATCATTCATTCCAGCACGGTAGAGACGATTTATCGTTTCTGAGCTATTATCCCCTGTATAGCCAATAATAGGCGTTTTTCGGTATTCGGCCATTGAACTGCGGATGATATTCGTCGCCTGTAATCCATCAATAACCGGCATTTCAACATCCATTAAGATTAAATCCATAGTATGTTGTTTTAATATCTCTAAAGCTTGTTGACCATCATGAGCTTGATAAACATCATAACCCTGCTTTTCTAATAATATAGCAGAAAACGTTCGTAAAGAATCATTGTCATCGACTAATAAGATGCTTCTTTGATAATTGACTTCTCGTTGTGGTATATTTCCCCTTTCAACCTCAAGCTCATCAATCGAAAATAATAGCTTCTCGATGGTTCCAATACTGTCTTTTAACAAATGACGTATTTCAATTGGATAAATTGTTAAGTAACGAGAGATATTAATAGGATAACGCTTAGATTGGTCATAAATATAACTAATTCTGGCTTCAGTAAAATGTAATTGACCTTCCAGTAAGCTCAATTTATCCCACTGTGTTTCAAATGGAGCTAAATCAATAAAAATAAGATCAAATTCAAATTCATACGCTTCTTTTTGCATCGCTTGACTGAGAGTGAGCATATGCAAAGTAAACCCTAAATAAAAAGCTTGTTCATTCAGATGCCGACTTAATAAACTCGGTTCACCAATCAATAAAATCGATTTAGATTTTAGTAGATCGTGTTTTATCTGTTTGATACGTTCGGATTCAACATCTGGAAACTGAAGGGTAAATTGGGTCCATTCACCGAAGACGGAATGGCAAATAATTTCACCGCCAAATGAATGCATAACTTTTCGACAAAAAGGCAGCCCTAACCCATAACTATTATGTTTACCAAAGGTATAGAAGTCCTTAAAAATTTCTTCGAGCTGTTCTGCTTCAATACCAATCCCATTATCTTTGACAGTAATCACATTCTGCTCATCGACTCGATTCAATTCGATGTTAATCGTAAACACTTCACTACTTTGATAATAAAAAGCATTTTTCAATAAATTGTACAACGCAAACTTAAGTAAGGTATCGCTACCAAAAAAATCAAAATCTTGATTAACGGTTAATGAAACGGCTGCTCGATCGACGACCCGTTTGTAGGCAAAAGAATGAATAGCATTTTCAACCACCGTAGCAGCGGATAATTTTCGAAAGGTCGACGTTGAGACACGATGCTGATCAATTGACGTTAACAATAAATCTATGGTTTCATTACCAGAATGAATCACCTCATCCGCATCATTTAATATTTCATGCAATTGCTGTAAATCTTGTTGATTAATAATATGAGTTGCTTGGCCTGAATGGGGGGAAGGAACTAGAGTACGCACCACATCAAGAGAAGACTTAAGCGCACTGAGTGGATTACGCATTTCGTGTGCAATTCCTGCACCAAACGATTTTGCTAATGATGCTTTGCTCTCGTGTGATACCTGATTACGAAAGTAGAACAGATTACCGAATACATAAGTAAAGATAAAAATAGGTACATAAGTCCAAGAAATCATCTGACTAGGGGCGGCATCAACGACAACATAAACCGAGAAGTAAGCGAGTAATACGGAAATAATCGCTTGTGGCAACATCACCTTAGTTTCATGAACTAGCAGAATATGCAAGAAAATCGATGCCATAAAAGACATCGCCCAGACTGTCGACCAATCGTTCATCAACATCATAAAAGAGAAGAAAAAAGGTAAACAAAAGCCTATTGAAAGCAGATAGTAATACGGTAAATAGCGCTGTAATGCTTTGGGAAATGAGTGGCGAAAAGCAATTCCGGCAAACAATAGCGAGCAAAATCCCCGTAGCCAAAACGATTCATAGCCTTGAGGAAACAGGTAAGTCCATACATAATAGTAAATCGGAAAACCGATGAAGCCCATCCATCCAACTAACGTTAAGTTTGGTTCTGCGTATTGGTATATTTTTTTTACCGCATCCATATGAGTTATCGCTGCCTATGATCCATTGATCAATCCTCTATCCTATCTTTGAACTATACAACAAGTTTAATGCTACTGCCGAGGGTTGAGGTCACGATATCTAACCGTAAAGCAATTTGTTCTTTGAGCTCAGCAACATGTGAAATTATGCCAATGCAGCGCCCCCCTTGCTGCAAATCCACTAAGGTTTGAATTGCCAAATCTAACGATTCAGGATCTAAGCTGCCAAATCCTTCATCAATAAACAGGGTATCGAGGCGAATCCCACCGCTGTAGGCTTGCACCACATCGGATAAACCTAATGCCAATGCTAACGCCGCTATAAAAGATTCTCCGCCCGATAATGTCGCCACATCACGCCATTTTCCGGTATAGCCATCTTCGACCATTAAATCGAGCCCTGAACCCGCATTACCTTTAGCACGATCTTCTTTACGTTTTAACCAATAGCGTCCTTTACTCATCCTTTGCAAACGTTGTGAAGCCTGAATTAAGACATCATCAAGCAGCACGCCTAACACAAAGCGGTGCAAACTGACTTTAGCGCCCGTGCGTCCATTGGCTATATCACTTAATGTGCCGTAAATTTGATACTCTTTTTCAAGTTGCACATTGTTCTGATACAGCGTAACCAACTTGTCACTCACTTGGCGTAAACTGTCGTAACGTGAACGAACTTCACTGAGCTGCTGCAAGCAAAGCGTAACATGGGCTTGTTGCTGTTCTACCGCGGCCTTGAGTTCGGTGAGATTCGGCGGCGTTTGGTTATGCAACTCCTTAGCCAACGCATCCCACTGGCCTTGTAGCGTCGCAAGGCGCTGCTCAAACTGGCGAACTTTCTGCTCTATGGATAAGCGAGTCTCTTCTGCTAACTTGGCCTGCAGATAATCCTCTAGCGAGGAAAAAGCACTGTCGTTAAGCGCCGCTTGCCATTCCTGAGCTAAACGCTGCTCACTGTCCAACCAACGTTTCGCTTGCTGCTCGGCGCTGATTAAGCTTGCTTGAGCAGAAGATAAAGCCTGCTGAGCCGCGGCTAACTGGGTTCGAGCTTGTAATTCAGCTTGCTGCAACGCGGTGATCTGTTTTTTCACCCGTCCATAGGCTTCACGCACTTGATCGGCATCCGTAAACTCACTAGCCACTTCAGCTTGTAAACTGGTGACTTTGGTTTGTGCTTCAATCTCTGCTTTACTGGCTTGCTCGACTTTATGTTGCTGCTGCTCAAGTTGTAACTGAGCTTGCTGCAAGGCCACCATCACTTGGCTCAGTTGATGCTCAAGGGCTTGCGGATTTAACAGCGTTAGACGCTCAATTTCAGCAGTTAATGCTTGATGTTGATGTTGCAATGCGGTTAATTCTGACAATGCCTTGTGCTCGATTTGCTCCTCGAACTGCTTGAGCTGCTGCTGATAATGACTAAGATTGTTTTCAGCCTTTTGGTATTGTTTCAGTTGTTCGGTTTCATTCGCTTGATGGTGTTGCTGAGCCTGACGAGCTTGCTGAACCTGATCTTTACTCACCACTTGACCAGAAAATTGTGCGATATGAGGATGATGCTCACTACCACACACTGGACATGGATTACCTGGTGCGAGTTTCTGTGCCAATTCTGCGGCTTGATTACTGTGCCAATAAAATTCCAACTGATCGGCATGCTGGCTAGCCTGCAACGTTTGCTGCTGCGCCTGCTGATAAGCTTGCCCAGCTTGTTGATACGCTTGCTGTAACTGGTTGATTTGTTGGGTTAAAGATTGCTGCTTGACACGTAGCTGAATATGCTCATTCAGTTGGCTACACTGTAGCTGTTTGGTTTCCAGACCGCTTCGTTGGCTAATCACCCGTTCTAATGCTTGCTGCTGCTCTTGGCGCTGCTGTTCTAAATCGGTAAGGTGCTTTTTCAACTGCTGATGCTGAGTCTGCGCCGCCTTCAACGCCGCTAACGCGTTAGTCTGCTGATGCCGTTGTTGCTCTAACTCAACCCATTTTTTACCCATACTTTCCAGTTGATACAACTGTTGGCTGAGCGCTTCAATTTGCTGTGCGGCTTGCTCTGCCTGCTGATAAGCTACCGTTGCCACCGTCACTTGCTGCTGTGTTTGACTCACCGCTTGTTGATGCGTTTTTTGCGCTTGCTCAGCCAGCGTCAATTGCTGCCGTACATCAGATAATTGTTGATAAGGTAAGTCGAGCCGCGCCGCTTTTTGGTCTTGTTGCAATCTTACTTGCAGCTCATCGTGCTCAGCCTGTTGCGCGGTTAATTGTGCTTGCTCTAAAGCCAACTGCTCTTGCTGGCTAAATTTCGCTTGTAACTCTTGCCCCGCGTGCCATTGTTGCTTAAGAACATCAAGCTTCTGCTGCGCTTGTTGATGGCTTTGCTCGCTGTTTTTTAAGCTTGGCTCAATACTGGTTAGTGCTTGCTGCAATTCCTCTTCACTGGCCATAGCAACAACATTCAACGCCCCTTTTATTTGCTGATCAAATTGCTCTTTTTGGCGACGAATCTCTGCCGCTCGCTCAAACAATTCCCGTTCAATTTGCGTATAAATATGGGTTTGAAATAGCTGACCAAAGATTTGTTCGCGCTCTTTTGAGTTGGCGATTAACAATTCACGAAATTTACCTTGCGGAATTACCATCACTTGACGAAATTGCTTGACATCTAAGCCAATTAATTCAACCACCGCAGAAGCAACACGCTTAGGGCTATGAGCCAGCAGCTTTTCTTCGTCATTAGCGAACCATTCGATTAAGCTCGCGGCATGAGATTTTTTAGTGGTGCCTTCACCGCGCTGTTTCGCAACCTGCTGATCCGGGCTACGGATGATCTTAAACCGCCGATTATGCAGCTCAAAGACAAACTCTATTTCCGTCAGAACAGAATCAGGGGCATAATCACAGCGCATTTGATCGCCAGAACGTTCGCTACCCGTAGTTTCGCCATACAAGGCATAGCATATCGCATCGAGCAGCGAGCTTTTCCCTGCCCCTGTTGGGCCATTGATTAAAAAAAGCGGCGCATGACCAAAAGCGCTGAAATCGACCACTTGCTGGCTCGCAAACGGGCCAAAAGCTTGCAGAGTCAAAGTAATTGGACGCATAACTTAATTTGACTCCTGATTTTTCAGTGACTGAATGACTTGGCTAATCGCCTGTGTTTGCAATTCCGTTAACGGCTCTTGCTTGGCTTCAAGAAAAAAATCTCGAAACATATCCAGCTCACCACGCGCCAAACGAGCTCGACCCATTGGCTGCTCACTATCCATTAACATACCCGGTTTCTCTAAATGCAACACATTTGGGTATACTTTGCGCAGCTTTTCCATCGGATCTAAAATGGCGTGCTTATCCATTAAACGCACCAGTAGATAATCATCCGCATGAGGGTCTTGCTGACCTTGAGCCAACAAGGTCTCTAATTCTCCTTCAATAACACGCATATCATGGGGCGCGGTGAGCGGGATCGGTTGTGCCGACACAAAACCCTCTTGATTCAATTCCACTAAAGTCATGCCTTTTTTATGATATTGCTCAGAGAAGCTGTATTTCATCAGCGAGCCACTGTAACGAATATAATCTTGACCTTTATATTGCGGCTGATGCAAATGCCCTAATGCAACATAATCAAAGGGTAAAAAGTGCTGGTGATTCACACAGTCAGCGCCACCAATCGACAGCGGTCGCTCTGAATCTGAAGTACTTGCGCCATCGACAAAACAGTGACTAAGCAAGACATGACGCTGGGCAGGATTGAACGTATCGACGATCTGCTGACAAAGAAATTGATGCGCCTGATCATGAGTGCTGACCTTATTTTTAAACGCATCACGAACCTGCTCAGGATCGCTGTAAGGCATACCATAAAAAGCCACTTCCCCGGCTTGCTCTGAGCTAAGCACCACAGGCTGTAACATTTGCGTAAAGTCACTGATAATATGCAAGCCAGACGACTGCATATGTTGGGCGGCAAAGCCTAAACGTTTCGCGCCATCATGATTGCCAGGAATCATGATCACTGGGGTCTGTAATTGCTGACAAATGCGCGTTAATACATCATCCAATAGCTCAATTGCGGCGGTCGGTGGTACTGAGCGGTCATAAATATCACCGGCGATCAACAATGCATCCACCGGATGAAGAGTGATATAATCGATAAGTTGGTTTAAGACCTGCCGTTGATCATCCAATAAAGAGACATTGTGAAAGTGGCGGCCTAAATGCCAATCGGAAGTGTGTAAAAACTTCATTGCCAGCCTATAAGCAAAGGTTATGTTAAGCCTATGATAACCTTAAGCCATCATAAGATCATTGCTTTCATCAATCAGCGGCGCACTTTCAACCGACGCGGGATCAGTTCAATACCATTAGCAAAACGTTTTGCCGACGCATTCAACGCTAATGCCATCGCACTATCGGCGATCAATTCAAACTGCTGGGGTAATGAATTAATTTTAATCGGTAAAAAGTCTAATAATCTATTATCACCAAAGGTCGCCAGCCTTAGTTTATCCATCAGTGCAGGATGCTCTAATAATACGTCTAATACCCCTTCTAATAAGGTATAAGACGTCACTACCACGGCATCGGGCATGTTATCTTGCTCATGCCACTGTGCGAACACTCGCCGCCCTTCCTCGCGATTAAAGTGCTCGCCATAAGCCAGCACCATTTGCTTATTCGCCTGCTTCAACGCCGATTCAAAGCCCATTTGCCGCTCTTGAGAGATACTTAATTCAGGCAATGCGCCAATCAAACCAACGCACTTCACCTCATCGCTCAATACCGATTGGGTGAGTTCAAAGGCGGCACTAAAATCCTCACTGACCACGCAAGGAAAATGTTCATCATCCAAAGGTCGGTCAATGGCAATCACCGGCGTGCCCGCTTGTTGAACCTGCCAATAAAATTCGCTGGCATCCGCCAAGCTACTGGCCACAAATAAGGCATCAATCCGCCGAGAGACGAGAGCATGGGCAACATTTTTCTCAATTTCTGCATCATCATCAGAGCAGCCAATTAATATTTGATAACCCGCTTGACGTGAATTGTGTTCAAGTAATTTGGCTAATTTGGCATAACTGGTGTTTTCTAAATCGGGAATAATCAAACCAAACGAGCGACTATTGCCCGCTCTTAACGAAGATGCGGCTAAATCTGGGCGGTAATCATACTGCTCAACAATCGCGATCACTTTTTGCTGAGTTTTTTGGCTAATGCGATATTTGGTCGCTTTGCCATTAATCACATAGCTGGCCGTTGTTTTTGAGACGCCTGCCAATTTGGCTATTTCATCTAGTGTCATATCCACTACTCGGGTTCTGTGCGTGGGATCATAGAAACAATTTTTTGATCCTTAATTGAGTTGAATTATAAGCTGAATCGATTCAGTATCAAAGCTGAAAGGATTCAGCAAAAGTTTAAATTGGTAGCTAGGTCGAGTTTTTTAGACTAAACCTAATGAAAGCGACTGATTAATAAACTATAGCGTTTGCTAAATTTTTTTAAACTTAAAGCTGAAACGATTCAGCTTAATCATAAATCACGATAATGCGACTCTATACCCAAACAACTTGGAGTTGCAGGTAGGCGGCAAGTGAGTGAGTCCCCATGAGCATAGATAGGCTCTATGATTGGGGTGAACGAACATAGCCCCCCCCTGCAGCTTCAAGTAGCAAGGGGATAGTCAGAAAAAGCGACTCGCATTATCAACACAAGCCATTTCTGGCTAAGGGGCCAAACATGTTGCAACTCTCTACGCAAGATATTCGATTAGCGCAGACACCCTCGAACAAACAAGATGCCATTCGTGCTATCGCGGCAGACCTTACTGAAAAACAACTGGTCGAGTCAGGCTATATTCAAGGTATGCTTAACCGCGAAGCGCAAAATTCAACTTTTTTAGGCAGCGGTATCGCCATTCCCCATGGCACAATTGAAACTCGCGATCTGGTTAAGCAGACTGGCGTCACCGTACATCATTTTGCCAACGGCGTTGATTGGGGTGATGGTAATATCGTCTATGTCGCGATTGGTATTGCAGCCAAATCCGATGAACATTTAGGCATATTAAAGCAACTGACCAAGGTGCTCTCTGCCGATGGCGTTGAGAATCAGCTCAAACAAGTACAACAAGCGAGTGATTTAGTCGCACTGCTTAATGGCGAAGTGCAATTTAGCGCTGATTTTGATCCTGCTTTGATTCAACTGCACTTTCCTGCCAGTGACATGCTGCAAATGACCGCGGTGGCGGGTGGTTTACTGAAAAATACTGGCTGTACTGATAGTGCTTTTGTCGCCGATCTGGTCACCAAGTCCCCTACCCATTTAGGCAAAGGGTTATGGTTAATCAGCAGTAACCAAAGTGTGACGCGCAGCGCGATGTCATTTGTTTCTACCGCTAATCATTGTGAGTACCAAGGCATTGCTGTCAAAGCTTTGATCGCGATTGCCGCTTGTAATGATGCCCATCGCTCGTTTCTTAATATCATCACCCAGCTTGTCTTCAACCAGCAGCAAGAGCAATTATTACAAGCGGATGCCCATCAATTGGTCGCGTTATTTTCTCAAGACAACGCCCAAGCTGCTTCTAGCCACCCAGAAACCAACGCGAATGTTGAAACCGCGATCTTTAAAATTACCAATTCACATGGTTTACATGCCCGCCCCGGCGCCATGCTCGTCGCAGAAGCGAAGAAATTTCAAGCCAACATCAAGGTGGTCAATTTAGATGGTGATGGTAAAGCGGCCAACGCGAAAAGCTTAATGAAAGTTATCGCCCTAGGAGTGAAACACGGCCACCAACTGCAATTTAGCGCTGAAGGGCCAGATGCCGCCCTTGCCCTTGAATCGATTGGCGCAGCGATTAAATCCGGTCTTGGTGAGCATTAAGGAGCCGATGATGAGTATGAAAGTCGTTACCATTACCTTGAATCCAGCACTTGATCTCACTGGCAGCATGGAAAAAATGCATGTTGGTTCCGTGAGCTTAGTTCAACAAGGTTCATTACATGCGGCGGGTAAAGGGGTCAATGTAGCCAAAGTGCTCAGCGATCTTGGTGCTCAAGTCACGGTGACAGGATTTCTGGGTCAAGACAACCAAGAAATGTTTTGCCAACTCTTTGCTGAAATAGGCGCAAACGATCAGTTTATTCGTCTACCCGGTGCAACGCGGATTAATGTCAAACTAGTCGAACAATCCGGACAAGTCAGTGACATCAATTTCCCTGGTATTCATGTCAATGAACAAGATATTCAACGGTTCGAGCAGAGACTGTTCCAGCTCGCTGATGATCACCAGTACTTCATCATTGCAGGTAGTTTACCATCCGGTCTCTCCCCACAGCGCTGCGCCAGCTGGATTAAACAGTTGGGATTACTGGGTAAAAAAGTGTTGTTTGACAGTAGCCGCGAGGCTCTAATCGCCGGAGTCGATGCAAAGCCATGGTTAATTAAACCCAATGAAGAAGAACTGGCTCAGTTTGTGGGCCACCCTCTGCATAGCCCTGAAGCGTGTCAAGCCGCCGCTCAACAACTCGCCGATAAAGGTATCGCTAATATTGTGGTATCCATGGGGGCACAAGGCACGATGTGGCTTAATCAAGGCCAATGGCTACACGCCAAACCACCCAAAATGCCGGTCGTGAGCACGGTCGGTGCTGGCGATACCTTAGTGGCCGGTTTGTGTTGGGGGCATATGCAAAATATGGATAAATCGTCATTGATCACCTTTGCAACCGCGCTATCCGCTCTTGCGGTAACGCAGGTGGGCGTTGGCGTTCCTGACATCAACAAAGTCACAGCTCTACAAAACGATATCCAATTATAACCACACGACTTGACGAAAGCAGTCACCAAAGACAGCGAGGTAACTGGGTAGAAACAATATACCAAGCTGTTAAAACCGCCATCGTCTTAAGTTACTAGGGTAAACCATTGATTAGTCTATGAACTAACCATTAACGACAAAAGGTCAACACTATGAATATTGCCATCATTACCGCATGCCCCAGCGGGGTTGCCAATAGCATTATCGCCGCCGGTTTATTAGAACAAGCAGCGAAATCACTGAACTGGAATACCACTGTCGAGTGTCACTCTTCGATACTCGACACGACAACCTTAACCGAGGCCGACATTGCTCAAGCCGATGTCGTGATCATTGCTGCTAATACGCCGGTCGATACCTCGCGTTTTGTCGGTAAAAAAGTCTACCAAAGTGAGATTTCAGCGTGCACCAGCGATCCGAGCACGTACTTAACCACAGCAGTAGAACAAGCCAAAGTACTAAACGCCTCAGCCGTGACCACCACTGCACCCAGTAGATCAAACGCGTCAGCGGTGAAAAAGATCGTCGCTATCACCGCGTGTCCAACCGGTGTTGCTCATACCTTTATGGCAGCGGAAGCGCTGGAAGAAGAAGCCAAACGCCGCGGCCACCAAATCAAAGTCGAAACTCGTGGCTCGGTCGGTGCCAAAAATCAACTCACTGAGCAAGATATTGCCGAAGCCGATTTAGTAATTATTGCCGCTGATATTGAAGTGCCCCTTGAGCGTTTCAATGGTAAAGCGCTGTATCGCACCAAAACTGGCCCCGCTCTTAAGAAAACCGCTGAAGAGATGGATAAAGCCTTGGTTCAAGCCACCACTTACCAACACTCAGGATCAAGTAGTGCCTCGTCTAGTGACGAGAAAAAAGGCGTTTATAAACACCTGATGACTGGGGTTTCACATATGCTCCCGGTAGTCGTTGCTGGTGGCTTATTGATCGCCCTCTCTTTCGTGTTTGGTATTGAAGCTTTTAAAGAAGAAGGCACCCTTGCCGCCGCTTTGATGACCATTGGTGGTGGATCCGCCTTTGCATTGATGATCCCCGTACTGGCTGGTTATATTGCTTTTTCGATTGCCGACCGTCCTGGTCTGGCACCTGGTCTGATTGGTGGCATGCTCGCTAGCTCAACGGGCGCTGGCTTTTTAGGTGGTATCGCGGCCGGTTTCATCGCCGGTTATAGCGCAAAATGGATTGCTGATAATGTCTCCTTGCCTCAGTCAATGGAAGCGCTTAAGCCAATTTTAATCATTCCGTTTATCGCCAGCTTAGTCACCGGCTTGGTGATGATTTATATCGTTGGTGGCCCTGTTTCTGGGATCATGTCGGCGCTGACTGAGTTTTTAAATAGCATGGGATCAACCAATGCCGTGTTATTAGGCATTATTCTTGGTGCGATGATGTGCTTTGACTTAGGCGGTCCAGTCAACAAAGCGGCGTATACTTTTGGTGTCGGTCTATTAGCGTCAAACACCTATGCGCCCATGGCTGCGATCATGGCGGCAGGGATGGTACCTGCATTAGGGATGGGCCTTGCCACGTTCTTAGCCAAAAATAAATTTGCCGCAAGTGAACGTGAAGCAGGCAAAGCCTCATTTGTACTGGGCTTGTGTTTTATCTCTGAAGGGGCAATTCCTTTTGCAGCCAAAGACCCCATGCGAGTTATCCCGGCATGTATGGTGGGCGGTGCATTAACCGGAGCACTATCCATGCTGTTTGGTGCACAACTCATGGCACCGCATGGTGGACTATTTGTCTTGTTGATCCCGAATGCCATCACGCCAGTATTGATGTATTTGGTCGCGATCGCTGCTGGTACTATCGTGACCGGTGTAGGCTATGCGTTTTTAAAATCACGCGCAGCGGCAAGTACACAAGCCGTTCAAGCTTAAACCTCTCAGCCATGGTGCAAGCCATCAGGCTCTGCGCTCCTTGTTCAAAAAAGCAAAAAGTCAGCGATACGCTGACTTTTTTGTTTCATAACTTCTACCACTGTAGATGTTATTGATGCTTGCCTTGGACATATTCACGACTTACATCAACCACCGCCACATCCCTAAAAAAACTCCGCCCTAACAATATAGGAAAGGTGAGATGGGTTCGATTGGCTAAAGTGAATTGAGTATGATCTTTCATCTCTCCAAGTTGTACCCACATCATCACCACCGGACGACGCTGATAACTGTTATCGGACGATTGACGAATGCGTACCCAACGTTCAACAGGTAAATTGATCTCACCACTTTTTATTCCATCATGTTCAATACGAAACTTGACCCAATCTTCTCCATCCCGTTCAAAAGCTTCAACATCGACTGCACTAATCGAAGATGTGGTTGCTCCGGTATCGATGCGAGCCCGAAAGCTCTCTTCTATTGCCGGTACATAAACCCACTCTTTTTCACCAAAAATCAGTTTACCATCGGATGTTTTGGTCGCCGCAGGCACCTCGGGCTCAACAATCTCTGGTGGTTCTACTTCCGGTTTTGCAGATTCCGTTTCTGGTTCGGGTTGCTCAATTTGGGATGAGGTTTCAGTTTGCTCAGAAGAAGGAACCATCGCACAAGCAACTAAACCCCCACTGAGCAGCAACGTTAGAAGGATTTTCCATGGTTGTTTCATTCATTTACCTCATTCAACTACTGTTATGACACGCTAACGATCGCCTCTGCTACATAAGGGATATCTTTCTCCGTTAGACCGGCGATATTAATTCGACCATCAGCCACCGCATAAATCGCGAACTGATCGCGTAAACGACCCATCTGTTCTGGACTAAAACCGAGCATAGTAAACATCCCTTTGTGGCTTTGGATAAAGTCGAATTGTGACGTATTGTGTTGATTTCTCAACTCATTACACAAGGTTTGACGAAGGCTTAACAATCGTTGCTGCATTTCTGTCAATTCTTGCAGCCAAAGGTTGGTTAACTTTTCATCTTGTAATACGGTTTTCACCAAAGCCGCACCGTGATCTGGAGGCATAGTGTAAGTGGCTCGTGCTAAGGTCAACATTTTGCCTCGCGCATTGGCGACCTGCTGAGCGTTTTTACCTAATACGATTGCCGCTCCAGTCCGTTCACGATACAAACCAAAGTTTTTCGAACACGAGGTAGTAATCAACATCTCTTCTACCCGCTGCGCCATATAACGCACACCTTGAGCATCGCCTTCAAGTGACTCACCAAAGCCTTGGTAAGCGATATCCACAAATGGAGTAAAACCTTGTTTAAGTGATAATTCCGTTATCGCCTGCCAGACGGAAAAATCAATATCCGCTCCTGTCGGGTTATGGCAACAGCCATGCAGTAACACCACATCTTTCGGTCCCGCCTGAGCCAGATCGCTCATCATTGCCTCAAGATCAACCATTTTGGTCTCCGGACTAAAATAAGCATAGTATTTTACTTTTAATCCTGCCGCTTCCATGACTGGTTTATGGTTAATATAGCTTGGATTGGTTAACCACACCGTCGTATCAGGCTGAGCAACACGCATTAAATCCCCCAACATGCGCAATGCGCCACTGGCTCCGGGAGTCTGAATTGTGGTTAAACGGTCAGATAATGAGTGTTCATGACCCAAGACCAATTGCGTGATACTGTGGTTAAACTCTTCACAACCGGCAAGCCCAACGTAGGATTTAGTGGTTTGAGTCTGGATCACCTTTTGCTGAGCCAGTTGCACCGCCTGCATGATCGGTGTTTGGCCTTGACTATTTTTATAAACGCCAATCCCCAAATCGACCTTTTCAGGACGGGGATCTTGACGAAAAGCGACGGAGAGAGAAAGAATAGGATCTAATACTGGTTCAGATAAATGGTCTAGCATGAAAGTCACAACCCTTTGAAATTCAAGTAATGACTTTCAAGTAAACACCAGAAACCATAAAACCGAAAGTAATTTTTACACTTTACAACTATGTATCACCTGATTATGGCTACCCCGCCACGGTAAACTGGGATCGGCTTTATCTTGCTCAAACTTACCATCAATTAATACATCAATATGATCGAGCACTTGACGTTGTTGAGCGTTCAATTCTGATAAACGGTAACCCGTCCATAACCAAATATCTTTGCCCGGGCATTCCTGATTAACTCGTTGCACCAAAGCTAAAACGGTAGAGACATTACTCGGATGCAAAGGGTCGCCACCGGACAGTGACAAACCCCGCTTAATAATGCGCTGGTCGTTGAGATCAGCAATGATCTGATCGGCCAACTGGTCAGTAAACGGCAAACCAGAAGTCAACGACCAAGTGCTTTGGTTATAACAACCTTTGCATTGATGTACACAGCCAGAGACAAACAAAGTGCAGCGTGTCCCGGGCCCGTTCACCACATCAACGGAATAATATTGATGATAATTCATAGCTCAGCCGCTGTTGATCTGATGATAAAAGCCGTCATAGGTGTTTCACTCGTCGCTTGACTTCTTCTTGTTTACCGAAGTTAAACGGTCTTGCATCCGGACTACCGAGATAACCACAAACTCGGCGCGTGACCGATACTTTTGCAGAGTCATGATTACCACATTTAGGACAAACAAAGCCTTTGCTGGTACAAGAAAATTCACCAGTAAATCCGCACTCATAACACTCATCTATCGGCGTATTGGTGCCGTAGTATGGCACTCGGCTATAGCTGTAATCCCAAACGTTTTCCAATGCTTCAATATTGAGCTGCATATTAGGAAATTCGCCATAACAGATAAAACCGCCACTGGATATCGCTGGGTATGGCATTTCAAAGTCAATTTTATCGTATGGATTAACTTTCTTCTCTACATCTAAGTGAAAACTATTGGTGTAATAGCCCTTATCAGTTACTCCAGCAATAATCCCAAATTCTTTGCTGTCAATTTGGCAGAAACGGCTGCACAAATTTTCACTGGGCGTCGCGTACAAGCTGAACGCGTAGCCAGTCTCTTCTTTCCATTGATCCACTGCCGCACGCATGCGACTGATAATAGTTAACGCGTGATCGCGTAAAGCCGGACTATCATAAACGTGCTGTTGTGAACCAAACAGCGCATTAATGGTTTCATGTAAACCAATATAACCCAACGAAATAGACGCTCGGCCATCTTTAAAAATTTGCGCAATCGTATCATCGGCTTGCAAACGAACACCACAAGCCCCTTCCATATAAAGAATCGGCGCGACCCGCGCTTTAACATTCTCTAAACGACTAATACGAGTCTCTAAGGCTCGACGAGCCAGCAGTAATTGCTGATCTAACAAACGATAGAACTGGTCGACATCCCCCTTGGCTTTCAGTGCGATACGCGGCAGGTTTAAACTCACTACACCTAAGTTATTACGCCCTTCATGAACAAGCTCGCCCTGCTCTTGGTATGTATTGAGGAAGCTTCGACAACCCATTGGGGTTTTGAATGAACCCGTGACTTCAACCACTTTGTCGTAATTAAGAATATCGGGGTACATACGCTTCGACGCGCACTCTAAAGCCAGCTGCTTAATATCGTAGTTGGTGTCACCGGGTTTATGGTTCAAACCTTGTTTAATCGCAAAGACTAATTTCGGGAATACGGCGGTTTTACGATTTTTACCAAGCCCAGCGATACGATTTTTTAAGATCGATTGCTGAATTAAGCGCGCTTCCCACGACGTACCTAAGCCAAAACCAAACGTGACAAAAGGGGTTTGCCCATTAGCCGTGTGCAAGGTATTGACTTCATATTCCAGCGATTGGAAGGCGTCGTAACACTCTTTCTCGGTACGAGACATAGCAAAATCTTGTGCATTAGCAATGTGCCACTCTTCGGCAATCGCCAAATGTTTGTGATAGCTTGCTGTCACGTAAGGTGCGAGCACTTCATCAATGCGGTTGATTGTGGTGCCACCGTAAATATGGCTAGCGACTTGGGCGATAATTTGCGCGGTTACTGCCGTGGCGGTAGAAATCGATTTCGGTGTATCAATCTCAGCATTACCCATCTTGAAACCATGAGTAAGCATCCCCTGCAAATCAATCAGCATGCAGTTAAACATTGGGAAAAATGGCGCGTAGTCAAGGTCGTGATAGTGGATATCGCCTTGCTCATGGGCTTGTACAATATCTCGGGGGAGAATTCGGGTTTTGGCGTAATGTTTAGCAACAATCCCCGCTAATAAGTCTCGCTGAGTTGGGATCACTTTACCGTCTTTATTGGCATTCTCATTGAGTAGATCGGCATTACTTTCTTCAATCAGACCTTCAATTTCTTTGGTTAGCGTACTCTGCTTTTCACGGGCAATATCGCGATCGTGACGATATTCAATGTAGGAGCGAGCCAAACCTTTATACGGCCCTTGCATCAGTTCATTTTCAACCAAGGTTTGAATCTCAGCAATATGAACCTGCTGCTGACCCTCAAGTTGTAATTCAACCGCTAACGCGACATTGAGTGCATAAATAGCAATCTCGCTGGTGACTTGATCAGCAGCGCTTTCTACCGCCGCTTGAATACGATCTCGGCTAAACGACGCTTTAGAGCCGTCACGCTTGATTACGATTGGTTTCATGATATCTCCTTACCCAGAATATCCACACGCTTATCCACAAATACACCATATAGATAAAAGTCTGCACCGCTAACACAATATGTTGTGGCATATTAGACGAAATGCCGCCATGAGACGTATTGATTTAGATCAATAAAAACCAGACCATGGACAAGAAGACGACGATATTGAGGTCAGAGATCGCAATCTATTGAGAAACGATGAAAATAGGCATTTTCTCAAACAACGTATTGATTTTTTAAAAAGCCTGCTAGGCTAAGGACTTAAGATTCAACGGATGAAAATAACCATGATAACCCGATTTCTGTCACGATTGACTCTGTGTGTGGTGTTGCTCAGCTCATTTTGTGGCTATGCACAACCGATCAGTATCACAACCTGGAATATAGAATGGCTGACCTTAAATCCCGATGCGCCTGACGATAAGGGCAAACGTAGCGAAGCGGATTTTCAAGCCTTGTCTCGACATTTTCAGCGTTTCAGCCCTGATGTACTGGCTTTTCAAGAAGTGGATAGTATTGCTGCCATCCAAAAGGTGGTGGGTAATGAGTATCGAATTGTTTTATCTGAACGCGCCATGCCACAACATCAGCAGCATCAATTCAGTAAACTCAATCAATATACAGGTTTTGCTATCAAATCAACGATCCCTTTTGATACACCAGCTGATATTGATCTCTATGGACGGGCTAATCATAAACTGCGCTTCGCCACGTATGTGATTCTCTATCCTGATAATCCGAACGAGATCCACTTGCTTTCAGTGCATTTAAAAGCTGGATGCGCTGGAGCCTTCCATCCCAATACTGACAGTTGCCAAATTTTAAAAACTCAGGGCAAAGCACTCAATCGTTGGCTACAAGAGCGAGAGCGTCATCAACACGCGTTTATGATCTTAGGGGATTTCAATCATAATCTCGCCTACCAAGGCGATTGGCTATGGAAAATAATTAACCAAGAGTTAAACAAGCCAGTGCAACTCGCGACTCAAGAAACGCCCGCACGCTGCCAAGTTCGCTCTCGCCGTCAGCCAGATAAATTGCACCGCTTTCGTTCGTTAATTGATCATATCATTGTCAGTAGCCAAGTGAGCTATCAGCAAGTACAACAAATGATTTTTCCTAACGATGAAGTGCTGCGCTACCGACTGAGTGATCATTGTCCGATTCATGGTCAATTTCACTGGTAATTCTTTTACAGTCTATTAAGACCAGATAAAAAAATAGGCGTATTGAATGACATTTTTCAATACGCCATAAACCAAACCACTTAAGTAACTAGGATCGGGTTTTTAGCCATTGTCCCATGACAAATAAACCCATCAACATAGCCACAAAAAATACCCATACGTCACGGTTACCTAGCGCTAAACTTGACACTGCTGGCCCAGGGCAGATGCCTGCTAACCCCCAACCCAAGCCGAAAATAACCGCGCCGCTAATCAGACGACTATCGAGATGAGGATTATTCGCCAAACTAAAACTCGAGGCATTAAGGGGCTTAGCTTTTGGCTTGATCACAATAAAATAAGCAGGCATAAAGACCAATAATGCCCCACCCATCACAAACATTAGACTTGGATCCCAAGCGCCAGCCACATCTAAAAAGCCGATCACCTTGGTCGGATCCGCCATACCAGAAATCACCATACCGAGACCAAACAATAAGCCCGTTACCAGTGACGTTAAACGAAATAAGAACGTATTCATGATCTATCCTTACTAATAAAAAAGACTATGCGTTTAAAGAAGATGCAAACGAACAAAGACGGTAATACCAGCAACCAACATAAAGATCCCCGTAGCAACAATAGAGCGCAGCGACAAACGTCCAATACCACAGATACCATGGCCACTGGTACAACCATTACCTAAGCGAGTGCCTAAACCAACCAGTAAACCGGCGATGATTAACATTCCTGTACTCGATGAGTACTGTAAAGGCACTTCGGCTCCCAGTAAGCGCACCCCAAACACGCCTCCCGCCACCAAACCAATCATAAATAACCAGCGCCATGCGGTATCTTGCGCTTTGGGGGTTAATAAACCACCAAGGATGCCGCTGATCCCAGCCACTTTACCGTTCAATAACAGCAATAAAGTGGCGGAGACGCCGAGTAACATTCCGCCGAATAGTGAATACCAAGGAATTGAAAATGTCATAATTACCTCATCATGAATTAGCGTTATTTGGGTGACAAAAAATACGTTGTAAACTAGCGATTAGTTGTTTAACTTTATGATCAGCCAAAGAATAAAAAACTTGTTGCGAGCGTTTACGTGCGCTGATCAATCGCTGTTTACGCAGTAAAGCAAGATGCTGCGATAAGGCGGATTGACTCAATAAAGACGCTTGTTGTAACTGAGCTACCGCGACTTCACCTTCAATCAACTGACACAGCACCATCATCCGTTCAGGATGGGCCATAATTTTTAGTAATTCCGTGACCTCATCAATATGAACTTGCATTTGATCAATATTTATCTCAGCCATACGCTTATCTCCGGTCACACTGTCAACATAATAGTAATTAATCACTAAATTAGTCAACACTTATTTAGATTAATAAAAATTAGAACAATCTAATTTATTGACTTATACTGTTGCCAGTATTTTTAAAAGCTAGAAGAGGTAATCATGACCAAAATCGTTATTATTGGTGGCGTCGCAGGTGGCGCATCTGCCGCAGCCAGAGCTCGTCGTTTAAGTGAAGAGGCTGAAATTATCATGTTCGAACGAGGACCGTTCGTTTCCTTTGCTAACTGCGGTTTGCCTTATCACATCGGCGGTGATATTCAGGATCGCAGCAAATTGCTGCTACAGACACCAGAAAGTTTTCTCGCTCGTTTTAACGTTGATGTGCGAGTGATGAATGAAGTGATAGCAATCAATCGCTCAGAAAAAACGGTTACCGTGAAAAACCTTGTCGATGGTACCGAATATAACGAATCGTATGATTTCTTACTGCTTAGCCCAGGAGCAAGTCCGATAGTTCCCCCTATTGCTGGTCTTGATAATCCACTTACACATTCGCTGCGTAACATTCCCGATATGGATCGCATTATCCAAACTATTCAGATGAACAAGCCCACTCACGCGACTGTCGTCGGTGGTGGTTTTATTGGTTTAGAAATGATGGAAGCTTTTCATCAACTTGGGATTAAAACCACGCTGATTGAAATGGCCGATCAAGTAATGACACCCGTCGATAGAGAAATGGCCGGCTTTGTCCACCATGAAATTCGCAACCAAGGCATCGATTTACGTTTAGGTGTCGCATTGCAATCGGTTGAATTTGTCGCAACCACTTCCATTGCGAATACCGATGCTGGCGAGCAAGATTCTACTCAGCATTTGTGTGGCCAACTTTCATTAACATTAAGTAATGGCGACTCGTTAACCACTGAGCTATTGATTATGGCGATTGGCGTACGGCCTGAAACCACACTAGCGCAACAAGCAGGATTAGAGATTGGTCAACTCGGTGGTATCTGGACTAACGCAGAAATGCAAACCAGTGATCCTTTTATTTATGCCGTTGGCGATGCGGTTGAAGAGCAAGACTTTGTAACAGGTAAACCAACACTCGTGCCACTGGCGGGGCCTGCGAATCGGCAAGGTAGAATGGCAGCCGACAATATGTTTGGTCGCCAAGAAACGTATCAAGGAACACAAGGCACCGCTATTTGTAAAGTCTTTGATCTTGCCGTTGCTTCCACGGGTAAAAACGAAAAACAGTTAAAACGTGAAGGGATCGAATACGAAAAAGTCTACGTCCACACCGCCAGCCATGCCAGCTACTATCCGGGGGCAGAAATTGTCTCATTTAAAATGTTATTTGATCCCAATAATGGCAAAATATTCGGCGCGCAAGCGGTTGGCAAAGACGGAATTGATAAACGTATTGATGTGATGGCCGTAGCGCAACGCGCTGGCATGACAGTGGAACAACTTCAGCACCTAGAGTTAACTTACGCGCCACCGTACGGCAGTGCAAAAGATGTGATTAACCAAGCCGCGTTTGTGGCTACCAACCTGATGAAAGGTGATGCAAAAGCGATTCACTTTGATCAACTCGCCACCCTGAGTGACGATCAGATCATTTTAGATGTGCGCAATCCTGAAGAACGCCAAGAGGGTTGTTATCTACAAGGGGATATCAATATTCCAGTTGATCAATTACGTCAACGTATGAACGAACTACCAAAAGATAAAGAGATTGTTATTTACTGCCAAGTCGGGTTACGCGGTAACGTCGCCTATCGCCAGTTAGTAAACAATGGCTTTAAAGCTCGTAATTTGATTGGTGGTTATCGTACTTATTTTTATTCCAAAGTGTGATAACCACTTTATATATCGAAGAGATAGAGCATCCTGAACAATCAGCGCAGGATGCTCATCATATAATTATGCTACCACTTGCTTTCGAACAGTCTCTTCTTTCATTTTGGTTGCATCAAAACCATCATGCAAATGGTAATAACGCTGATAAATCATACCGCTCACTAACATTAAAACGGCAGGTAATCCTATCATGATGAATTCTAGTCCAGCGATCGTACTCTCTGTTTGCTCAACATTGGGGACATACCCAATAACGCTCAGACCTATACCAACGATAAAACCGCCTGCTGCACCAGCAAATTTAACCAGCATGGTTTGCACAGAAAAAATAACACTTTCACTACGACGTCCCGTTCTATATTCACCATAATCTACGACATCAGCCAACATTACGGTTTGAAGAGCGTTGGCAATACCTACACCAAATTTAATAGCAGCCCCTGCGATTCCAATGATAATTACATTGGCCGGAGCAACAAATCCCATAATTAATAAAATAAAGCAGGATAAAATTGGAAATCCACAGGCAATCATCCACAAATATTTACGAGGTAATAAGGCTGCAATTCTCGGAAATAAAAACACACCAGCTACTTCAGCAATACCGGCAAACATCATATAAACAGGAAATAATTCTGCTTTATTTAATGCATAAGAAAAATAATAGATAGCAAAACCACCAACAAGAAGGTTCGCGATTTGAAATGAAAGAACGGTACCAATCAATGCTTTAAGTTGATCATTTTTTCCAATAATCGTTAATACATCTTTAAAGCTAAATTTTGCTATCGTCATCGGAGGGGCTATTTTTTCTTTTACATTACGCGCAATTAAAAAAGCACTCATAATAAATAGTACAGCAATCAGCATCGCAACATTAAAAAATCCTTTACCTTGATCACCCTGCCCTAGCTCGCCAACAATATACAGACCATAAGTTCCGGTCACAAACCAAGCAAGACTTGCAAATAAACGCGGCCATACCACTAATTTTTCTCTCTCCTGACGAGAACTAGATAGCGCTGGAATCATTGACCAGTAAGGAATATCCATGATGGTGTATGTTAATCCCCACAAAATATAAGCGGCGGCAGCATAGATATAAAGCGTTGTACCTTCAAACATATGTGTACTAAATAAGCCAACCAGAACGACCGCATTTAGCAGTGTACCAATGACAATCCATGGGCGGAATTTGCCAAACTTTGAGCGCGTATTATCGACAATGACTCCCATCATAGGGTCAGTGATCGCATCAATAATACGAGCAGCTAAAAAGATGGTACCAACGAAAGCCGCGGGTAAGCCGGCAACGTCAGTGAAGTAGAACATTAAGAAAATATAGATAGGAGCACAGGCAAAATCTTTACCGAGTGCACCAAGGCCGTAAGAAACCTTAGTTTGTAGCGTAATTTTATCAGACATAATCGTTCCTTAGTATCGTACTGCTATGAGTTTCTTGATAAGAACTCATGGCATCAATGTCTTTTATTTATTGTTCGACGCTAATGCTATCTATACACCTGATACCTTACTGTGATCTATCACCAGCTTATGGAAACGTTTACATCGGAGTTTAAAAAATGAGACATAGCACATAAATAATCCCTAGATAACATTAAAAATTATTAAAATCAAAACGTTATAATAATAAAATTATGGTTAACATTACTTTTAAGCAACACGAACAGCCGTTTAACCTTCTGGTTAAACGGCCTAAAAATATCAACAGTGAGGATTTAACGATTACACTTAATCCATACGTTCGAACTTGACCAATATTGCCGTTTCAGGATCCAAAATTGGTATTGTTAGACCAACTTTCTCACACCATAACCCCGAAACTTCACAACCAGACTCAGTCCAGAGAGGCTGATAATTGACAATATCATCGTAATTTGAAGGTTTATCTAGAAGAAAAACTCGATATAAGCCTTGTGGCGCTAATCCCGGAACTCTCAGTTGGCCGCTTAATGAATTGGTTGGCATCGCAAGCTGAGCGATCATCGCAACCGCTTCAGATTGATCATTGGCTACCACAACATGGATTTGGTGCGCTTGGTCATCGGTAGGTACTCGCCAAGTTCTACCAGTGTGTAGTAATGGACGTAATATCTTGTGTAATTTAATATAACGCTCAAAACCTTTTTTTTCTGATTTTGTTTCTTTAACAGGGTCTAGTTCTATTCCCATATGGCCAAATAGCGCAGTCAAACCACGAAATTCTATGCTGTGCTGTCTTCGGGTACTATGACAATGGCTCGATCCTATATGACTTCCCATCACTTCTGGTGGGAAAAAGTAACTCATCCCACGTTGAATCGTTTGACGCTCTAACGCGTCATTATTATCTGAAGCCCAGAAACGATGTGTTCGTTTAAGCACCTCAAAATCAATACGCCCTCCTCCAGCAGCACACGATTCAATCTCAACTTGAGGATGTTTGACTCGAACTTTATCGACCAATTCATAGTAACGTAATGTTTGATTGTACGCTGAGGCTTGGCCTAGATGAGCCGGTTGAACAACTTCACGGTTCATATCCCACTTGATATAGGCAATATTGTAGGTTGATAAAAAATAGTCAAGTCGCTCAAATAAGAAGTTAAAAGCTTCTTCATTCTGTAGATTAATCACATATTGATTGCGTCCAGTGGGTTGCTCATATCCATCAATAGCGAGCAACCACTCTGGATGTGCGCGAAAGAGATCGGAGTTTGTATTGATCATTTCAGGTTCAAACCACAATCCAAACTCCATACCTAATTGATTCACATGTTCGACAATAGGTTGTAAACCATTCGGGTACTTAAAGGGGCATAGAAACCAATCTCCTAGGCCAGCTTTATCGCCATTTCTTCCTTTAAACCATCCATCATCAATAATAAAACGCTCAACGCCCATCTCTGCTGCTTGAGTTGCCATTGACATAATATATTCAGGATTATGTTCAAAATAGATACCTTCCCATGTATTTAAATGAATGGGTCTAGGTTTATCACGAAAGCTTTTCGATAAAATGGCATCCCTGACATGTGAATGGAAATGATGGCTCATTCCATTCAACCCCGAATGACTATAACTTGCATAAAGCCAAGGAGTTGTGAGACTTTCACCCTCTTTGAGCGCGATTTCTCCTGGGAAATAAATGACTTCAGCTTGCATGTAACGACGACCGTCTGCTTTTACATCGACTCTTAATCGATGATTTCCACTCCAAGCAAAATGGAAACCCCATACCTCTCCGTTCATTTCATCAAAATGCGAAGTCCCAGCAACAAGCGCAGGATAATGCTCATGAGAAGTTCGACCGCGTCGGTTCTCTTGTTGATAACCGCCTTGTAACAGGGGCTGACGAACCGTTTGGAACTCATGCACCCAGCGCCCATAATAGGTCATCAACTCATTAACACGAACAGGCAGAGGGAGCGTATTAGCAAAACGATTAACTTGGTAAACCCCTGCTCGAATATTGGTCAACGTACTGCGAGTTTGCAAAACATCATGTTCATCGAGTTTTAACTCCGTTTTTAAATGGACACCAGCAGTGACATCCTCACTCTCAATAACAATATTATCTTTATTTTTCTCGATTTGAGTTATCACAAATACGGGGGCCCAATGTTGACCATCACGATGACCTTCCAAACCCGGACTACTAAACACTCCGCGGCCAAGCTCAGGAAGCAAAGTCATTGGTACATCATCATCTAAACGCCCATATGGTACAGGACGGGACAAAGTGAGACGCGATCGCTCAACGCCATCCCCCACATCTATCCCCCAATATAAGACTTCAGCATAATCTCCAAGCTCAACAATAAGTTGAGTCTGCTTACCTGTTAGCTGAACCAGTGTTTTTTGCCGCATGTTTTTTACCTTGATGTTGGGTACAGTTTGGTATGATAGATAAATTGACGAAATAAACTGTGAGCTTCGACAAATAATGATAACGTTTCCATTTTATGCGCAAAACTTTGGAAATATTTATTGGAATTAGTTATTTTTATGACGAAAAGAGTCAGAAAACAAGAAGGCACAGTTTAGTGCGTCAAAAACGTAATCCAACCTAATGAAATAACGCACATCCTGTTATTATAGTCATCTTCATTAGCGCACCTTACTGCTAGCGATTGAGATCAATACTCGTGTTCTCAAGACGTTGAGATCCGTTATAACGTGTCTAAACCTGTTCTTTTTCCTTACCTATGCCGGCACATTTTATTAGGTATTCTTGTCTCTTACTTATTTAACGCCTCATGAAAACATGATGGGTATCACAAAAAAAACTCCCTAACAATAGTCAATATTAAAATGCTACCTTTATCATGAAAACGTTTCCAAATTTATTTATACTATTTGCCAGATTAGAGGCTTAGCGAAAAATAAATCCATAGACATAAAGTAAAAAGACAAGTGAGAGTGCTGGGATTTACCCCCTATGCGCAAACTGAAATTTGGCGAGTCAATCTATTAGCAGCAACCGTAGGTTACGTTAACTAAAACGCTTAAGCTCTAAAACTTTATTTAAAAACCGATAATTAGGTAAAGAATTCATGACAACATTTGTAGATATTATTCAACGACGTGACTGGGAGAATCCGCAGTCCGTGAACATTCACTGCCTAAAAGCACACAGCCCACTTCACAGTTTTCGTCACATTGACCATGCCCGTGATGGTATTCATACTCAACGTCAATCACTCAATGGTCAGTGGAAATTCAAGCTTTTCAATAAACCAGAACTAGTCGATGGACAATTCATTGAAACCAGTTTTAATGATGAAAACTGGGATGAGATCACGGTTCCTTCCAACTGGCAGCTACAAGGTTACGACAAGCCCATCTATGCTAACGTCAAGTATCCATTTGAGGTAAAGCCACCATTTGTTCCAGTAGAGAACCCAACGGGCTGCTACCGAACCATTGTTTCACTATCAGCAGACGCTCTTACCCATACTCAACGCATCATCTTTGATGGTGTTAACTCTGCATTCCACTTTTGGTGTAATGGGGCATGGGTGGGTTATAGTCAAGATAGTCGTTTACCCGCTGAATTTGACCTGACACCACACCTTGTTGTAGGCGAAAATACGCTTGCCGTAATGGTGATTCGTTGGTGTGACGGCAGTTACTTAGAAGACCAAGACATGTGGTGGCTCAGTGGTATTTTCAGAGATGTCACCCTACTTTCTAAACCTAAGCACTGCATTGAAGATGTCTTCATTACTCCGGATCTCGACGCATGTTATCGCGATGGTTCTCTGTCTATCGTGACTCACATTTCAGCGCCAGACACTTACCAAGTTCAAGTCCAACTTTTTGAGGGTGAGCAGGCAGTAACAGAACCAAAAATTGATCGACCACATAACCGTCGTATTGATGAGCGTGGTACATGGAATGACGTGGTATTCCAGACTCTGCATCTACACAACCCTAAAAAATGGACCGCAGAAACTCCCCATCTATACCGCTTAATCGTCTCATTATTGGATGAAAATGGTCACCACCAAGAAAGTGAAGCATACCAAGTTGGTTTTCGAAAAGTGGAAATCCGTGATGGTCAATTGAAACTCAATGGTAAACCCTTGTTGATCCGTGGCGTTAACCGCCATGAGCATCATCCAGAGCTAGGCCATGTCATGACAGAAGAAGATATGATCCGCGATATCTGTCTAATGAAACAATACAACTTCAACGCAGTTCGTACCGCTCATTATCCCAATCACCCACGTTGGTATGAACTGTGTGATCAATACGGTTTGTATGTATGCGATGAAGCCAATATCGAAACTCACGGTATGCAACCGATGAATCGCCTTTCAAGCGATCCACAATGGGCACACGCCTACATGAGTCGCTATACCCAAATGATCATGCGTGATAAGAATCACCCGTCGATTATTATTTGGTCGTTGGGTAACGAATCTGGTCATGGCAGTAACCACAATGCCATGTACGCTTGGTCAAAAAATTACGACCCTTCTCGTCCGGTACAATACGAAGGAGGTGGAGCTAACACAGAGGCAACGGATATCATTGCTCCTATGTATGCCCGCGTGAATACAACGATAAAAGATGAAGCCGTACCGAAATGGTCAATCAAGAAATGGATTTCGTTGCCCAATGAAACTCGCCCACTAATATTATGTGAATACGCCCATGCCATGGGCAATAGTCTAGGCAGTTTTAACGAGTATTGGGATGCATTTCGAGAATTCCCTCGCCTTCAAGGTGGTTTTGTTTGGGATTGGGTTGATCAAGGTTTAAGCCAGTGGGATGAGAATGGTCAACACTTTTGGGCCTATGGTGGAGATTTCGGTGATGAAATCAACGACCGACAGTTCTGCATCAATGGCTTGATTTTCCCAGATCGCACGGTACACCCTACGTTAGAAGAAGCCAAACATTGTCAACGTATGATTAGCGTTTCACTACAAGGACAAACGAATGGAGTTTGTCAGCTATTAGTGACAAATGAACATTTATTCCGTGCTACCGATAACGAACAATTAAACTGGTCACTATTGGAAAATGGCAAAGCGATTCAATCTGGTTCAATCGCACTGAATATCAAGGCAGATAGCCAAGAAATCATATCAGTTGATTTAAATTTTACCCCCCGATTAGACGCACAATATCACTTAAATACTGATATTATCTTGGTTGAAAAGACACTTTGGGCACCCGCTGGCCACATCTGTGCTTCGGAGCAGTTTGCACTTTATCATGGCAAAGGCCTAATGATGCCGAAGCTGGAAATCCAACCACCACCACTAATGAGCCAAACCAATAACATGATTATGATCACGAGCCTAGATGGTCAGCATCAATGGTGTTGGGATAGCCAAACAGGCTTGATGATTGATTGGAAAGTCAACGGTAAAGCTCAGCTACTAACTGCGCCACAAGATAACTTCTTCCGAGCACCACTGGATAACGACATCGGTATAAGTGAAGTAGATAATGTGGATCCAAACGCTTGGGTATGTCGTTGGGACAACGCTGGTATTGGCCGATGGAAGCGCGAATGTGTAAGCTGTCATAGTGAAACACTCACACACTCGGTACAAGTAACCTCAATTTTCGCTTATCAATTTAATGGCATCATTCAAGCGATCACCTCGTGGACACAAACACTAAAAAATAGTGGAGAGATGCAACTAAACGTTGATGTAAAACTGGCCGACGAACTCCCTCCAATACCACGCATTGGTTTGGAGCTCATTTTGCCCTTGAATGAGAAAAATCCTATCATTACATGGCAAGGCTTAGGCCCATTTGAAAACTATCCAGATCGCTTGTCCGCTGCACGTTTTGGCTGTTACGAAAAAACATTACAGCAAATGCACACACCCTATATCTTCCCGACCGATAATGGGCTACGTTGCAACGTTCAAAGATTAAGCCTTAACCAATTAGAAATTATAGGAAACTTTCAATTTAGTGTTAGTCAATATAATCAAGAACAGTTAACCCAAGCAAAACATACCAATGAACTGATCATAGAAGATAAAATATATGTGAGGATTGATCATCAACACATGGGGGTCGGTGGTGACGACTCATGGAGCCCAAGCGTACATAAAGAGTATCAACTTTGTGCGAAATCCTATCAATATAGCCTTACTTTAAAATCCATACTTAACACCGTTAGTTAACTAAATTTGATTTAGCCCCTTGATTATCTCTAGGGGCTTTTTCTAAAGTCGTTAACTCAATATCTTGAAACAACACAACAATCACATTGATAGGATTTGAATTTTCTAGTGATGAGGTGTTAAATGGCACGGCCGACAATACTAGAGAACCCTATGACGACTATCAAAGATGTTGCAAAAGCTGCAGGTGTATCCATAGCGACCGCTTCTCGAGTCATCAATAACTCACCCCAAACGAGTGAAAAAGCGGTTAAAGCCGTACAACAAGCAATGAAAGCATTGGGCTATCGACCCAATGCAAACGCTAGAGCGCTGGTAAGTAAATCCTCCAATACTATTGGCGTATTGGTCAATGATGTCTCATCTCCATTCTTTGGCAGCATGGTCAAAGCCATCGATACCGTCGCTAGTGAACAAGGAAAACAACTACTGATAGGCAGTGGGTACCATGATGCTGATAAAGAAAGAAACGCCATCAACCTACTGATCAATAGCCAATGTGAATCTTTAGTTGTACATAGCAAAGGGATGAGCGATGAAGAACTTCGACAACTGGCTAATGAAATTCCGGGAATGGTGCTGATTAATCGAAGTATTCCTGGAATAGAATCTCGCTGTGTGGCTTTAGATAACTATAAGGGCTCCTACATCGCAACTGAATATTTAATTAAAAATGGCCATAGGGATATTGGCTATATTTGTTCTAGTCATGATATTGCAGATGCGCATGATCGACTCCGAGGCTATTACGATGCTCTGCGAGATAATCATATTACGATAAAAGAAAGTTATATTGAATTTGAAGAACCAGACGAAAAAGGCGGAGAGTTAGCCATGGTCAACCTTCTCGCCAAAAATATGCCATTATCTGCAATTGCAACCTATAACGACTATATGGCTGCAGGTTGTATGGCATTACTACAAGAAAATGAGATACGAATCCCCCAAGATATCTCTATTGTAGGCTTTGACGATGGTCATATCGCACGTTACATCTACCCTCGCCTAACCACTATTCGTTACCCAATACAAGTCATGGCCGCTGAAGCCGTCAAACTTTCAACTCAGTTGATAAATAAAGAGGTAATACAATCCCATACCCAACGTCTATTCTTACCAATATTGGTTAGACGTTCTACTGTGGCCGTGAACAATCAAAACATCACTTAAGGGGATTAATCGGTAGTCAAAAAAAAAAACAAACAGCTTGAATCATTAATTGGCATATTATTCAATCAATTAGTCGAAAGATTATTATTGATTCATGGTATTATCATCAATCTAACTTGCTAGGCTAAATCTGCCATTAAAGACGCTGATGAGAACCTCTCTTTAGGCTATTAACGTAGTCCGCTCACCAACCGTTGTGTGAGTGTATTCATCACTTATTAAAATGAAAGGTTATATATTACCCATGGCTACCATTAAAGATGTTGCAAAAGCTGCGGGCGTTTCCGTTGCTACCGTTTCCCGCGTACTCAATAAATCCCCGAAAGCCAGTCAAGCGTCAATCCACGCCGTTACAGAAGCAATGAATGCTCTCGGTTATCGACCCAATGCGGCCGCTCGTGCTCTTGTTAGTCAGAGCACAAAAACAATGGGCGTCTTAGTATCAGATGTCTCTGATCCCTTTTTTGGTACTTTAGTCAAAGCCGTCGATACCATTGCCCGAGCAAATGGTAAACACATATTGATCGGTAATGGATACCATAACCCCAATGATGAGCGCCAAGCCTTAGAGTTACTCATCAACAACCGTTGTGATGCACTCGTGGTGCATGCTAAAGGCTTATCTGATGAGGAGTTGATTGGTTACGCCAAAGAGGTCAAAGGTATGGTTCTGATTAATCGCTATATCCCAGAACTAGCCGAGCGCTGTATTTCACTCGATAACCGCAAAGGAGCATTCTTAGCAACGGAATATTTACTTCGTCATGGTCATCGAAAAATTGCTTGTATTGCCTCCTCACAAGACATTGAAGATACCGATGAACGTCTACAAGGCTATCAAGCCGCGCTCAGTGACTATGGTATTGAGCTACCTAAAAGCTACATCGAGTACGGCACCCCTAATAGCGATGGCGGCGAGCTCGCTATGACTAACCTATTAGCAAAGTCATTAGAGATCACGGGAGTCGTCGCCTACAACGATTATATGGCAGCAGGCGCATTGGTGACCTTAGAACAAAATGGGATTGACGTGCCGAATGAGATTTCTATCATTGGCTTTGATGATGGATTAATTGCACGTTTTGTTCATCCAAGTCTTACTACGATTCGTTATCCTATTGAGATGATGGCTGAACGCGCCGCTCACTTAGCTTTGGCATTATCACGTGATGACGTGATTGAAGAAGAAACAGCGATATTCACCCCAACTCTCGTACGTAGAAACTCTGTCGAACGCTGCTGATCAGCAATCTAATCACGATAAAAAGCCCGCACTGTTTGTTGAGCGGGCTTTAACGATAAACCGTTGTCGGTATCTAGCTCAATGCTTCATGTGGTTTCACAGACTTAACATCTACACCTTCTGCAAATTCACCTCGCTGCAGCTTCTCTCGTAAAATTGCGTGTTGATCTTCGGTAAATGTATAGCGGGACATAATGAAGATGCGCACTAATGCTCCTAACGCTGGTAGCAATGCAATACAGAAAAATATTCCATTCAGCGCCATTTCTGTTTGTTCTACATTGGGTACATAACCGATCATCGTTAAGATTACCCCTGTTAAACCACCAGCTACAGCAACAGAAAGTTTACCAGTAAAGGTCTGTCCCGAAAAAGTAATCGCGGCGGTCCGTTTACCACTATGGTAGTAAGAATATTCGACCGTATCAGCTATCATTGCTGAGATAAGAGGGTTGGTCATCATAAAGATCCCCGTTATTACCGCTAACCATATCATCACAGCAGTTGGATTGGTGTACCCAGTTAAATAGAATCCAATACGAGCGATGATCTCTAAAACACACAGCGCAATAAAAATGTCACGTTTTTTGAAACGCTTCGTTAATACAGGTGTAGCTAAACATGCAATCGCACTAACCAAAGTAATCGATCCAATCAAAGAGACTAATCCAGCATCACCCATGTTGTAAGTGAAAAAGAAAATGTACAGTCCGTTAACTAGGTTGAAGAATACATTCATAAAAAATGCAGCCAAAATAAAAAATAGCGGCTTGTTCTTACGAACGGCTTGGAAAGTTTGTTTTAACGTGACTTTTTCGCAGTTTTTCGTCGAGATTCGTTCTTTAGTGTTGTAAAAGCCGTTCAACATAAAGAGTAAACCCGCAATCATCAGTACAATTACTGCTGGTAAGTACCCCTGATCTGCACGGCCATCAGAGAAGTATACACTCAGTTTCGGAAACACAACCAAAGTCGCGCCGATACCCGCATTTACCCCTAACATGGCACAGGTTGCCGCTTTTGCTCGCTCTTGTGGTTCATCCGTCATAACAGAAGACATAGACCAAAAGGGCACATCAGAAATGGTGTAAAGCGTCCCCCAAAGAATGTAAGTGATACCGGCGTACACCACTTTTGTCGATGTATCAGCATCGATGTTGTAGAACGCCGCGACCGTGACCAAAACAATCAGAATCGGCGTAAACAACATGTAAGGGCGGAATTTACCGAAGCGAGATTCAAGTGTGTCCATGTATCCGGCAATAAGCGGGTCATTGACTGCATCCCAAACTCGAGCAATCAAAAAAATCGTACTTGCTGCAATCGGTGAAATCCCCAAAATATCGGTATAGAAATAGAGAATAAAAGAGCCGACTAGGCCAAAGCTAAAGCACTGGCCTACTCCGTAGCCGAAGTAAGACATCAGCTCCTTATTGGTAAGTTTGTTTTGTAGAGTAGTCATCGTTCACGTCTCAATTAAGTTAATTATAGGTTGGGCGCCGACCCATTTATCAAGGTCGGCTCACAGGCAATTAATCCACTTCTGCGAGTGTTTTAATTAATTGCACTTCGTTTACGTCATATGGCTGTCCTTGCTCATCAAGCAAATCGTGGAACCATTGACTCGCATAATTGGCATCGTTACGTTTGATCTCCGGCCAAGGAAGATGTGTTTGGGTTTTCCCTTTCACCAATCCCCATTGATAGCAGCCAATATTCTTCTGTTTGAAGATAGGAAGTTGTTCATGCAAGTACGATTGCGCGTGACGAGCAAGCCACTCAGTACACATCATTGGTCGGTTATATCTTTCAACAATCTCAATAGCTTGATGGAATAGATCGAGTGGTAAGTAAGCATGGAAAGTGATGATGTCTGACAGTTCCATCGCTTTTCGGTCGGTTGGATGTTCATAAATTGGTAAGCTTCGGTCAAGAATGCTTGGGGCATGCCAAGCACCAACCGTGAGTGGTTGAGTTGGGTGTTCTTCACGTGCCCACTCAAACGCTTTTTCCATCAAATCATGACTGAAGGTTTCCATCTCTTCGTCATAAGCTATCTCACCTGTGGTGGTGAAAATCATCCGATTGGTTGGCTCATTATAGAGATCCCAAATAACAATCCGAGAGTCATCTTTATAAGTAGCTATGATGTCGCGGATATAGGCTTCGACATCACCCCACATGGATTTATCCATTACCACATTACGGCCAGGGCTAGCCGCAGCTTGGCTGTTGTGCAAATCAGGTATCGGTGCTTTTTGGGCACCAAGATAGGGATGATCACCAGAGAAACCACAGTCATCCATAGGCGTCATCATTACTTTGATTTGATTGCGTTCGCAGATATCCAGAAAATGCTTAATTCGCGCATGTAAACCGTCACGATCCGCTTGCCAGACAATAAATGGTAAATTAGTACGTAAAGTGTTGTAGCCCACCTCATGTGCCCATGCTAACTCTTGCTCTATTATCTCGGGTGAAAAAGATTCCCCCTGCCACATCTCATTCCAATTTACTGCGGTACGCGGTAAATAGTTAAAACCACGTAACCAACCATGCTCTTTTTGCCATTGCCACGCTTTTTCTTCTGACCATCTTTTCATCTTGATTTCCTTAAAACTAAACCATTAATTAACTAATAATATTAGCTAATATATTAATTAATAATTTTATGGCTAGATGATAAGAGAAGAAACGTGGTGGGAGTCACAGCTTTTCAGGTGCTATAACCTACTTTTGTGATCTTAACCTTTAAAGGATGATCCGAACTTAATCTTTAGCTAATATCTTTAGCTAACGAAATTAAGTGGAAAATCAAAATGGTTAAGAAAATTACCATGGGTGACATAGCAGCAACGGCTGGAGTATCTCAGTCCACTGTATCGCTGGTATTGAATGGCTCAACCTCCGTAAAAATTGCTGAAGCAACCAAACGCAAAGTACTCGAAACCGCAGAGTTGCTGGGTTATAAAAGTAAAAAGGTCGCCCATGCTCTGGGGCGACCAAAAAAAATAGCACTAGTGATCAATGGATTAACTAGCTATGACCCATTTATCGATGCGATCAATACTGCAAGGGAAGAAGCTTGGTCAAATGACTATATTTTAGTGACGTTTAATTACAACCATGATGAGGTGTTGGCCAGTAAGATAGAATCGGAAATCAACAGTGGTGATTATGCAGGCTTAATCTACGCATCAAGTATGACACGAGAGTTGGAGCAGCAAAGGGTTGTAACCTTGCTCCCGACGGTATTGCTAAACTGCACCAACGAGGAAAATACTGAAACACCAAGTATTCTACCCGCCGATATGATTGGAGCTTATAAGGCCGTTTCGCACCTGACAATACAAGGCTATCGTCGCATTGCTATGCTATCTGGTGAAAGCTGGATGTTAGCCAGTAAGCAACGTGCTGATGGTTATCGTCAAGCACTCATTGATGCAGATATTATTCCTAACGCGGATTATCTAGTCGAAGCAAACTGGTCACTAAAAGAAGCCTATCAGCAAACATTAGTACTGATGAACATGAATCCTCGACCAGAAGCGATTTTCTGCAGTAGCGATTATATGGCGATGGGCTGCTATCAAGCGATAGCTGAATTAGGTTTGAAAATTCCACAAGATATCGCCGTAGTCGGTTACGATAATCAACAAATCGCCTCTGAGAGTTTCCCAGCATTGACTTCCGTTGAGCTACCTTACTCTGACATGGGTAAGCTTGCTGTCGAATCACTAATGGCATTGATTGAAAACCAACCCTTACTTACCAATAAACGTAAAGTGGAAGGTGAGCTTATCATTCGGACCTCTTCGACAAAACTAAAGAAAGTGGGCATCTAGCCCACTATGACAGCCCCAACATTGGAATATCAGTAATACGACAGTGGCAAATGTTAAAGATAACCTCTGTCTATCTTAAAGTGCTATCGTCCTTTCGCCTTATATCCCCGCTCTAAGATCGGGCGAGGGTTTACGACGAGATTGCTAACATTCAAATTGATAAATAGTCCGATGTTGGTAACGTTCCATCGGCATCAATATCCCTCGGTTACGTCCCCATTGTGGCTTGTTTGGGCCATCTGGAAAGTACTGTGTTTCTAGAGCAAGACCATCATAAGATTCATAGATTTTACTTGCACCAGGAGTGCCAGCTAAGAAATTACCCGAATAAAACTGGACGGCTGGTTTTGTGGTTTTAATCGTCATCACCACCTCTTTTTCTGGTGCAATAAGAATCGCGGCGGTAGATATGCCATCGGTCACTTCTGGTTCGAATACGAAGGCGTGATCATAACCACCAGCCATTTTCTGATCCTGCTCAGCAAGAAAGGTTTGACCAATCGGTTTGAGAGCAGTGAAATCAAAGCTGGTACCTAAAACCGACTTCTGCTCACCAAGAGGAATTAACCCCGCATCCGTAGGCAAATAATACTCCGCATGAAGCTGTAAAACGTGATCTAAACTTTTCGCACGGCTTGCCTCACCAGCCAAATTAAAGTAAGCGTGATTGGTTAAATTTACTGGTGATGCTTTGTCCGTCGTCACGTCATAGGAGATAGACAATTGATTGTCATCAGTGAGCTTGTAAGTCACACTAATATCGAGGTTACCAGGATAACCTTGGTCACCATCTGGCGATTGAAGCGAATAAACCACATGTTGAATACTTTGTTCCTCGACTTTCCAACGTCGTTTATCAAAGCCATCCAACCCGCCGTGCAGTGAATGGTCACCATTATTGATACCCGTTTGATACGATTTTCCATCTATCTCGAACTGGCCTTTCGCAATTCGGTTAGCAAAACGACCGACAATAGAACCAAAGTAAGCGCCTTGCTTCATGTGTTCAGCCATATTTGGCGAACGCAATAGTACTTCACGGCTCTCACCATTCACTGGTAGTGTGCAGCTCAACCACGTCGCGCCGATATCCATAAACGATGCGGTCATACCATTCGCGTTAATAAGATGAATCAAATTTGCGACTTGACCATCAAACGACGGCGTTTTAGCCATAGCTTGTTCTAGGAGTTCAAAGTGTGCGTTCATCAAATACCCTTACAAGACTTCAACTAAGCCAGCACCATCTTTGGCTTGGCACACATAAATTGACGCGGTTAAGCCTGTCGCTGCTTGATATTTTGCTTCAACCGTTGCTTTTACTGTATCGACCAGCGCTGGCGGAACGAGAGCAACAATACATCCCCCAAAACCACCACCCGTCATACGTACGCCCCCTTGAACACCAATCACGTCTTTGACCATCTCAACTAAGGTATCTATTTCCTGTACGGTGATTTCGAAATCATCTCGCATCGATGCGTGTGATTCCGCCATCAACTCGCCCATCCGCTTCATGTCGTGCGCCCGAAGAGCCTGAGCAGCAGCCACCGTACGATCGTTTTCCGTGATGACATGACGAGCACGTTTTGCGATCATTTCATCCAGTTCAGCGATTTTCTCGTTAAACTGCTCAATCGTCACATCACGCAATGCTGCCACACCAAAGATTCGGGCCGCCTCTTCACATTGCTGACGACGAGTGTTGTATTCGCTATCAACCAAACCGCGTTTTTTATTTGAGTTAATGATCATAACCGCCATATCTTCTGGCATCGATACCGCTTCAGTGTCTAGACTACGACAATCTAATAGCATGGCATGATTTTCACGTCCTTCAGCCGAAATCATTTGATCCATGATGCCACAATTACAACCGACAAATTCGTTCTCTGCTTGCTGGCCGTTTAACGCAATGTCTGCTTGACTAATTTCGAGATTGAACAGCACCTTAAACGTTTGACCAATAACTACCTCCAATGCTGCAGATGAACTCAAGCCGGCACCTTGAGGTACGTTGCCACTCACTGAAATATCTGCGCCAGTAAACTGGTATCCGCGAGCCAACAGACACTTCACCACCCCACGAATGTAGTTGGCCCACATTTTGTCTTGTTGGAAGAGAATGTCTTCAGTGATATCAAACTCATCAATCTCGTTACCGTAATCCACTGATACCACGCGCACGAGGTTATCCGTACGCTTTGCTGCCGCCACCATCGTTTGATAATTAATGGCACATGGCAGGACAAAACCATCATTGTAATCGGTATGTTCACCAATTAAATTCACACGACCAGGTGCTTGGACAATATGGCTAGGTGAGTAACCAAACACTTGCGCAAAAGACGCTTTCACATTTTGAATTAGATCAGACATAGTAAATTCTCAAACGGTTTAATTCTCTAATCGCAGCGTAAATCTCAAGCCACGATTATCACATCCCTTAACTAGGTAGAGCTTCAACAATAATCAAAATTATTGTTCTTTATAGTGCACATCACTGACATCGCGTAGTCGCTGCGCAGCTTGCTCAGCAGTTAAATCACGCTGGCTTTCTGCTAGCATTTCGTAACCGACCATAAATTTACGAATAGTAGCACTGCGCAACAATGGAGGATAAAACAGCGCATGCAATTGCCAATGTTCGATGTTGGTGCCCGGTTCAAAAAACGGCGCGTAGTGCCAACCCATTGAATAAGGGAAAGAGCATTGAAAAAGATTATCGTAACGACTGGTGAGTTTTTTGATGGCAACAGCAAGATCATCACGTTGTTCACCGCTGAGTTCACTCATACGACGAATATGCGCTTTCGGTAGCAACATCGTTTCGAATGGCCATGCTGCCCAATAAGGTACTACCGCAAGCCAGTGTTCCGTTTCAACGACGGTTCGCGATCCATCAGCTCGTTCAGCCAGTGCATAGTCGACTAACAAGTTAGTGCCATGTTCTTGGTAGTACGCCTTGAGATGATGCTCTTTACGCTCGATTTCATTGGGTAAAAAACTGTTCGCCCAAATTTGACCATGTGGGTGCGGCTGAGAGCAGCCCATTGTCTCGCCTTTATTTTCAAACACTTGAACCCATACGTACTCTTTACCCAAGGTTTCGATTTGCTCGTTCCATGTGTCAATTACGTTGCGAATTTTATTAACGGGTAGCTCTGGCAGCGTTTTGCTATGGTCAGGAGAGAAGCAAATCACTCGACTTAAACCACGGACGCTTTGCGTTTTGAACAGTGGATTGTCCGACTCTGGCGCATCTGGAGAATCCACCATCAATGCAGCAAAGTCGTTACTGAATACGTATGTGTCCTTGTAATCTGGATTGATATCGCCCGAGATACGCTCGTTAGTCGGACAAAGAAAACATTTGTCATCATAATTTGGCAACTCATCAAGCGCTGGCTTTTCGTCAGCACCACTCCAAGGACGTTTTGCACGATGGGGGGAAACCAAAATCCATTGCCCCGTCAACGGGTTGTAACGGCGATGAGGATGATCCACAGGATTAAATTTGATATTTGACATCTGACTTACTCAACTTTTAAAGATTCTTCAAATTGAGCTTCCCAACAGCGTGAGAAGCACAGTAAACAGCAATGTGTTCAATTATGCTAAGAATAGCCATTCGGATTTTTAACTTGCCAGTGCCACGTATCCGCCGTCATTTCAGCTACGTTACGCGTCGCTCTCCAGCTCAATTCACGCGCCGCTTTCTCTGTACTCGCCCAGCACTGAGCAATATCACCCGGACGACGTGGGCATGTTTGATAAGGGATTGGTTTGCCGCAAGCCTCACTGAAAGCGTTAACCATCTCAAGTACGCTAGAACCTTTACCCGTACCTAAGTTGTAAATGTGCAACCCCGATTTCTCTCCCACAGACTGAAGTGCCGCAAGATGTCCATCGGCCAAATCCATCACATGAATGTAGTCACGCACACCTGTACCGTCTGGAGTTGGGTAGTCGTTACCAAATAGAGAGAGTTTTTCTCTTCGACCTACCGCGACTTGTGCAATAAACGGCATCAAATTATTGGGAATACCTTGCGGATCCTCCCCCATCAAGCCCGATGGATGTGCGCCGACCGGATTGAAGTAACGCAGCAAGGTAATGCTCCAGTCGTTTTCAGCGTGGAACAGATCACTTAGGCACTGCTCCACCATGTATTTGCTACGACCATATGGATTCGTTGTTGATCCTGTTGGAGAATCTTCGGTGATAGGTACAATGTCTGGGTCACCATACACTGTCGCCGATGAACTGAAGACGAGACTTTTCACTCCGGCTTTACGCATACTACGCGTCAAGACCAATGAACCATTGACGTTATTATCATAATACTCAAGTGGTTTTGCCACCGATTCACCAACTGCTTTGAGGCCCGCAAAGTGAATCACTGCTTGGATATCATGCTGCGTGAAGACCGAATCTAAAAATGCCTCATCACGTATATCACCATGATAAAAGATAGGTTTCTTTCCTGTTAACGCATCAATTCGGTTTAACACTTCCACTTTTGCATTACATAAGTTATCGATGATAATCGGTTCAAGGCCCGCTTCAATCATCTGAACACAAGTATGGCTGCCAATGTAGCCCATCCCACCAGTAATCAAAACACTCATAAACCCTCTTACTCTTCAACGTTGCCTCAATGACATTCAGTCTATCAGTAGAGAGATCTATTTTTCTGTGATAAAAACCTCAAAGTGGTAACGTTTACACAAAATCATTCAAATGAAATAAAATAAACATTTAAATCTTCAATTTTAAAGACCAAAAATAGTGGTAACGATAACAATAGAAAGCCAAAAACCAAGATAGGGAGGCAAAAAAAAGCCCGATATGCAATCGGGCTTTCCAGCAAAACAGCACCACCTTTAGAAACCTAACGGTAATCCAAGTGTGAAAAAACCAATCAGTAATACTGTCCAAGAAACTAAGAAGGCAACAGAATAAGGGATCATCATCGCAATCACATCACCAAACGATAGCTCCGGTTTGTACTTACGCATAAAGGCTAAAATAACCCCAGCATAACTCATCATCGGCGTAATGATATTGGTTGATGAATCCGCAACACGATAAGCAGCAGCCACTAAATCTGGCGTCATATTCGGGTTTACTTGATAGAGCATTGGCACAAAAATAGGGCCTAATAGCATCCATTTCGAAGTTAGACCACCCACAAAGAGGTTAATCACCGCAGTGGTCAGCAAGAAACCAACAATCAATAAGATCGGGAATTTTTGCAGCCCAAGAGATTGCAAGAAAGTCGCACCAAGATAGGTAATATAAGTGCCAAGACCGGAATAGCTAAGTAAAGCCAAGAAGTTATAGCAGAAAAAGGTCAAGACTAAGATATAGCCCATGGTGTTCATCTGCTTAACCATCGCTTGTACAACGTCTTGCACTTTCTTGAATTTACCGCTCGCGACACCGAAAAACACACCAATAATGGTGAAAACTAAGGCAATCAATAAAATGACATTATTCAGGTACGGCGTCACTTCACGGCCAGAGGCATCGGTATAGGTTGCTAATGGACCAACAATCAGTCCCCACACCATTAATAGCGCAAGAATTAAACCCACTCCTGCAGCGCGTAATCCCTTTTGCTCTTTCTCAGTGACTTTAAAGTCATCTAAATTCAAGTCTTCGGGAAGCTGATAACTCATCTTTTCTAAGCGTGGAGTAACGAAACGTTTCGTCACCCAAGCACCAACAACGGCAAGCAAAATGGTGGAAACAAAAATAAAATAATAATGCATTGTTGCAGGATTAAGCGCCTCTCCCGCCGCATTCACAAACGGCACACCTTGCGCCTCAGCAAAGACTCGGGCATTAACGCCGATGATCACGTCTGAAGGCGTAGCTGGGATCAAGTTGGCACTAAAGCCGGCAGAAACACCCGCAAATGCCGCGCTCATACCGATTAGTGGGTTTTTACCTAAACCAGCGTAAAGCATACCAGCTAAAGGAATTAAGACTAAATAACCAGCATCACTGGCGATCGAACTCATGATCCCTAAAAAGACCAGTAGCAAAGGTAACCAACGATCACTGATTTTAGTGCCAACTCGTTTGATCACGGTGCTCAATAAACCGGAATGCTCGGCAATGCCGACACCAATCATGACGATCAGAATGACACCCAATACACCGCCACCAAAGGCTAGCCAGTTTTGCAATAACGCATTATCAAACACCCAACGCACGTGCTCGGTTGCCAGCATGTTTTTAATGCTGTGCGTGGTACTCGCGCCATCCGCCCCCGTGGTTACAAACTGCACACCGTTCATCACCCCAGTGAGGAGTAAGCAGACAGCAAATAGCACCATAAATATCACAATAGGGTCTGGGATTTTCTGTCCCGCAAGGGCAATAAAACGCAGTACACCACGGCCTTGCGTTGATTCCTTATCCGCGATTTCACTCATTGATTTCTCTATCCTTATGTCATCCATTAATCATTGCCATGCTCAAACTACTTAGCGAAACACTCTATATCGACCTCAATCATCACTATATATGAGGAAAAATAGCCATGTTTTACGCTACCATCACAGTAAGTAGAAAGAGAGTGAGCTGAGTTATTGCGATGAGCTGAGTGGCTATCTCAATAGACAAATGGTGGCTATTGTCCATCAGCTCAGCATATATCACCAAGTCAATTGCATTCAGCTTGGTAATGCTGCCGCAGAGTAAATCAAAAGTTAATGGGACATTTCAAGTATTATCGACCAATAAAGGGTAGAAAAGCTTAAAAATTAGCACTGATATCATTATTTGTTGAAGAATCAGATAAAAAGAAAGGAGAAAGAGTCAGTATCGGGCTTAACTTTTGTATCGAATGATCCTCTTCAATAGTGGCTCGATTAACGTTGAATCGTCTAGTTAACGATTTAGGGTGTTCTGAATGGCAGCCACTATCGCTCGTCGATGACCTAATGCGTGACGACTAAAAACGGCGCAGCCATAACTAGGCACTGCGCCGCGGGTTTATCTCACAAACCATAAACACGTTGTGATTATTAACCTTTACTATCTGCCTGCCCTTGGGGGTTGGTCACAGAAAGGGTTTTACCTTGGAGCTCTTTAGGTAAAGCAAGCGTGAACGATTCCCACATCGGCATACGGCGGCACATATCTTGTTTAACGCGTATCACTGATACCGTTGCTGCTTGTCGATGAATTGAATCGATTTGTAGCGCAAAATGATCTGCTTGACTGCATCCATTACCTAGCGCTTCAAAGGCGATATGATTGGGGTTGACTTGATAACTCAGTAGAGGAATTTTATCTCCAACCACTGGGTCAGTTGCTGCACTCTCAGCGCCGCTGCAAGCGCTCAATATGAATACTAATAATGTACTGAATACGACTCTTATCACACTCTTACTCCTTTACGAAAACGTAACCAACCGAGTAAGCCTAACCCAAATAAAGACCAACCGATACTGCCGCCTGAACTAGAAGAAGGCAAGGCTGGTTTATCACGTTCAAACACTAAGAAAAATGATAATTTTTCATTATTCGAGCGATTAGTCGTTACCACTAACTGTTGTACCTCGCGAGTATCATCCCGTTGAGTAAACAGTTTTTTTGAGGTTGATGTGAGACGGATACTACACCTATTAGAAGGTTCCAAAATCGCATCAATACAAGTATTGGTTGTTATGGTGAGCTTGGAATCAGGATCAAGTTCTATATCAAGAATAGATAATGCCGTATCAGAGGTATTCTCTATAACAAGCTCTTCTTCTACGGTTGGTTGAGTCACTTTACGATAAGTATATTGGGTATAACTGATACCCGATTCTTTTATCTCGGCGATCCAATCTTGAAAATAAGCAACATTAGCATAAACCCCATAAGCGTTTGGCTGGGCACAGCCATCTCCCCAACTCACCACACCCACCTGCTCAATGCCACCATTATGGCTGTACACTAATGGACCACCGCTATCCCCTTGACAAGAATCTTTTCCACCTTCCAAAAAGCCAGCACATATATCACTATCTGTAATATTGTTATAGCGCTTACCTAAATTCTGACAACTTGAACGCGGCACATAAGGTAAGTTAACTTGATGCAAGATATTAGGATAACTATTTATCTTTGTGGTTAGTTTCCCCCAGCCCATCACCGTTAACATAGTTCTTTCTGATATCTCGTTGTTCTTATACCCTGTCGCCAACTTAACGGTTGGTAAATTTGGTTGGCTAATCAACTCAATCAAAGCAATATCCTTGACATGAGTGAGCCTGTTATAAGCAGGGTGAATATAGATAGCCCTCACTTCTTCGGCTTGACCTTGTGTACTGGATTTCGATAAATCGTAAATACCAATATGCACATGAAAATCATGGCTTCTTTTATTATCTATACAATGAGCTGCGGTTAAAACAAATCCTTGCCCAATATAACTCGCCCCACAAAACTGTCCTTTATAAGTATTAATTGCATTGTTTTTGACTAATGCAGTCATAAAAGGCCAATCATTTTCTGATGACTTTTCACCACCAATAATACGGAGAGATAACTCATCGAATCGATCATATCGACTTGCTGTTTCTGCGTTGACGTGAAACGGTAAAGCTGTGCTCAAGAGCCAAAGATATATCATCTTACGCATTTATGTACTCCACAATCATGTAATTGACTATATAGCGTGATTTCCCCAACCAATCAACGACAGAACCATTATTAGCCCCAAAACATAGCTTTCACCTATCAATAGGATAGACACAAGCAATTTTCCTTTATCAACTCAAAGTGGGAATATACTTACCGAGCGCAACACATTGCGAAATCAAAAACTTACAGAAAAGGAAAGTAAAGAATGATTAACACTCAAATCAAACCATTTAACGCAACTGCATACAAAAACGGTGAATTCGTAGAAATCACAGAAAAAGACGTTCTCGGTAAATGGGCCGTGTTCTTCTTCTATCCAGCTGACTTCACGTTTGTTTGTCCAACCGAACTTGGTGACCTTGCTGATCACTATGAAGAGTTACAAAAACGTGGTGTAGAAGTGTTCTCTGTATCGACTGACACTCATTTCACTCACAAAGCATGGCACGACAGTTCTGACACGATCGGCAAAATCAACTACTACATGGTGGGCGACCAAACTGGCAACATCACCAACAACTTCGGTGTGATGCGTGAAGGTCAAGGCCTAGCAGACCGCGCGACTTTCGTTATCGATCCAGAAGGTGTTATCCAAGCGATGGAAATCACCGCTGAAGGTATCGGTCGTGATGCACAAGATCTAATGCGTAAGATCAAGGCGGCTCAGTATGTAGCTTCTCACCCAGGTGAAGTGTGCCCTGCAAAATGGAAAGAAGGCGAAGAAACGCTAGCGCCATCTTTAGACCTTGTAGGCAAAATCTAATTCTAATTAACGCTGATAGCGAACCTGTGGCGTTAAACCACATCCGCAAGCACAGACGTTAATCGATTAAGAGCAGGCTGGGTGTTTTACTCTGACGACCTAAATGCCTAGCTTGCTCTCTCTTGACAATATTCATCCAGAGTGGCCATTTTTTTCAACGTATTCGACAAGGTGTTTCTATGTTAGACCAAGCGATTAAACAACAATTAAAACAATATCTCAGTAATCTGAAACAAGACGTCCGTTTAGTGGTCAGCCTCGATGAAAGTAAAGCAGCGCAAGACATTCTTGCCTTGGCTAATGAAATTGCTGAACTCAGCCCATTAGTTTCGGTCGAGCGTGACGATAATGCCAGTGCGCGTAAACCTATTATGACGGTCAGTAACCCAGACAAAGCAACCCAATTAAGTTTTGCTGGTGTGCCTATGGGCCATGAATTTACTTCTTTAGTTCTTGCCCTGCTTCACTCTGGCGGCCATCCAATGAAACTGGAGCCAGAAGTCATTGAGCAAATTGCCCAGTTAGACAAAACATTAGACGTAGAGATTTTTATTTCACTGTCTTGCCAAAACTGCCCCGATGTCGTGCAGGCGTTCAATATGATGTCGGCAATTAATCCTGATATTCGCACCACAATGATCGATGGTGCTCTATTCCAAGATGAAGTCAAACAGCGCGACATTATGGCGGTGCCAAGCGTATTCGTAAACGGCGAGCTGTTTGGCCAAGGACGCATGAGTCTAACTGAAATTTTGCATAAGTTAGACGATGGCGCCGCCGAAAAAGCAGCGGCCAGCCTCAATGAGAAAGCCCCTTACGACGTATTGGTGGTTGGCGGTGGTCCAGCTGGTGCAGCAGCAGCGATTTACGCGGCTCGTAAAGGCATTCGCACCGGTATTGTTGCTCAGCGTCTTGGTGGTCAAGTCATGGATACTATGGCTATCGAAAACTTTATCTCGGTCAAACATACTGAAGGTCCGAAGCTTACCGCTAACCTAACTGAGCATTTAAAAGAGTACGGCGTTGATATTATTACTGAACAGCAAGCCGATAAATTAATGGGCGCAGAATTTACCGATGATGGACGTATTCATGTCGGTTTACAAAGCGGTGCTAGCCTTAAAAGTCGCAGCGTGATTTTAAGCCCAGGTGCTCGCTGGCGTGAAATGAACGTACCAGGAGAGCAAGAATATCGCAATAAAGGCGTGGCTTACTGCCCACACTGTGACGGCCCATTATTTAAAGGCAAAAGAACCGCAGTGATCGGTGGTGGTAACTCAGGTATTGAAGCGGCGATTGACTTAGCGGGTATCGTTGAGCATGTTACGGTACTGGAGTTTGCTGATACTTTGCGCGCAGACCAAGTATTGATCAACAAAGCTAACTCATTGCCAAACGTTGATATCATCACGATGGCGCAAACCACTGAAGTGATCGGTGACGGTACCCGAGTGACCGGATTGAACTACAAAGATCGTCATACTGATGAAATTAAACACATTGAATTATCGGGGATCTTTGTGCAAATCGGTTTAGTACCGAACACTGAATGGCTGAAAGACTCAGCGGTTAACTTATCACCGCGTGGTGAAATTGAAATCGGTAGTCGTGGTGAAACCAGCCTTGAGGGGGTATTTGCTGCTGGTGATGCAACAACGGTCCCTTATAAACAAATCATCATTGCGATGGGCGAAGGAGCTAAAGCCAGCTTAGGCGCTTTTGATTACTTGATTCGCCAACAGAACTAATCTTGGCTTAACACAACCAATATGACTCTTACGACGCGGCTGACTCCTTTTCTAGGTCGCTGTCGTGAGAGTCTTTTTTTGTCATGAATTCAATAACGATCTGGCTTTTAGTCTAATTTTTAGCAGAAAAGCTCAGTATCAACCTTTACCGACTGCTAGTCATGCTGATGATACGAACAAAATCTCCGCGCTTAGCGCTTTATTGATACGTTTAGGTTGACATTTTAGCGTAACTTTTTAGCATGAGGTTTTTCCTTGATGAGAAATTTTTCATGTCAGACACGACTCAAACTGAAGCACCGATCGTTAATTTGGATACCGTATCCCCTGAACTGCGTCAGGTGATTGAATTTGACCAAGTACCCGAGCAAATGTACAACATGGTGGCTTCAATTCATGAAGTCTCAGAAGAGGTCGTTAGAGAAGCATGGAATAGCCTTCCTGCTAGTGCGCAAAACATTCTTGATAACTTTGAGCAGTTCCATGCACTGATCTCAGTAAGCCAAGCGTTTGCCGGCGTCAATGTAATGGAAGAGTTTCCGACACTAAAATTACCTAAAGACATGAGTGAGCAAGACAAAGAAGAGTACCGCGCCGAATTGCTCGATCAAGTCTTACATAACTGTGTTAAAGACATGGTCAAACAAATCAAAAAAGCCCGTCGTGATCCTATTTTAAAACGTGATTTTAAAGACGTGTTTGTTAAATAGTTCAATAACCATTGATACCTAGCTCGCCGTTATCTAACCGTAATCGCGAGCTTTTTTATTTTCTAAACACTCACGTTATTTCGCTTCACCTATAGACCATCCCTAATAGCCTGTTGTCATCCCTTCTGGTTTCTTTTATTTCGTCATTATCGACATAGCCTATACTCATCTAATAAGCCGTTTCTCCTATCATTAATATAAATAAACGCGCAATAGAGCGAACAATTACCAACCAACACCTTCAAACGCGCATTAAATATGATCCATATCAAAAAATCACACGTAACAACTGCCAATCTCGACCATTTAATGGTTTCATACGAACATTAAAAGACAAAAACGAACACAAAGGCCATCAAAATGAAACAACAGCACAGTTCAACGCAATTTAACGAACACCAAGTGTTAGATATTATCGTGGTGGGTGGCGGCATTAATGGTGCCGGTATCGCCGCCGACGCCGCTGGGCGTGGTTTAAAAGTCGGGCTCTATGAAGCACAAGATTTTGCCAGCGCTACCTCGTCAGCCAGCTCAAAGCTAATCCACGGTGGCCTACGTTATCTCGAACATTATGAGTTTCGTTTAGTGAGTGAAGCATTAGCCGAACGCGAAGTCTTACTTAAAAAAGCACCGCACATTGTCACACCGATGCGTTTTCGTCTTCCTCATCGCCCGTTTCTTCGCCCGGCATGGATGATTCGTGCGGGTCTATTCCTGTATGACAATTTAGGCAAACGCACTTCACTGCCGGGGAGTAAAAAAGTCGCCTTGCAGGCAGGCAGCGTAATGAAACCTGAAATGTCGGTCGGTTTTGAATATTCTGATTGTTGGGTAGACGACGCTCGATTGGTGATACTGAATGCGATGCAAGCTAAAGAGCTCGGCTCGGAAGTGATCAATTATTGCCGAGTAGAAAAAGCCACTCGTGAACATGATATCTGGTCTGTTACGCTCTTTGATGAGCGAACGCAAACCCGTTTTGTGCGTAAAAGCCATGCCTTAGTCAATGCTACCGGACCTTGGGTTAAGCAATTTTTAGATAACAATATCCAAATCGATTCGCCCTATGGCATTCGTCTTATCAAAGGCTCACACATCATTGTGCCAAAAATTCACGATGAGCCGCAGTCTTATATCTTGCAAAATGAAGATAAGCGTATCGTATTTGTTATCCCTTATTTGGGTAAGTATTCAATGATCGGCACCACAGACGTTGAGTATAAAGGCGATCCAAGACAAGTCACGATTTCAGCAGAAGAGCGTCAGTACCTGATTGATATCGTCAATAAGCATTTTGCGAAAGAGATTGCTGTCAGTGATATCGTCTCTGAGTTTAGCGGTGTGCGGCCTTTATGTGATGATGAATCAGACTCACCACAAGCGATTACTCGTGATTACACCTTATCTCTCGACCAACACGGTGATGAAGCCCCGCTACTGTCGATTTTTGGTGGTAAGCTGACCACCTATCGTAAATTGGCCGAATCAGCAATGAAGCAGCTTGCGCCCTTCTTCCCACAGATGAAACCAAGTTGGACAGCACAATCTGCTTTACCGGGGGGGGAAGCCTTTGCACGCGATAAGCTACTGGCCAAACTGCAACAACAGCTGCCATTTGTCAATCAAGCAATGTTAGAGCGCTGGGTCACTAACTATGGTACGCGCTGTAATACCATGCTTGATGGCGTGCAAAACCAAGCGGATTTAGGTATTCAATTTAGTGATGACTTGTATCAAATCGAAGTCGATTATTTGATTGAACATGAGTATGCACAGCAAGCGGATGATATCTTCTGGCGTCGTACTAAATTAGGTATCGATCACGATGTGACCTGTGTTGAACAAGTAACACAATATTTAACCGCTAAGGCAGAGGCAGACACTAGCCAACGGGCCGTTGGTTAAGCCCCTTCAATACAGACAACCATGATTGAACCACCGCCTTACGCGGTGGTTTTTTATGCGATGAATTTATTTACTGTTCCGAAGGACGCAACTGCTCTAACTGCTTCTTAAACAGTGCTGGCATGGTGTATAAAAGCAGTAAGCGAATGGCATGATTGACCATCACAAAAGCGGGTTCTAAACCGAGTAGTAACGCCACCGCGGTCATCGCTTCAACACTACCGGGCACCCAAGATAACAGTAACACTAACCAACTCATATCCAGTAGATGGGCAGCAATCCAAGATACGCCTACAGCAACCATTAAGCCAATCAGGGTGACTATCACCCCAGCTTTAGAATAAGAAGCCGCTTCACGCAATGTCGTTTCTGCCAAACGCACGCCAATTAACACTCCCAATAACGCGGTAGCAAATAGCACCAAATTGATCGGTACCGCAAAAGAAAATGTAGGGACGAAACTATTAAAGGCAGCAGCGATCAGTAATGAGGCCAACATATAGGGGGCGGGAATGCCCAGCTTTATCGAGAGTTTGCCACAAAGCATACTTAGGCCAACAATAGCCCCTAACATTAACCATTGTTCACTGCCCATCAACGGATGACTAACCGCGATACGGGTACCATTAAGGGAAATGACCCCCGCTAATAGGATTAAAATAATTAACCGAACTGAATGAGCATAAACCACTTTACTCGATGGCTTACTCCCCGACTCACTGATCACCAGTATCGCCGCCATCGCACCGGGAATGGCGCCCAATAATGCTTCAAACGGGTGCCAACCTTCCCGTTTATGTAGCCACCAAAAACCGCCGCCCGTCTGTAACAGTAGGCAGACCATTAATCCAGCCACTACCGAGACATTCAGGGTTTGCCCTAACTCAATCAGCGAAATCGTCGCCCCAACACTGATCCCCAATATCACCTGCACAAACATCAACAGACTTTTTGGTAAATTCAATGTTATCTGCGCTTGCTTACGCAATAGCACCACCACGATAGCCGCGATAAATAACTCGCTTAACGGCAAGGAAAAAAAGCTTCCCACTAACATGGAGCACAAAGCAATTAGGGTAATCACCACTAGGTTAAAGCTTATTATTCGAGTGCACATACTGACTCCCACTTCACAGATAACACCGCCTATCACACGGCCATACTTGGATGAAAACGGCTCCAGCTCACAATCAACACCCCAGCGAAAGCTAGCCAAATCAAAGTCGATAAACTCAATGTCCAAAGCAAAGAGAAGTGATAGCTAAAATAATAAATCGCTAATAGATAGGCGGCATAAGGGATCAAGGAATAGAGGCCGAATAAAGCGGTTAAACGCAGGTCAGCCATGGTGCGCTCAGCGCCAATAATATAATGCGCAATCAAAGCGAAAGTCGGAAACAGTGGTACTAAACCAGCAATGAAAAAACTTTTACTCTTCGAGAGAAGAGCAATAATCAACACCGCTACTGCGCCCAGTAAGCATTTCAAAAACAGAGCCAGCATGGCATTCCTCTCTCATTTCAACGCGTTGCTTACTATAACCAGTTGTTACAAGATGTAAAGATTAAGTTCTCAACCCGTGAAAATCGACAGTTACACTTGAAAAGCTTTTAATTCAATCACGTTGCCTTCTGGATCTTCAATATAAATCGAACGCCCAAAACCTTGTGCGCCATAACGAGTGTCAAAATCAGAATGCGGAATCTCGTGCTGATCAAGAAACGCTAATAAAGCCGCCTCTTCGAGTGGAGAGACTTGCAGGCAAATATGCTCAACATTTCGGCCATCTTGTTGTGGCGCTTTACCGCCTAATTTACCCAGCTCACTGTCAACAGTAACGATATCAATTAAAGCTGAACCAGCTCGTAGCTGAATCAATCCCACTTCATCGGGTAAAGTGCGTTCTATAGGACAACCAAGCACGGTGCCATAAAAATAGAGCATCTTATCTAACTGAGTGGTGCGTAATACCACATGATCCAAACCATGGATGGTTAACATTATCTTCTCCTTATTACTATGTGTATTGGTTTTGCATCTAGAATTATGGTTCGCGAGTTAAGTTGAGTATAATCCGCCTCCTTATTTGACTAACCGTTATTTTCCATGAAGCTAAGCCAACGCCTACAACACATTGAGCAACTGATTACCCAGCCTTATGATCATATTTGGGATTGCTGTTGTGATCATGGTTGGTTGGGACAAGCGCTATTAACGCGCCAAGCGGCGAGCTGCATTCATTTTGTTGATATTGTCCCCGAGCTGATTGACGTGTTACGCCAGCGCCTTTCTCGCCACTACCCTAATCAAACTCAGTGGAGCGCCGACTGCATCGATGTAGCAAGGTTGCCGCTTGATAAGCATCATGGTCGTCATTTAGTGATCATCGCGGGTGTCGGTGGTGATTTAACCGCGGAGTTGGTGAGCAAAATCATCACGGCTCATCCAAACCAATCGATCGATTTTATACTTTGTCCGGTTTATCATACCTATCGCTTAAGACAACAGTTACGTCAGTTGTCCTGCCAGCTCTATCATGAAAGCCTTGTCGAAGACAACCGCCGCTATTATGAAGTGCTGTATATCGCAGCCCCATCTTCTACTGATAATAACGCACCAACGATCAGTCTGGTGGGCGACTCACTCTGGCAAGTCAAGACCCTCGCCGAATATCAGCAGGCGCAAAGATATTTAACCACATTACTTGGCCATTATCAGCGTGTTGAAAAAAGTCACCCTGAAAAAGCCGCGCCAATTGTCCGTGCTTATCACTCCGTTTCAATCAGGTTAGCAGAATGAAATATCAGCCCTAAACTCGGGGCATCGATAGCATGCGGTAACAAGCATAATAACGCCATTAACTCATTATGATTTCCCTACAGTTTGTCGGTGGTTGGTCATCGTATTTAGAGTTACACTGGATGAGTAATCTCTTCCCTCAGGCGATTTGATTTTCAAACCGCAGGGACAACTCACGATTAAGGAACCAAGATGATCAAGCAAGGACAATCTTTACCTGCGGCAACACTCAGCCAACTGACCGCAGATGGTATGGTTAATCATAATGTTCAAGAATTGTTTGCGGGCAAAAAAGTGGTCTTATTTGCCGTCCCAGGCGCATTTACCCCTACCTGTTCAGAAGCCCATTTACCTGGTTACGTGGTTCATGCCGATACTTTCAAAGCGAAAGGTGTTGACCTGATTGCCTGTGTTGCGGTTAATGATGCATTTGTAATGAAAGCATGGGGCGAAGCGCAAAATGCCTCTGAACTGTTAATGCTTGCCGATGGTGATGCCAGTTTTACCAAAGCTCTGGGCCTTGAAATGGATACTGCTGGCTTTGGTGGCATTCGCTCACAACGCTATGCGATGATCATTGAAGATGGTGTGGTCACCACCCTCAATGTTGAAGAAGCGAAAACATTCGAAGCCAGTAAAGCAGAAACCTTACTTGCGCTACTGTAATCAACGCCTAAGCCACCATTGATAATACTTATGGCCCCAAAACATAATGGGGCCAATTCATTTCTTTGGCTTATCGCTATTGTGCAAATGAATTTAATTACTCTCAAGCCTACAACTCCTTATACGGCTGACATACAATAACGCTTCCTTTTAATATTACATAAAGTCGGAGCGAGATAAGTGAGCGCAAAATATACCCATCTAGCCTGGCAACTCAACTGTGCAAGCGCAGCGGAAAAACTGGTGTTATTAATGCTTGCCGATAGCACCGATGATATGGGCTATGTGACAGTTAACCTAGAACATATGGGGCCACTCTGCTGCTTATCTACCTTTGGTTTAGCCGAATGTTTACGTTCTTTGTGTGAGCAGCAACGGCTTGAAAAAATCAAAGTAGACTATCGTCATGGTCATGAACTGCATATTTTCCAGATGCGAATTAGTGATCAAGAGCACCACCCTATGACGATGAAATCACCTGCACCTGCACCTGCACCTGCACCTGCACCTGCACCTGCACCACAGGAAAACTTTCCTAATCTGCCAAAGCAAGCGTTACAATATCGCAATAACTCATCTAATTTACTGCAAGGGAACGCGATTGCGACTCATGATTTGGATGAGAGTGAAATCCCTATGTGGGCAGAGCGGGCTTTTAAATTCTCTGGCATTAATAATGATCATCTATTAGTGTGGAAAAAATTTGTTCTCTGGCACAAGTCTAAAGCCAGCGAGCTATTAACCGTCGCCCGATTAGAAAACAAACTCCAGTATTGGTTGACCAACGAGAAACTCAATGAAAGACAGCAAGCGAAAACCTCTGAACATTCAGGAAATCGAGAGCAAACTACGGGAAATGGGTATAAACCAAAGCTTAGCCCATCTGAGCGCTTCCGACAGCAGCTTATCCAAAAAGGAAAAAAGCCCACCTTCTGAGCCCATCGTGGCCGATAGTGTTCATCCTGAGGAGCCTTCCGACTGGTGCTTACATGTTTTTGGCTCGTTCTTGAGTGTTTATGAAACTCAATGGGAATATCAGTATGGCAGTTTGCCTACAGGGAAATTTGTTGATTTCGCTGAATCGATTGACCCTAATAGTCTCAACCGAGTACTTAAACATTGTCATGAACGTATTCAGTTGGGCAATAGCTGGCCACCACAAATGGGCGAGCTTTGGGTGCTGCGTGATGCCCTTACTGCCGAAGAGCTACTCGACAGCCGGATCCGCGTACTCTCTCGCGAACCGGAGAATAATATTGAAAAATGGTTAGTTCAAAACAAGCTGTATGACTTAAAACGAGTGGCGGAAGCCAAGTTAGATCAACTGTTTAAGAAATATTATTTGGAAGCGAAAAGGCTTGAAGAAAAGGGGAAATTAGTCACTGAATTGCCTAATAATTTACTGCCGTCACATTCAGTGAAAAACGTTAATGATCTCAAACGGGAAGAGTATGAGCAACAGCACGGGAAAACGCTCAACCCACGTATTCAGCAGATCCTTAACAGCAAACGTTGAAGACTACCATTTCTTCACCAGTCTACCCAATAAATTAGGATGGTAATGCCAACAGTGATCAAACATGGTCATCAGTTCGGGATTACCATGACGAGACAAGGTTAACGCATGGAAGCGGTTGCGGTTTCGTTTTAAATCCTCGACCTGCTGCAAAATCGATTCGTTCTGCTTGGGAGCAATAAAGTCTGAAATCACCATCAGATCGGCATTTTTGTATCGCTCACCTTGCATCAAGCTGATCGCTTTTTCTAACGCTGGCTGCAAATCGGTGCCACCATGAAAGGTATAACTTAAAAAATCACTCGCTTCACGCAGACCATCTTGTCGCGTGAGTTCATAGACAATCGCTTGCGTTGAAAACAGCATCACAAAACAATCACGATCTTCGGCTAACGCAATTTGCATCAAAGCGTAAGCCATCGCTTTGGCACACTGCTCAGGAAAACCTTTCATTGAGCCTGATGCATCAATGGCAATAATAAACGGCCCCTTTTCTAATTCTAACTGTGCATGCTCGGTAGATTGAGCACGAACCTTACGCAGCGTGCGTGACTTACCTTGCATACGATAGTTCATTAAGCGCTTATCTATTAGATGCTTATAGAAGATCACTTCGAGTTCTGGATGACTCAAGAAAAGAATTTCATTCGGCAGTAACTTATTGAGATCATCACTAGGGTGAATGCCCACAATATCATCGGTCGCTTGATCAGATTTCTCTTCCACCACCTCGGGATGTTCATTTAAGGTTGGATTGAGCGAAGGATCATCAATTTGACTGGCCATTCGTCCAAGTTGCTCAGCGATTTCTTGTAGCCCTTTGTGTTTTTTGAGGAAGTCAGCGTGACGCTTCATGACGCTCAGATCGGTTCGACTTAATTTAGCGGCCGCCATATCCCATAAACGTCCGACGTGATTTTCATCCCCAGCTTGAGCGACATTATCCATATTACGCAACGTTTCCATCCGCTGATACAACTCGGCATAAGCCTGTTCTTTACTCGCTTCAAGCTCAATAATCTGCGCTTGTTTAATTTCTTCGCTTAAAGCTTTATACCATTGGTCACAGAAAAAATGGGCAAACATCGGATTTTTCAGTGCGTTGTTATCTTCCATTAATTGACGAGCTTTCAGATAAAAAGGCGACACCCCTTCTAATTGCTTGACCAGTTCCGGTAGTTTACTAAAAAAGGTTTCTTCATCCCAATGAATCACTTGTTGGTAAAGTGCCATTTCAGTTTGAAAATGCTCACTCTCTGTGACTTGGGTAATCTGTTGTTTAACTTGACTATGCCACTTCGCTAAATGATTTTTTACCGAGGCACGAATACCATCATTTTCAACCATCATCATTTGTGAGCGTGCTAATAAATCATTGACGGCGGTTTCAATAATGCCAGATTCCGCGATGGCTAAAACAATATTCAAGCTGTCTGCACCGAGCATAATCCGACCTCAATTAACTAAAAAAATCGCTTAACTGTCTAAAGCGCTGAACGGTTTTCTCAAACTCACTGTGCGTCTCTTCTAATTGCTGCTGTAGCTCATGCAGTATCGACTGCATCGCCACAGGCAGTTCTGGATCAATAAAGTTATGTGGTAACGCACTATGAAAATCTGAACGCACTTGACGTAAATGATGCTCCGTCTGCTTGAGTTGTACCAACGCCTGTTCCGCTTGTTGTAACCAAAGTTGATACTGTTGCTCGTCTAACCCTTGCTTAGTCACCAAGGCTAATAACACGGAACGGTTGGCAATATCTTTGATAACTAACTTCCCTTGTCCATCCAGTTCAATCCGTAACCGGAATACATTTGGGTTGTGATTAACGTAACCGTAAATCTCTCCCTGCCCTTGTTTAATCGCCTTTTGCAGCTCAGGTTTACTAAGATAAATCCACCGGCTATCGCCTTTTTCGGCTTCAGCAACCGATAAATTGTTTTGCAGCAATACCAGTTTAACGAGATTTTTTGTTTGCCCCACTTGATAAAGTTTAGCTTGGCTGAGATCGTATTGATGAAATTGTTTTTTTCTTAAGCCATTGGTGGTTTCTAGTGACGGCTCCATGGCTAATTCACTTTCTAACGCTTGCTGAATGGACGTCAATTCAATACGACAGCGGTCAATTTGTTGCTCAACCTGAGATTGATCAAATGCATCACGTAAAGCAAACTCACGCGTCACTCGATACACCAATTCACGAGACTCGGGACTGTTCCATAAGCAATCTTGTAATAACAGTAAATCCAGCGGGCTTATCTGATCTCGTCCATTAAAAAATGCGGACGCTTTCAGTAACTTTACTGACTTTTTCCAGCGACGATCAGAAACATAGACATCATCGGCCGGTAAACCGCTCTCTTGCGCCGCTTGCTCTAATTGCGCTTTTAGCAGATAGAGCTTTTCAAACAGCGGATCGGTTAACGTCAGCTTATCTAATTCACTTAACCATTGATGATATTCTTGATCGGTAATTGCCAGTCCATCAGGGATTTTCGCTTCTTGTGGCGTCCCTACCGTTAACATCGATTTAAAATTCTGTTTGTTTTGAATACGATTGACAAAAACACGCACCAACATACGGTCGTATAAAGCATCAAGACCGCTCTCTTCATCAGGTAACTCATTGGAAGCCGAAATCAACAAACGCATTGGGACTCGTTCAATGTCACTGCCATTTTTAAACGTCTTCTCATTAACGACTGTCAGTAATGTATTTAGAATTGCCGGTCCCGCTTTCCATATTTCATCCAAAAAAACCACTTGTGCCGTCGGCAGGTAGCCATCCGTTAGGCGTAGATAGCGACCATTATCTTTTAATTCTTGAATGCTTAATGGACCAAACACCTCTTCAGGGGTAGAAAATCGAGTCATCAAGTATTCAAAATAGCTACTACTATCAAAAGCTTGGATAAGACGTTTGGCAATTAAACTTTTTGCAATCCCGGGAGGACCAAGCAGGAAAACACTTTCACCCGTCAGGGCAGCGAGCAAACAGAGCTTAATCGTACTTTCACGCTCATACACGCCATCCGCCAATGCTTTGGCTAATTTATTAATTCTTTCTGCCAGTAACGCTTTTTGTGCATGAGAAGAAGGGTTGATCATAGAGGCGCTCCGTAACTGGCTGAGGGTACAACGGGATTTATACATTCGTTATTAATTTGTTACAAGTTGTATTTTAAACTCGCACAGCCTTATACCAGATCTCAATAGTGAGAAAAGGGTTGAGATCAAAGTTTGCAGAATTACTTCTCAACTCATTGATGCGTAAATAACAAATTCATAAAAACGTCACGTCTGGACATCAATTGAGTTGGGGTATCCGATTAAATGGGGTAAGGTTAGTCGCTTAACGATAACCGCCCTCTGTTGATACCCTATTGCTTTTATTCATCGCTGACTGCCACGGCATTTCAACAGATAAAAATAGATTATTAGTCCATGATAAAAACCATACACCACTGGAAAAACATTGCACTGGTTGAAGAAACCATTATCTATCCAAACGGACAAACCTTGGTTCATACCACCATCAAACACCCGGGTGCCGCAGTCATCTTGCCCATCACGGCAGATAAGCGAATTATCGTTATTCGTCAATTCAGACCTTCGTTAAAAAAATGGTTACTCGAATTACCCGCAGGGACCATCGAAAATAATGAAACTGCACTTGAGTGTGCACAACGTGAGCTAGAGGAAGAGACTGGCTACAGTGGCGAACAATTTTTTGAATTAGGCCAAGTCACTCCGATGGCCGGATTTTGTGACGAAATACAATATCTATTTGTCGCCAAACAACTGACGAAAACACAGCGCTTTCAGTGTGATGATGATGAACTGATAGAAGTATTAAGTCTAACGATGGAAGAGCTCGAACAATACATTATTGATGGCGATATCAGCGATGCAAAAACCATCGCTTGCTTAAGTAAAGCCAAACTCTGCGGTTATGTATGAACCTTCGCATTAATTAAGGTGAGGTTTTGTGCAGTCAATCTCTCCATGCGCCAGTTATCCGTGAAACTCTGCGGTAGATCTGGTAAAACATCACAGTAATCAATCAATGAAGAAGTGCCATGACGGAAAAACGACAAGGGCGGCGCAGTGCTGAAGATGCACTGAACACTCGCTATCATATCCTCAAAGTTGCAGCACAACTGTTTTGTGATTTCGGTTATGCACGAGTCTCTTTGCGTAACATTAGTGAAAAAGCCGGAGTGTCACACAGTTTGATTCGTCATCATTTCGGTAGTAAAGAGAAAATCTGGCACAGCATTAGTGATGGCCTGCATCTGTATGTTGAGCATTATATGCGTAAGGTGATCAAAGAGATCCCAGAATCCATGCCAGCTAACGTGAAAGTCTATCTGTTTATCATGCGTTTATTGGCTCATGGATTGATTGTCAAACAACCTATCCAGCTGATTGCTGATGCCGTGCGTCAAGACGATGCGTTAATCGACTACTTTATCGATACTTCAGGTGAAATAGAACGATTAATTGAAGGGTTTGCCGAACAGTATAATCAACAATGCCCTGAAACGCCGATCAAAATTTGGGAAGTGAAATGGCAAATGATCATGTATACCCACAGTGCGGCCAGTTTAACGCCTTTTCTCAAAGAAACATGGCGAGATGAAGAAGCGGACCTCGACCAATGCTTACTCAATCACTGGCAACTGTTTAATGGGTTAATGATTCAAAAATACCGTATTACTGACGAGTACGCTTTATCTCCTCGCTCCGTCAAAGAGCTGGTTTATGATGTGCAGTATGATTGGCGAAAACAGTGCGCGCTCTCTCAGCCATCGGAAAACCTCTCCACTGACGAAGACTCATCAGCGACAACCGATTAAGCCAATATCTAACATATAACCCCCTAAAGGCTCACGTCTTCAGGGGGTTATATGTTTAACTATCTTTTGCCACGCTTGGCATGAATTTTCAGCTTAGCCTTTAATTGACGTTTCTCCGCCGAGCGGCTCAATCGCTGAGAAGGCGTATCGTCATAGCGTTCTAATGGCGATGGTTCAAAACCTTTTAACCACTCTTGTGGTAAGCGCTGATCCAGCAACCGCTCAATCGCTTGCAACAACGGCTCTTCTTGTGGACTCATTAAAGAGACCGCCAAACCGGATTGTCCTGCCCGTCCCGTACGGCCGATACGATGAACATAGTCTTCCGCTTTATAAGGCAGATCGAAATTAACCACTTGCTCTAATTGACAGATATCAATCCCGCGCGCGGCGACATCCGTGGCAATTAACGCCCGAATCTTGCCGGCTTTAAAATCATCCAACGCCTTTTGTCGCGCGCCTTGGCTTTTATCACCATTGATCGAGGCTGCTTTAATACCATCCAACTTCAGCTCTTGAGCTAAAGCATCACTGCCCTGCTTAGTCTTAGTAAAGACCAACACTTGCTGCCAGTTACGTGAACCGATCAAATACGCCAATAACTCACTTTTACGTTTTTTATCAACCGGATAAACCATTTGTGACACTGTGTCTGCCGTCGTATTCGCTGGCGTCACTTGCACCTCTATCGGTTCATGCATCATCCGATAAGCCAATGCCTTAATTTTTTGATCGAAGGTGGCAGAGAAAAATAACGTTTGTCGTGCACGATTTAATTTACGCAAGACTCTTTGGATATCAGGCATAAAGCCCATATCCAGCATTCGATCCGCTTCATCCAACACTAAGGTTTGTACGTTACCCAAATAAAGACTTTTCACATGTGCATGATCCAAAAGCCGTCCTGGCGTGGCGATGAGTACATCAGCACCACCACGCAAATGCTGTTTTTGCACACTCATACTGGTGCCGCCATACGCAACAACAATTTTTAACTCGCTGCCTTTCGCGTAAGCAGTCAGGCTCTCAAATACCTGCTGGGCAAGCTCACGTGTTGGCACCAATACCAAAGCACGAATATCCCTGCTGCTCAAATCGATACTAGTTTTTGATGCCGCCAAGCGTTGTAATATTGGCAGACCAAAGGCCGCCGTTTTACCCGTTCCGGTTTGCGCTCCAGCAAGCACATCATGTCCCGCCAAAATGGGCGGGATGGCCTGAATTTGAATTTCTGTTGGCGTCTCAATACCTAACGCATTCAGGCTCTCAACTAAAGTAGGTGCAATACCCAAGTCTAAAAAGGTTTTGAAGGGTGAAGACATGCTACTTTCCTTTTAAAAATACAAGAAACGCCCAGCGTTCGACGCTGAGCGTAAAGAAAATCTGGGCGCGGATTGTAGCAAATAGTTATGGCTTTGGCTTTGCGAAAATGAGAATCGCCACCTATAGTGATTATTTTGTACGCAAATGGAAATCATGATGCGAACTAACAGAGTAAGGTAACGTCAGCCTCGCTAGTGTCATAAGCCGTAGTATCGTAGTGACTTAATTCACAACCAATTTCCAACGCGTCTAACAGCTCTAAAGTATCATCATTAAGGTTTATCTGGTCTGTCATCTCGACCTCCTGTGTTATTACTGGAAAGGTGAATCACTTTTCCACTCCGTGTAATTTTGTGTCGTACTCAACGAGAACAATACCAACTACAGATTTAACACAGTCAGCGATGCATCACCAGTCAGACCAAACTAAAGATTCAGTGTACAAATAAAATTACACTAATGAACTTAATTTTTTACAACACCATTGACCTTATTGATTAATTTATTCAAAATAGCCAAAAACACCTAAGCAGCGGCCTAAACATCGTTTAACTGACTCCGTCGCACCCATTTAACCACTAAATACGTACAGATAAGTTTACAATATGATTAAATCAAAACTGTTAGGTAGTAGCTTAATTATTGCAGGAACGACGATTGGCGCGGGTATGCTCGCTCTGCCTTTGGCTTCCGCTGGGCTTGGATTTTCGACGGCATTAGTGATTATGCTTGGTCTATGGGCCTTAATGGCCTTCACCGCATTATTGATGGTAGAAATCCATCAATACTCAAGTCAAGACGCCACGTTGCATACCCTCGCGAAAGAGATACTCGGCACAAAAGGCAAGTGGATAGCGACCTTCGCTATGCTGTTCTTATTTTACTCGTTATGTGCTGCTTATATCGCTGGAGGTGGTGGGCAGTTTACTCAACGGATCAGTGAATTTACTGGATTCACTATATCTGCGCCAACAGGCACTTTGCTGTTTACCGTTATTGTCGCTGCGGTAGTCACCATCGGTACAGCGACGGTCGATAAAGTCAACCGCTTATTATTTGCCGGTAAAATCATTGCCATGATCATGGTGCTGACGTTTCTTGCCCCTAATGTTACTGAGTCCTACTTATTGAGTATGCCACTTGGACAGGGGCTGATCATTGCTTCTATCCCCGTGATTTTCACCTCGTTTGGTTTTCATGGCAGTATCCCCGCTATCGTCAACTATCTTGATGGACATACCCCATCACTGCGTAAAGCCATCGTCTTTGGTTCGGCTATTCCACTGATCATTTATATCCTGTGGCAATTAGCCACACTCGGTGTCGTTAGCCAAGCTGAGCTGGTTCAAAATAGTGGTTTGTCTGCCTTAATTGGCACATTGGCACGCAGTGCACATCAATCGGGCCTAGGGAGTATGATCGGTATTTTCGCGGATTTAGCGTTATTGACTTCTTTCCTCGGTGTTAGCTTAGGTTTGTTTGAGTTTATGGGTGATACGTTACGTAAAAAAGGGGCAGGTGTGAATCGGTTCGTCGCTTCTGTCGCCACCTTTACCCCACCGCTTTTGTTTGCTTTATTCTACCCACAAGGCTTTATTATGGCCTTAGGTTATGCGGCAATTGCTTTGGCGGTGTTGGCGATATTTTTACCGATTGCGATGGTCGTGCGCGTTAGAAGTCAAAGCTCCTCACCTGAGTATTACCAAGTGATTGGTGGTAAGCCAGCCTTGATGATTACAGGGGTCATTGGCTTATTAATTGTTGCCGCCCAATTAATGATCACCATTGGCGCACTTCCCGCACTCGGCTAATCACTGCCATTCAAGCGCCCTGCTTGGAATTCTTTATGACCTTTATCAAAGCCCGAATAAGAATCCTTATTCGGGCTTTGATATAAATGCTGAATATATCGATCTACCTCTCAATTCTTATATGTTGGTACATATATATTTCATAAATATATGGGATATTACACACTTTAATCGCTCAGATAGCCGTAAAATCGCTCAACCCCTACGCCATTGTGCTGCACCGGAGAAGATATGAAACAAGTTCCATTCAGGATGATTGATCGTGTATTCATCAAAATATCCATCAACGATAAGATGTGGGCCGTGTTTGCGCTCTTTTTTATCACACTAAGTGCCCTAGCTGGCGCTCGCTATATCAACACTATTACCAACTTTGAGACTCAAGCGAAACAAGCGGTAGAATATAAGCTGCAAGGGATCATCAGTCAAAATGCCATTACCCTGATCCCGGGATTAGAATCTCGCGCTGCTTTGCAAGATACGCAGTATCAACAAGGTCGAGTCATGGCGACGGCTCAAAGCAACAATGGGCAGGTCTATCGTTTAACGGAAGACTTCTCTCGTCAAGAGCAGCAAATGCGCTCTGCCGCTTTCAAGGTGCTTTTATTCAGTTACTTGTGGGTTCTTCCGTTCGGGCTTCTTTGCTATTGGATTGCGACTTTCTTAGGTGGAGCATTGTGGGATCTCTACACTACGACGCAAAAAATTGCGAAAGGCGATCTGACTTCCCGCTTAGGCTTTCATCCTGGACGTGATGAGTTTGGCACCATTGGCTGCGCACTAGATAAAGCCATGGATACCTTGACTGAATTAGTGGTCACAGTAAAAGACAACTCAGCGACACTCACCGATACCTCAAAAGTGTTTGCCGGTGAAATGAAAGAGAGTGAAAAACAAATTCATAATCAATACGCGTCGTTAGATTCTGTTGCCACCGCAATGGAACAAATGACCGCCTCCGCACAGGAAGTGTCGAGCATTTCTCGTCAAGCCACTCAACAAGCAGAACAAGATGCGAAACAAGTTGAGATTGGTCATCGTCGAGTCACTCAAGCGATCAACGAAATTGAACAATTATCACGCTTTATCGGTCAAACATCCTCATCGGTAACAACCTTAAATGAAAATGCGATCAAGATTAATGAAGTGATCACCACCATCAACGCTATCTCTGAACAAACTAATCTTCTGGCACTCAACGCAGCGATTGAAGCCGCACGAGCTGGTGAACAAGGTCGAGGATTTGCTGTGGTTGCTGACGAAGTTCGCACTCTCGCTAGCCGTACACAATCAGCCACTATTGATATTCAATCGATGATTGAAAAACTGCAAAGTGAAAGCCGTACGATAGCAAAAATGACCGAACAAACGGTAGGACAAGCGCAAAGTAGCAGCAGCTTAGTAATGGAAATTGGCCAAGATATTGAAAAAATCGCTCATTCGGCACGGATGATCAATGATATGAGTGTACAAATTTCAACGTCTGCAGAAGAGCAAAGTTCAGTCGCTAATGATATTGCATCAGAATTGAGCGATATCCGTAGTCAGTCCAATACCATTCGTCGCGTCGCAGAAAAATCCTCATCCGGGATTAATGAAATCAGTCAAGCGACGCAAAACCTCAGTCAAATATTAAGTCGCTACCAAACGAATTAATTCGCCGCTTTCTCCTCTCATTTGAGATGAAAAGTGATTTATTAAAAAGCCAGTCAACTAATGTGACTGGCTTTTTTATTGATAACCATTTGTTGATGACCAATAACGACTGACCATAGCCCAAAATAAGTGATGGCTAATAACGTCGTTTAGTTATATCGCTTCACTATCCGGATAACCTTGAGGATTTTGTGACTGCCAACGCCAAGTATCTTGCGCCATCTCTTGGAGGGTGCGTGTCGCTTGCCAATTTAGCTCTTTCTGAGCTTTCGTTGGATCGGCCCAACATTCGGCAATATCACCCGGGCGTCTTGCCACTAACTGATACGGTATTTGACACTGATTAGCGGTTTCAAAGGCTTTGACCATTTCTAACACACTGTAACCCTGACCTGTGCCTAAGTTATAGATATGTAGCCCTGACTGAATGCCGACTTTTTGTAGTGCCGCAATGTGTCCATCTGCCAAATCCATCACATGAATATAATCGCGTACACCAGTACCGTCTTTGGTGGGGTAATCACTGCCAAAAATAGACAAGCACTCTCGCCGCCCGACAGCAACTTGAGAAATGAACGGCATTAAATTATTCGGAATGCCTTGCGGATCTTCACCAAGCTCTCCCGATGGATGCGAGCCAACCGGATTGAAATAACGCAAAAGCGTGATGCTCCAATCTGGATTAGCACGTTGAAAATCATGCAAGCACTCTTCGACCATCAATTTACTACGCCCATAGGGATTCGTCGCGCTGGTCGGAAACTGTTCAGTGATTGGCACGCTAGCAGGATCGCCATACACGGTCGCAGAAGAACTGAATATTAATGATTTCACCCCCACTTCACGCATCGCGGAAACGAGCACTAGGGTACCATTGACATTATTATCGTAATATTCGAGCGGTTTTTGTACCGATTCACCAACCGCCTTCAACCCCGCAAAGTGAATCACCGATTCAATCTCATGTTCGGCCATAATGCTCATTAACCGCGCTTTGTCACGAATGTCGCCATGAATAAAAACGGGGCGACAACCTGATATTTTCTCAATTCTATCCAATACCGAGGCTTTACTATTGTATAAGTTATCAACAATAACTGGTGTCATGCCCGCTTGAATCATCTGGATACAAGTATGACTACCGATATAGCCCATTCCCCCGGTGACTAACACTTTCATACCTAGCTACCTTTGTTCGTTAATTTGTACATCTTAGTTATCTGTTTGAGTCATTGATTCGATTGCAGCACGATTGACCACGTTCATAAACCTATTCTATCGTTAAGTACTTTCAAAATACTAATAAAGAATCCAAGAAAAAACCTGTCATCGTATTGATCTTATCCTATAAGATAATGATAAATAGGCTCAAACGATGACTAATATTCAACATCAGATAAGTAAGGGATAACCAATAAGGATCACCTTCTGTGAGTACGACGCGAACGATCAAACTAAATTGTGATATGGGCCAAGGCTTTGGTGCATGGCAGATGGGGGCCGATAAAGACATCATGCCTCATATCGATATGGCTAATATCGCCTGTGGATTTCATGCTGGCGATCCACATCTCATCAGTAAAACCATTGATTTAGCACTACAAAATGACGTCATGATTGGTGCTCATCCCGGCTATCCTGATAAACAAGGCTTCGGTCAACGCTCCTTTGCCCTATCGGATGAAGAGATATGCGATATTGTGATTTATCAAGTTGGTGCGCTCAAGGCCTTGTGTGAGAGCAAAAATGCCGAGCTAAGCTATGTCAAACCCCATGGCGCGTTATATCGTGACATGATGAGAGATAAAAATATTTTCCGATCAATGGTCGATGCGGTCTCTTGTTTTAATCTTCCCCTGATGATTTTAGCCTCGCCGAATAACCAAGATTATCTCGATCTGGCGGATCGATTTGATGTGCCGCTGTTATTTGAAGCGGTTGCCGATAGAACGTATCTGGCTAACGGGCAATTAACGCCCGACACGCTACCTAATGCGATACTGCATAGCGAAGAAGCGGTATTAAACCAAGTCAAACAAATCTCTCGTTATGGAAAAGTAACCAGTGCAGACGGTTTTATTTTGGCGATTGAAGCAGACACCTTATGCGTCAACCCAGGACATCCAAAAGCGGTTGAATTGATCAACCGCATCCGTGAGCAGTTGCGTTAATGATTACTAGTGCCAACAACCTTAGCTAACGCAATCGGATAACCACGCTGCTCCGCTAACTCGATGGCTTTTTGCTCAATTTGTTGCTCGCTAAAACTTAAACACACCGGGTGCTGCTGCTCAATCGATAATCCAGAATCAACGTCGGCTAATTGCCATGTCGAAACCAGTCGTCTCGCTGCTTCCAAAGCCGATGAGCCTTTTACTACCTCAATGCGAGCATACTGGTTGGCCTCAAACGTAACATCTGCCGCGCGCAGTGATGCATCGACACCTGGGATCTGCTGAGCACCAAATAATGGGTTTCCACCAACCTCTGCACAAGCGAATTCGGGCACAAATTGACTCATGTGTTGAATTGCTCTTAAAGTCCGTTCACTTAGCGCTTGGCTTGACCAGCCTTGAGTCAGCTTTTCCTGCAGATAAGCGGGCAAACAAGGTTGTGAGGATTCCGCCGTCGAAGACACCAAGCCGTCACTGAACAACGTAATGTCTTGTGTCATACCGTGCAATTGAAAAACACCATCTGCATAAGGGGTTAGCTGAGCCATTCCTTGTGGTGTGCCTCTCGGGCCATGGAAAATTACCTCAGGCCACTCTTGATAACAACGCGGCCAGTGGGTCACAAACGCAGCTTTAAACTCAACCAGACGCTGCCGAGGATGTTGAGTTAAATCATCAATTTTACCCGTTTCATAACCGCAAGCATTAATTAAGTAGTCACACTGTAACAATTGCTGATGACCATGACGATCTTGATAGGTTAACTGCCACTGTTGATCGACGAACTGGGAGTCAACCAACGTCGCTTGGGTGATGACTTGGCAATTTGGCAACGCGTCTAAGGTTAAATGTGCGCTGGCGGCTAATCGGAAGACGCTCCAACCATATTCTTGCACAGCAACAACCGGATATTTCAGTTGAGATAAATCCGTATGCTGGGCAAAAGGGATTAACCAATCATCGAAGCTGGTTGGTACCTTCGGTTGTGACTTAAGTGCAAGACGCTCAAGCTCATCTTGCTGATAAAGACGAAAATAGTCACTGGGTTCACCGAGCATTTTATTGTGACAGTCTTCGGCGACGAGCTGCTGGTAAGCGGAACGAATGACTTCTAGCCTCGGTAACACTTCCTGTACAGATCCAGGATCACTGTGTGGAATGGCGATCACTGTGGGTCGACGATTTAAAGTGTGCGGATATAACCTTACGGTTTCTATCGATTGACGCAGTAATTCAATGCACTGCTGTTGAGAAATTTCTCGATATAAATTACCACCTGCATGAAGATGGCAAATCGGTGGTCCGTTGACGAGACCAGCACTCTTTTCCAACAAGGTCACCTTTAACCCGAGTTCACTTAGATGCACCGCGGCGGTGGCACCTGCGACACCACCACCAATAATGGCGACGCTCGGGGCTTGTATTTCTGGTTTAGTAAGTAACATTTCACTGCCGTTGGTCATTACGTTGCTGCCTATTCTAAAACGTGTAAAAGGTTATGAAAATCACATTTTTCACAAGGTCTTATCGATGTTATACCCAAATGGGCCTAGCTCGCTCGACAATGGACTCAACCGATCATCGGTGAAAGCCATGAGTCGCGAGACCTTCCCTAAATGCACACAGGATAACGGGGGTTTGATGTAACGTGGCACCGTTATCAACTGTGCAAAATTTATCAAAAAAGCCTTGACTGATTATCCGCTTATCTTCAACTGTCGCTCACTGTGAATAACGGATTATCAGTAAGCTTGAGCGGCATTGGCTTAGCATGCTGATCGCTATCTATGACCAATCAAGTTATCCCAACCTTTATCCACCGTTTTTGTGGATAAGTTCTTTACTTACTCAAGATACGATTAACTTAAAGCTCGGTTAATCGGCGTTAACAATCGCTGTAACAAGCTACTAACCACAAGGGCTAAAGTAACAAAGGTCATCACTGGTAGAGCCAACCACATCGAAAAATGCGTCACTGGGGATAAGTCAAACCCCCAATACATGATACTGCCAACAATCACATCGGCACTGATTGCCGCCACCAACCCAGCTATTAACGCCATTACCCCATATTCAGCCCATAAGGTTGCTGTTACTCGGCGGCGACTTGCACCAAGCGTACGGTAAAGCTGGATTTCTTGTTGACGTTGACTCAAACTTAAACGTAATAAGGTAAAAATCAGCAAAATACCGGCTAACATACCAAGCGCGGCCAATACCGTAATCGACCAAACGATTTGCGTCAGTAGCTGCTGAATCTTTTCTCCCATCGCTCGGATATCCATTAAGCTCACTGTCGGGTGCTGGCGAGACAACTCACTGAGCAAGGGTTGGTGATCAGATTCAATCCGAAAGCTCACCATCCAACTGCCTGATACGTTTTGCATCACATCCGGCGAAAATATAAAAAAGAAATTCGGTTTCATTTCGCGCCATTCTACGTGACGAATCGTATTAACAACCGCACTAATGGTTTGACTACTGATCATAAAGCTCAGCGTATCCCCCACTTCAATCCCTAATTCTTGAGCTAGGGATTGTTCAATTGAAACGGCCTGACTGGCTACCCATTGCCCTTCCACAATCGTGTTATAACTCGGTAATGTATCACTCCAAGTAAAATTAAGTTCACGGCGCAGCGCGTTAGGGCCATCTCCATTCTCAATTCTTTCCTGAGCGACTTGACCATTAATATGGGTTAGTCGACCACGAATAATCGGAAACGCCTCAGATCGTTCAAGACCTGCCTCATCGAGAGCTTGCAAATAAGCCTGCTTTTCATAATCAGCAATATTAATTGCAAAGGCATTCGGTGCATCGGCAGGTAATACTTTTTGCCAATCCGTCAGTAAATCGGTACGCACCAACCACATCACAGCCAATAACATTAGCGATAACGACAACGCGCCAAACTGTAGCCCCGTAGCGACACTCGAACGATTGATTCGGCTCAATGCTAAACGCATCGCCGTATTCAGCGGTAACAAACCCAATACGCGGATTAACAACAGACTGATCACGGCTAAGACAAAAAACAGCCCAAGAATGCCAAATAAGATGATCCACACCAATTGGTTTTGCCAATAAACCACCACCATAGGCACCAATGGTACAGCGAGTAATAGGGTATTCCATAAGCGACGGCGAGCGGCTTTAACGGGCTGTATGACACTGGCAGCGTTAACATTCAGTAGATAACCAAGAGGAATGCCTAATGCGGGTACGGCAATCAAAATACTCGATAACAACGCCACCGCGACAGGTTGGAAACCATAAGTCGGTAGAGGATCAGGCAATAAATCAACCAACGGTATTCTGAGTAAAAATTCCAATCCAACGCCAATCAGAGTACCGCCTATGGCAGCAAAGAGTAGCAACAGTCCAATTTGAATCGTTAACCAACGCACGATCCATTTTTTGCTCGCGCCAAGACTTTTTAACATGGCAATCGTACGTTGGCGCGTCGAAACATAGTGCTGACAGGTTAAGACTAACGTCGTCGCCGCCATCATGATCACAATCGCGACGGTTAACGACAAATATTGCTGAGTACGTTCAAAAACTTCATTACTCTGATTGGTGGTTTCTTGATCTCGCCATTCGTCACTCGGTCCGAGTTCGAGCGATGATTTTAATGGCTCAATCTGATGATCCGCGCCGAGAATGAATAACCGATATTGAACACGGCTACCCAGTTGAAGGGCCCCCGTCTTCGCCACATCTGCTTGATGAATATAAACTACCGGCATTTGTTGAAAAGGATTAAAACTTAACCCTGGCTCGTCAATAACTCGACCACTGACCTGAAAATCAGCATCCCCCAAAGTAACCGTATCACCTATCTCTACATTAAGTTGAGCAAACACGCGATCGTCCAACCATAACTGGTTGGCTTGCACACGATGAGACAGCGCAACACCATCACTTAGGGTCATTTTGCCGAGTAGCGGATAGGATGAATCCACCGCGCGAACTCCGACCAATTGCATACCATGATCACTGAACGCCATGGTCGCAAAACGCGTCATCTGCGAAGTACTTAACGACTTCTGTTCCGTGAGCGCCAATAAAGAGTCTGGAATAGGATTAGCCGACACATACACGCTGTCGGCGGTAAGCGCCTCTTTCCCCTGTTTGACGACCACTTGTTCCATGCGCTCAGCTAAAGCGCTTAATGCAAACAAACAAGCAATAATCAAGGTTAACGCCAATGAAATCGGCCACAACTGACCATGACGAATTTCACTCAAACTCCAACGTAAAAACCGCTGATTCAAAGTAAGGGCTGGGCTTGTTTTCACACGCGTTCCTCCAACTTACCCGCTTGCATGTAAAAGCGGCGCTGACAACGTGCTGCCAGTTTAGGGTCATGAGTCACCAACACTAGCGTTGTGCCATGTTGTTGATTGAGTTCAAACAGCAAATCAATCACTTTACTGGCCGTTTCTTGATCTAAATTGCCGGTGGGTTCATCGGCAAACAGCACTTGAGGTTCAACCATAAAGGCCCGAGCAAGGGCAACGCGCTGCTGCTCACCGCCAGACAGTTGATTGGGTGAATGGTGTAAACGGTGAGCAAGACCAACCGAGGTCAATAACGCCTCAGCTCGCGCTCGATTTTCAGGTTCCCCTTTTAACAGACAAGGTAGAGTGACATTATCGAGCGCCGATAAGCTTGGGATCAGTAAAAAACTCTGGAATACAAACCCAATCGATTGACTGCGGATCGCCGCTCTCGCTTCATCATCGAGTGAAGAGAGTCCCTGACCAAGTAGATACACTTCGCCTTGTGTTGGCGTATCTAAACCGGCTAATAACGTCATTAGGGTTGATTTACCTGCGCCAGAGCTGCCGACAATCGCTACGCTTTCACCAGCACCGATGGTAAGATTAATATCATGAAGAATGGTCAAGGTCTCCTGTTCAGTGGAGACCACTTTTGAAACCGACTGTACTGAAATTACAGATGGTACTGAGCTAACGGAGCTTTGCATGGCGAAACGACTTCCTTTGTTATTTTTAGGGTTTATTTTTTCTAGCATGATGCTATTTACAACGACGGCACGCAGTCAAACCTTACTAATTTTGGGTGATAGTTTGAGCGCAGGCTATCAAATGCCGATTGAGCAAGCATGGCCGACCTTACTTGAAAGCCAATTAGCATCACACCACGAGGTTACGATTATTAACGGCAGCATTTCTGGAGATACCACAGGTAACGGGTTAGCGAGACTTCCTTCACTACTTGAGCAGCATCAACCTCAAACCGTACTGATTACCCTTGGCGCGAATGATGGCTTACGTGGTTTTCCACCTCAAGTAGTAGAAAATAATCTGCGCACAATGATCGAACAAATTAAACAAGCCAATGCACAGTCTGTGTTAATGCAAATTAAAACACCGCCCAACTATGGTAAACGTTACAGTGACTCATTTGCTGACGTCTACCCTCGCTTAGCCAAAGAGTTTGACCTACCTCTGATCGATTTTTTCCTTGAGCAAGTGATCATCAACCCCGAATGGATGATGAGCGATGGGCTACACCCAAACTCAGCCGCTCAACCTTGGATCGCTCAATTTATGGCCCAAAAGCTCGCGCCGTTACTGTAAATAATCATTCATGACGGCAACACCAGCTTGACAATTTAATCACCCTAGCAACCGTAAATTGCCTAAAACTGTCTGATTTAATGGTTCAGCTCAATAAACTTTACCATGCTTTACGTTATTTTATTGGTTCATCCACTGCACACAGGCCATCTTTATGCGCATTGAACCACTCATTCAAGGCATGGTTGCTCGCTCTGCTCATCCCTATGGATGTCAGCAAGCCGTCCTTCAACAAATTAATTACGTAAAATCCGCGCCATCGATCAGTCAAGGCCCTAAGCGAGTATTGATCTTAGGCGCTTCATCCGGCTTTGGGCTCGCCGCTCGCATTGCCTTGACCTTTGGTGGTGCAGACGCCGATACCATCGGTGTTTCATTAGAACGCGGACCTTCGAATAAAGGCGTTGGCAGCGCGGGGTTTTATAATAATCATTTTTTTAAACAATACGCCGAACAAGCCGGACGAGTAGCGATTAATATTACTGGTGACGTTTTTTCGAAAAACATCAGAGACCAAGTGGTGGAAGCGATTGAAACCTATTTTGAAGGTGAAGTCGATTTAGTGATTTATAGTATTGCCAGTGGTATGCGCCGCAAAGGCGATAGCGAAGAATTTTGGCATTCAGTCATCAAGCCGATTGGTGACAGTGTTACGGGTGCCACGGTCTTATTAGAAAATGATCAGTGGCTAGACACCACCTTAGCGCCAGCTTCAGAACAAGAGATTGCAGATACGTTAAAAGTGATGGGCGGCGAAGATTGGGAAAACTGGATCGACACATTGATTAACCATGATTCTTTAGCCCAAGGATGTAAAACCATAGCGTTCTCTTACGTGGGTTCTGAACTGACTCATCCTATCTACCTTGATGGCACATTAGGCCGAGCAAAAGTCGATCTGCACCAAACCAGCCATGCCTTAAACTTGAAACTCGCTAATTACGATGGCAACGCTTACGCCGCTGTCTGTAAAGCATTAGTAACCAAAGCCAGTGTGTTTATCCCCGCGTTTACCCCCTATATGCTTGCCTTGTATCGCGTGATGAAACAAAAAGGCACCCACGAAGGGTGTATTGAGCAAATGCAACGTCTATTTAGCGATAAGCTTTATACAGATAAGCCTGTTCCCGTCGACAGTGAACGATTAGTGCGAGTCGATGAATGGGAATTAGCTCCTGATACTCAAGCACAAGTTCAAGATCTGGTTCATCAAATGAATGGCTCTAACTTCACTGAATTGGGTGACTATCAAGGCTTCAAGCAAGAATTTTTACGCTTAAACGGCTTTGGTTTTCCTGAGATTGACTACCAACAAGACGTCGACCTTTCGCCCTTTATGGACCACATTTAACATGTGATGGGTGTTCTACTCCGTCAATCAACCATCATCTCCCCATGATGTATCGATAAGTTGGCGCTTGGAGATGATGGTACTAAACCAGTAAAGCCGTAAACCTTAACAGGTAAAGGTGATGAGAAGATCGGATGATTGCTTTACTCTGTCTATAGCGGTCCCTATAATCGCGCCTTTGTCATTCTCAATAAGTGATACTCGAGATGGATCTATTAATTGCAAACCTGAAAAAACTCGAAAAACAGAACTACCGTGCCTATCAGAAAATTAAGGGCCAGTATGACTTTGGTGATTTTACCCTGTCTATCGATCACGTTCAGTCCGATCCTTACGCATCAGCCTCTCGTTTGCGAGCACAACGTGCTTGGTCACTGACTGGATTAGAGTGGTTAAAAGACTGCTCAGCCACATATCAACAAGCCGCCCGCGACTTTATCGCTCGCCGCTTTGCTGAATTAGCCAAACAAGAAAACAGCTTATCTATCTCATTGACCGGGCAAACCGTATTGGACAGCACGTCTGTTCTGTTCAATCAACAAGGTATTGAGCTTCGTTTTCGAATCAATTTACCCGCAGAAGGTCGTGATATTTTGGCCAAAAAAGCCATTAATATTTTAACGTTTCATCTGCCAAAATTTATCCGTCGAGCCACCTTAGAGCGTGAACTGGATAAACCCGCGTTGATTACCCATTGCCAAGTGATTGAAGATCAGCAAGCGCTGCGTGATCAGTTATCAGCTAATGGATTGGTTGCTTTTGTTGCTAATGGTAGTGTCTTACCTCGTGTTGCGGGTAACTGCGATCTACCGATGAAAGAAGCGGTGCCTTTTCAAGCGCCAAAAACCCTGCAGATAACACTCACGACGCCAAACCAAGGCCCGATCACCGGCATGGGAATTCCTAAAGGTATTACCTTAATCGTCGGTGGTGGTTTTCATGGTAAATCAACCTTATTAACCGCATTAGAGCGTTCGATTTACAATCACATCCCCGGAGATGGTCGAGAAGGTATCGTGACCGATCCGCAAGCCATGAAAATTCGTGCGGAAGAAGGACGTTGTGTTCACAACTTAAACTTATCAAATTACATCAATCATCTACCTATGGGTAAAAACACCCATGATTTTAGTACTCAAGATGCTTCAGGCTCAACCTCACAAGCCGCTTGGTTACAAGAGTCTATTGAAGCAGGCGCAAGCACCCTGTTGATTGATGAAGATACTTCTGCCACCAACTTTATGATCCGTGATGAAAGAATGCAGGCTTTAGTCGCGAAAGGCGATGAACCCATCACGCCATTGGTGGATAGAATTGGTCAATTAAGAGATGAACTCGGCATTTCAACCTTGATAGTCATGGGTGGCTCGGGAGATTATTTAGATATCGCAGATACTGTGATTCAAATGCATGATTATCAAGCGATCGATGTTACTGCAAAAGCACAACAAGTGATCCAACAGCATCCAACCTTACGTCGCAATGAGTGTGAAACGCCATTAACCGCTTTCCCTCCTCGCTCATTAAACCGCAGTGTTTTACAAAAAATATTGGCAGAGGGTAAATTTAGAGTATCGGCTAAAGGGACCAGTTCACTACGCTTTGGTAAAGAATTTGCTGATATCTCGGCACTGGAACAGTTAGAGTCCTCTGCAGAGATTAACGCTATCGGCTGGCTTTGTTTTCAACTTGCCCAGCAGCCTGGTTGGGCAACTCATCCGGCACGAGAGCTGGAGGCATTATTGGAAGGTGAATGGTACAGCAAGATGCCCAATCAAGGCGATTTGGCTAAACCGCGTATTTTAGATGCGATGGCCACCTTAAATCGTCTACGTAAAGCACAATTTAAAATAGCCGAATAATCCACGTCGCTTAAAGATGGTCATTTTCAATATCCTCAACACACATGATAACAAACCGTTTCTGTGAGTTGGGGATATTATACAACGACGACAAATGCTCAATCCTATCTAATGCTCATGCCTCAAGACATTCCAAGCGGCGCACAAGATTCGAAATTGAGCAGCATTACCATTATCGCGATCCGGGTGCCAACGCAACGCTAATCGACGCCAAGTCTTACGAATTTCAAAAGAAGAGGCATCAGCGGGCAATTCAAATAATCGTAAAGCTTGAGAACGATCGAGGGTTTTAATGTCGTCCCCACCCACAAAACGCTGATAACGGGTCCAAAATTCATTCAGTAACCGCTTCACTTCCCCTTCACTGACTTCATAGTGCTCCCAACGCGAATAATAATCACGCAGTGGATCATCAGGATCTATCGCATAGTGCGAATGACTAAATACTGGCAATAGCGCAATATCCATCGCTTCAACTTGTAACCAGTTTTTCGGATACAACATCTCTTGTAACTGGTATAACGCGTTCATGATCAGAAAGTTTCGCTTAAAAAGATCTTTATCAGCAGCACTATCAAGCACAGGAATTAAGCCCTGCTCGCTAAGATGAGCCGCTAAGGTATGTACCTTCCAACCTGAAGATTGCCGTTTCAAAACTTCTAGGATCGGCCATAACAAAGGGTTTTCCATATAGGTTTGAAAGGTGGTACTCAAAGCCTGTGAATTCGCCATACTCTACTCACGCTACGTTGTCTCATTCCCATTCAAAGCTAAAGCTAGGCATTTGTCGAGTTTCCATCTGCAGCTTAGCGTCAGTTTTTGAACTGGTCTGCGCTTCTCATGTAATTGTTGAATGTAAATCCTCATTTTTCCACTTATCTCACTTACTGAAAGAGAACAAAAAATCACCTCAACGGATCAATATCACAAATAAAACAGAAAACATGAAACCACTCTCAAAAATGAATCAAAGCCATCTTTATTTAATCAGTATCGTCACAAAGCCGATTATGCTTAGTGCACTATTCCTAAATACTCATGCTTAGAATGCGGAAAATTGCTAATAATAAACACCGCCATCCTTGCTGTAGCATCAGATAAGATGAATAGATTACCTAATAAAAGTAACCCCGATACTGCTTGGAATGGTCGAAATAATTTCAAGAATGGAGCGAATGGCGAAGTTTGTCGCGGCTTCAAGGTAAGAGAGGGAAGATGAGCAATTTTTTTTCATGCTGCTGAGTAACAATTATGACAACAATAACCCCAAAAATTGATATTGACGCTTGCCCATTATGTCAACATGACGAGTTTTTTATCTCTCAAAATGGCGAAAAGTTTTTTTGCGCACAATGCGGTTTTCATACCCATCAGTTGCCGCAGATCCAACAACAAGTCTTATTAAGTAAACCACCTGTCACACTGGCAGCAACTTATCTCCCCCATCAGTTGCATCCCTTAACCCCAACTCAGCATTGACACGAAAACTGGCTGCAACCAATGTTCAGGGCTTAAGAGCCTGAGCTTGCCTGCTATCGGTTAATGAGTAGTTAAGAAACGCCATTAATTGATCCAAATGATCAAGGGCAATGACATCAGCATGCGATACAGGATGAACAAGTAGCGGTGAACACAGTTGGAACGTCACAACTCCAGCACGGATCCCCGCTTCAACACCTTTCGGTGTATCATCGACGTATACGCAATCCGCTAATGAGAATCCCATACTCATGGCACAGTAGCGCACCAGATCGGGTTCAGGTTTCCAACTATTCGCCTCAAAGGCGGAATAAATGCGCCCACCAGTAAAATAGCGCTCTAGACCCGCTAATCTTAATTCAGCGACCATTTTGTCGTGTGGCGCATTTGAAGCAACACAATATTCAACATTATGCCGTTTGAGCTGCTCTAATAAATTAATCGCACCTGGCATAGGCTTAAGCTCAGTATCAAACAATGAGGTAAGCTCTTGCCGGTAACGAAGTTCTAGTTGATCAATATCAGCACTGATACCTGCAAATTGACAGGTATTAACCAGAATATCGGCAACTTTACCACCAGAAAAATGCTGTAAAACATTCTCAAGCGTTAATGAAACACCCAGCTCATTAAACACTCGCACTAGCGCGATACAGCTCAAACGCTCGCTATCAATCAACGTTCCTTCACAATCAAAAATCACACAGCGAATGGTACGGTTTTTCATGGCTGTCCTTATTATGCTTTGTGATGGCTAACGGCAGTTAAACAATCCCTATGCGATTTAACCTTATCACTCATTGCCGATCATTGATTGATAACCTATAGCGTTAATCATCAACACCAAGGCGACTTCAGGGGAAAGGGATAAGCCCCAAAGTAGTGTATACCGATGAGATAGCACTCGGATGATAGAGTTAACAAAATAAAGGAAAAGACCGACAATAATCCCGTATCTTCAAGCAACATCACGATTCTCTTCTATAGAAGCAAGATGAATGCAATAACTCAACGACGCCGAAAAGTGTTATGGCTGGGAATGCTCAATATAGATAGAACCGGAGACTAGGTTTTCTTGCTGATATTTAGCCACGACAGCAGAAACAAACTCATCACTAGAGGTAAAGATCGGGTTGTTTTGCATCACCACATCAGAGATAAGCAGTGACGAGCCATCACAGGTCACAATGGCAGCAGCTATTGGTTGAGCGTCAGCAAATCCCAAATATAAGCGACAAGGCGGCGAATAAATGATCTGCGTGAAAAACTCGACTAATAAAGCTTGTTGGGCCGCTTGCTCACAACGCGTCGCTTGTAATAACGCAAACATAATGGTTAAACGATGAAAGTCCACCAAATAAATGGCCGCTAAATGACTCTCGGCAACGTGATGCTGCGCCGTAAACGCTTCACTGGGTAAGGCTTGATTTAATGTCTGATAAACCGTAAGGCCTTGCAGACTTTCTGGCGTCGGGAACTGGACATCAACCTGGTCATACAGCCATTGATTCTTCGCATCAATCAGCGCTTGCATGTCGTTAGATGAAGATAAATGTGTCATAGTCGTTTCTTCTTTGGCGAGCAATTTTGCCCAAAGCACTTACCCATCGCAGGGTGAAGAGGCAAAGTTAGGATAGGTTCTCAATATTTTTCCTATCATAGCACAGTTATCTACACGCTTTTGTTTTGCTTACTGTTATTATCATGCTCTGTTTTGTCGAGGATCCCAGATATGCTCAAAAAATTAACCATCCTAGCCGTAAGTTCTTTATTACTATCCGGCTGTGATCGCTCTGCCGTCGGTGATGTCAGCTTAGGCTTGTTTACCATGAAAGACATTAAACTCCATCATTTAACGGATCCCATCGTTACGGGGGTCACCTGCCATATTGCCAGTATTGAAGCAGATTTGAGCCTAGCCGATCCTTCTGACTCATCAATTTCGTGCCGCCAAACCGGAGAAATTACTGCACAGATGATCGCTAACATCGACAAATCCAAATCTGGTGAGGTCGTGTTTAAAAAATCGAAGAGCATTTTCTTTAAAAGCATGAAAATCCGACGTATTTATGATCCGCAAACGCAAACCTTAATGTATGTGTCTTACTCGACCAAAGAGACTTCAGGTAGCTTTAAGCACAGTCTTTCCACTGTGCCATTGTGGGGAACCGCGGCTTATGTGGAGCCTACTTTGGTTAGCAATTAACGTTTAATCGCACCACTTGGCATTACCGATAAACAGTCAGTTAGTGAGTAATCAATTTATCTACTGTAAATTTGAATAGCCGCTAACTGCCGCTTGAAATAAACTAGGCATCGCTCTCATTGCACCCTTGAGCAAAGGCAGACCATTAAAAAATAGACCAGATCAGGAATGCGTTTACCTATGCGGTGAATATTGTCCATTTCCATCTCTTCAATGAAATGTAATTGGTTATTGGCCGGCGTTTCTCAATCGATGATTTGAATCGATAGGTTGGCTTTTTTGCCATCGATAAATTCCGTCACACTGATACAATAAGTTAAGGCATTGGAAATGTGCTCAGCAAACAAACGATGGCTTGAAACGCTGATGGTATATGCCCGCAATGGAAATGTTAACTACCTCACTTCATGAGGAAAGGCGAGAGTTTGTGGTGCTGTATGTCGTCCGTGATTGAGACAACCGCATGTTGACCGTAAATTAAAGCCATTCAAAACTATTTTTACGTTTTTAGTGATCTAGATCTTTATTTAACAATTGCTTACCAAATAATTGGGCAATAAAATGCATAGGCTTTGATTATTAAAAAGGTTATTATTTTCATGCATTACAAATCAATTGCTCTGGCTCTAATCGCATCATTAGGGCTTATGGGATGCCAAAATACGTCGCTAACTAAAACAAAAGAAACTAAGAGAAGTTACGCTGTTTTTGATTTAAAGGTAGCAGATAACATTTCGTCCACAGATATGGCTAAAGCGATAAAAACGGCATTACAGTCCAATACTTCTTCTGTAAAAATCACTGAGGATTTACCCCCTTATCCGTTACCTAAAGAGTCTCCTCGCTTTCAACTAGTCAATCCATTCGCTGGCAACTCAGCCCTATCAGCTTTAGCAGGTGGAGCGGTTAGAATGCCGACTTGTGATGGAGCACTTGTGTATGCTCAAGCAACTGACAGCTCGATGAATTCACATGGAGAAAATACTCAGTTTTATACTTGTCTATGGCAATATGAAGGTGGCTATCATGTCGATATTTATACTCAATTCGATATCGTTACTGGTGGCTTAGAAAATCTAGGTCGCGACCTCGTTCGCGGAGTGATGGGAGATTCAAGTCAGTTTATTCCTCGTACCATTGCCAGTATCAGAGATAACTTAAATGCTCTGAACGCTGAAACTACTCTTGTTACGGCTTATCCTTCAGATTTTGAAACATTGATCAAAGAGCGACAAATGTAGCAGCAAGTTGCTACTACGAATCAAACGAACCTCAAACTTAAGCCATCAATATAGCTACATCCAAACCACTTGGAGTTTCAGGTAGGCGGCAAGTGAGTGAATCCCCATGAGCATAGACAGACTATGTGATTGGGGTGAACGAAAGTAGCCAACACACCTTGTAGTGGTAAATACCGAGTCTCTAGGGTCTGTTTAACTGACTTCCCGTTATGCTCTACTGCATAACGGGATAACTATTTCCACGAATAGCCTCGGGCATCTCACCCATACCGTTACCCACTTCACTGATAAGTCAGTATCTTTTCTGCTTTTATGCATCCTTTGGTATAGTCATGAAATGCATTTGTACTGAGCGGGCTAATCGCATGGAATCGATAATAAACAAATCAAAGTTATCTGAAACCGACATCATCACGAAATTCATTCTTCCTGCTATTAAAGGTGCAGGATGGGATGATATGTCGCAGATTCGTCAAGAAGTAAAACTCCGTGATGGTAAAGTCATTGTTCGTGGTCAGGCAGCGGCGAGGAAAAAGGTTAAGTCTGCGGACATCGTCCTTTACCATAAACCGAGCATGCCTCTAGCCGTTGTCGAAGCAAAAGCGAACAAGAATGAAGTCGGCAAAGGTATGCAACAAGGACTAGATTACGCCAGCCTACTTGACGTCCCTTTTGTCTTTGCCTCAAATGGCGACGGTTTTATCTTCCACGACAAAACCAACCCAGCTCAACTCGAAACTGAAATTCGACTTGAAGACTTCCCGACACCTCAGCAACTATGGGACAAGTACTGCGTTTGGAAAGGCTACAAAACTGAGCACCTTCCCGTCATTACTCAAGATTACCATGACGATGGTAGCGGTAAGTCCCCGCGCTACTATCAGCTACAAGCGATAAACAAAACCGTGGAAGCGGTCGCAGCAGGACAAAACCGTGTACTCTTGGTTATGGCAACGGGTACGGGCAAAACTTACACTGCATTCCAGATTATTTGGCGACTATGGAAGTCCCGAGCCAAAAAACGCATCCTATTTTTGGCGGACAGAAACATTCTGGTCGATCAAACTAAGACCAACGACTTCCAGCCGTTTGGCCCCGCTATGACCAAAGTCACTGGTCGAACAGTCGATCCCGCTTACGAGATCCATCTAGCTCTATATCAAGCTCTGACTGGCCCAGAAGAGCACCAAAAGGCATTCAAACAAGTTGCCCCTGATTTCTTTGACTTGATTGTTGTTGACGAGTGTCATCGTGGTAGTGCCGCTGAAGACAGCGCATGGCGCGAGATTCTTGAGTATTTCGGCTCTGCGACTCAAATCGGGCTAACCGCGACACCGAAAGAAACCGATATCGTTTCTAACACAGAATACTTTGGTGATGCGCTTTATACCTATTCGCTTAAGCAAGGCATTGAAGACGGCTTCCTAGCTCCTTACAAAGTTGTGCGTGTGGACATCGATGTAGACTTACAAGGTTGGCGACCAACCAAAGGACAAGTCGATAAACATGGTGAAGTTATCGAAGACAGGATCTATAACCAGAAAGACTTCGACAGAACTATGGTCATTGATGAGCGAACAGAACTGGTTGCACAGACCATCACCAGTTACCTCAAACGTACCGACCCGATGGCTAAAACCATTGTGTTCTGTAATGACATTGACCACGCAGAGCGTATGCGTCGAGCACTAATCAACTGCAATCCTGAGCAAGTTGCTAAGAATGAAAAATACGTAATGAAAATTACAGGTGATGATGAAATCGGCAAAGCTCAGCTTGATAACTTCATCAACCCCAAAAAGGCTTACCCTGTTATCGCGACCACCTCAGAACTCATGACAACAGGTGTCGATGCAAAAACTTGCAAACTGGTTGTTCTTGACCAGGGCATTCAGTCGATGACCAAGTTTAAGCAGATCATCGGTCGTGGTACTCGTATTGATGATCGTTACGGAAAGCTATGGTTTACCATTCTAGACTTCAAAAAGGCGACTGAACTGTTCGCTGATGAGCGCTTTGATGGTGTCCCTGAGCGAGTTAAAGAGACAAAACCAGAAGACTTCGATACCGATGAAGGACTTGATGAAATCATCGATGGTAAAGATGAACTTGAACAAGATGATCCATTTGAAGGGGAAGATATCGACCCTGAAAGCATCCAAGAACCAGAAGCTTCATACGACTCAGGTTCATCTCCTTCTGACGGTAGCAATTCCGATGATGATTGGCAGGATGAAAACCGAGTGAGAAAGTTTCATGTCAACGGTGTAACGGTGAAAGCCATTGCCGAACGTGTTCAATACTACGATTCCGACGGTAAACTCGTCACCGAATCGTTCAAAGACTATACCCGCAAGACAATGGCAAAACAGTTCTCCTCAATGGATGACTTTGTTAAGCGCTGGCAAGATGCCGATAAAAAGCAAGCAATCATTGATGAACTGGCAGAGGAAGGCATCATCTGGGAAGCATTAGAGCTGGAAGTGGGCAAAGATCTCGACCCATTCGACATGATTTGTCATGTCGTGTATGACCAACCAGCACTCACCAGAAAAGAACGGGCAGACAACGTCAAAAAGCGCAACTACTTCACTAAGTACGGTGAAACGGCTCAGCAGGTGTTGAACAACCTACTGGACAAGTACGCAGACGAAGGCGTTCAAGAGATTGAAAATATTCATGTACTCAAAGTTAAGCCTTTTGACGAGATGGGACGCCCTGCTGAAATCGTCAAAAAATACTTTGGTGGTAAAGAGCAGTACTTAGAAGCGATTTCTGAATTGGAAGCTGAGATTTATCAATCAGCCTAATCACAATTTAAACCAAGCTAGAGTTTCTTTAGCTTGGTTAACGACCTCAAGTCATAATGCATATCTATATTTTTGGTAACCTAAATTCAGGCAAAACGACGTTAAGCCAACAAATACAAGGACGTTTGCCTGAGTTCCCTTATTTATCTTTAAATGAGTATCGAATTCGCTTTGGCGATGGAACCGAGCAAGGTGAGCAACTTGCATGTGAGCATTTCCTTGCTGTGGTTAAACAACAGGAAAACGCGATTGTTGAATTTACAGGATACGGTCAAACAGCTAGCCTTCTTGCCAATCAATTAGATAGGAAAACAGGCATATTAATCTGTTGCACTAGAGATATTGAGCAGAGCATCAATGCAATTGATGACGAGAAATACTCAGAAATCCCTTACCCATCGTCCTACAAAAAACTGCAAGCTGTTGATGAAACTATTAGATTTTTGAAAGATAAAATTATACCGACGGAACTAGAAACTCACTGGCAAAGACAAATTTGGCAGTCTTACTGTTTTGACTTCTCAGATAACTTTGATGCCTTCTGGGCGGCCTTCCCATTATCTCAACACACTTGGGTCAGTAAGCTGAATAAAGTATTGAGCACAGATACAAGCGTATCTACTGTTCTACTTTACGGAAGCTTGGGGGCTAATCAGTTAACAAAGCGCTCCGATATCGATTTATTTATTCAGTCATCGATTTCGGTTCAGAGTTGGCATGAAAGACTCCTCAGATTGTTCGGTGAACAATTGGCTCATACCGATATTTTGGGGTCGAAAATCACTCTTAGAACACAAGAGCGTTTGCTTATAGAAATCGTTATAGGCCAATCGCTGTCTGACATTTCTCTTTATTATCGCGAGTCACAAATCTACAACGTTCACTTCACTATTTTAAAGGGTGAGCTTGGCCTTGCAGAACAATTAGACGCCGTTACCAAAACACATACAAGCGAGCGAAAGCAAGCCAAAGAGTTGGCCGCTCAGGTTTACTTTTTGTTTTGCTCCTTACCGAACCTTATCGCTAACAACGACAGTTACAAGTACCACTTTCACTGCTCTATCATCCAGCACTATTGTGTTCAGCTAGAACATTTATTGCTGAGTGAGTTTAAACACAACTACCTTCCCAAACATGCCGCTACAACATTGATTGATTTCCCATGGCAAGTATTTAACTGCTCAGCAACTCATATCAGTACAGTGCAATATACTGAACTTTATCAGTACCTAATCTCACTGTTCGAACGGCTTAGAAAGAAACAACTGATTAAAAGTAATGGCTATTTCTCTGTGGAGAGTCGCTTTCTCCACGAGGTCTATAGTGAAGATAACAAGGCTTAAAAATTGAAAAATCATCAAATAAAGACAATCAACTTTCGCCTGTGGCTAACATTGGCTCTGACAAGCTTAATACCACTAATCTACTCTACTACACGAATCCATTTCTTGGGCAGCATCCCAAGTCCATGGACTTTTAGCATTGCAGCACAAGTTGCATGGCTAAATGTAGGATATGAAGTCCTCAGCGAAGCATTACTCATCCCTTTAGCATTTATTCTAGGCAGAGTGATTCATAATAATGAAGTTTTTCGCGAGCGAGCCAGTCTATCTCTTTTGGTTACCTTAGTTTGCTACTTTGTGGCGACCTTAATGGTTTTGTGGCTAGCCCCGAACTTTGTTGATGCGATGCAGCAACAGGCTGAATTATTGACACAAACGATCCAATACATTCGATTGGAATCTGCCGCTATTCTGCTCTCCAGCGTTTATGCCTTTTTGTTTTTGGTTCTCGTCCTAAAAAATGAACGGAAAGCGCTGTATGGCCTTCTAGTAGTACAAACGATCATGACTGTCCTTTGTGACAGCGTTTTCGTCAGTCAACTACCTTACTCCCTTCAGTTAGGAGTGAATGGTATTGCTTTAAGTAATATCGTGGTCAATAGTCTTCTCGCGCTGTTTGCCCTGATTTATTTATCGAAATCAGGGATCACTCTAAGCTTCAAGTTTTCTAAAGGAGATCAATCGCAATGGCTCAAAGAATGGGCAAAGATTGGATGGAAGTCAGGGCTTGAGTCTCTCGTACGAAACACTGCCTTTATTATCATGATTCTTCAGCTTATTAACCAAGTACAACAAGCGGGAACATTCTGGGTTGCTAATCAATTTATTTGGGGCTGGCTACTACTTCCCGTTTTGACATTAGGACAACTAGTTAAGCAAGATGCTGCGACAAACAATGGGTTAACATCTGAGCGAGTCAATGGCTACCTTTGGATAACGTTAGGAATTATCGCTGTTTGGATACTCACCGCACCGCTTTGGAACAGCTTTATAGCCAATGTCATGGGGATAGAGAACCCTGAGTCAATCACCAGTCTAGTTTGGCTAATGGTTGGGTTCTATGTCATTTTCAGTTTAAACAATGTCATAGACAGTTACTTTTATGGTATTGGACGAACTGATTTAATGCTGTATCAATCACTTATCGTAAACACCTTGTTTTACGGTTGTGCTTTTGTGCTTTATCAAATCGGTATCTTTGTCCCTACGCTTGAACGAATCGCCATAATGTTCGGCTTGGGCATTACTGCTGATGCACTCATCACTTGGGTGTTGTACCTTGCCTTACGGAGCAAAATGAGCATGAATCAACAACCAGTAAGCCATTAATTTATATATTTATCATAGATGTAAATGCCCACTAACCTCCACCGTTATTGGGCATCACCTCTCCCCTTTTCAGTACTCACATTGACGTAGAAATGCTATAATCAGCCCTAATTTTTTCAGTCAGTTAGTAGTAGAACTCCATGTCAATCAGTTCAGTTATCAAGTCTATTCAAGACATCATGCGTAAAGACGCGGGTGTTGATGGTGACGCGCAGCGTCTAGGCCAAATGTCGTGGCTTTTATTCCTTAAAGTGTTTGATGCACAAGAAGAAGAGCTAGAATTCGAGTTAGATGATTACCGCGAACCCATCCCAGCCAAGTACCTATGGCGTAACTGGGCGGCAGATAACCAAGGCATTACGGGTGATGAGCTGCTGGAATTCATCAATGATGACCTATTCCCGACGTTAAAAAACCTTACTGCGCCAAAAGACACCAATCCACGCGGTTTTGTGGTGAAAGAAGCTTTTAGTGATGCTTTCAACTACATGAAAAATGGCACACTGCTGCGTCAGGTGATTAACAAGCTCAACGAAATCGACTTTACTGACTCTAAAGAACGCCACCTGTTTGGTGATATCTACGAGCAAATCCTACGCGACCTACAAAGCGCAGGGAATGCGGGTGAGTTCTATACCCCTCGCGCGGTGACTCGCTTTATCGTTAATCGTCTTGACCCTAAGCTGGGTGAGCAAATTATGGATCCCGCTTGCGGCACGGGTGGATTCCTGGCTTGCTCGTTCGATCACGTTAAAGAGAACTACGTGACCAGCGCAGCCGACCACCAAATACTGCAAAAGCAAATCCATGGTGTAGAGAAGAAACAACTGCCACATTTGCTGTGTATCACCAATATGATGCTCCACGGCATCGAAGTCCCTGTGCAGATTAAGCATGGCAACACACTCAATAAGCCGCTTTCAAACTGGGACAGCAATATCAATGTGATTGCGACTAACCCACCGTTTGGCGGCACAGAAGAGGACGGGATTGAAAAGAACTTCCCTGCCGAAATGCAAACCCGCGAAACCGCCGATCTGTTCTTACAGCTTATTGTCGAAGTATTAGATAAAGAGGGTCGCGCTGGCGTGGTGTTGCCTGATGGCACCTTGTTTGGTGAAGGCGTAAAAACCAAAATCAAAAAGATGCTGACGGAAGAATGTAACCTGCACACGATTGTGCGCTTACCTAATGGCGTGTTCAACCCGTACACGGGCATTAAGACCAACATTCTGTTCTTTACCAAAGGCAAACCGACCAAAGACGTGTGGTTCTATGAGCACCCTTACCCAGAAGGCGTAAAGAACTACAGCAAAACCAAACCGATGAAGTTTGAGGAGTTCCAACAAGAGATTGATTGGTGGGGTAACGAGGCCGATGGGTTCGCTAGCCGTATCGAGACCAAGCAAGCTTGGAAAGTATCGATTGAGGATATTATCGAGCGCAATTTTAACCTTGATATTAAAAACCCGCATCAGGACGAAGTCGTCAGCCATGACCCTGAAGAGTTACTGGCGAACTATCAGCAGCAGCAACAAGACATTAAAGCACTACGTGACCAACTGAAAGGCATTCTCGGTGATGCTCTTAGCTCTGCTGTGAAAGGTGGAGAGCAATAATGGCAGTCGAAAACCTGATCACCGAGCATATTGATATTTGGACTTCGACAGTGAAGACCAAATCGACTTCTGGTCGCGGTAGCAGCAAGAAACTAGAACTTTATGGTGTTAAAAAGCTGCGTGAGCTAATTCTGGAGTTAGCGGTGCGAGGAAAGCTTGTTCCTCAAGATCCTAGTGATGAGCCTGCTTCAGTGTTGCTTGAGCGTATCGCGCAAGAAAAAGCGCAATTAGTTAAAAAAAAGAAGATTAAGAAACCAAGAAAGTATGAACCAATTGATGATAATTCTTTACCCTTTAATATTCCTTCGAGTTGGAAATGGGCAAGAATTGAGGATTTAGGTCATGATCTTGGTCAGAAAAAGCCAGATAAAACGTTCACTTACGTGGATGTTGGCTCAATTAATAAAGAGTTAGGCTATATAGACGAACCAAGCATTTTAGAACATTCTGAGGCGCCATCCCGAGCTAGGAAATTAGTCCAGAAAAATACTGTTATTTACTCAACGGTACGACCATATTTGCTAAATATTGCTGTCATTGACAGAGATTTTAATCCTGAGCCTATAGCTAGTACTGCGTTTGCAATTATCCACCCTTTGAGCGGCATTTCTAGTTCGTATATTTATAGATACCTTAGGTCTCCAAGCTTTATAGAATATGTTGAGAGTGTTCAAACTGGTATTGCTTATCCCGCAATCAATGATAAACAGTTTTTTTTCGGTCTAATTCCTGTACCACCAAGCGCAGAACAACACCGTATCATCGCCAAAGTCGATGAGCTAATGGCGCTCTGCGACCAGCTAGAGCAACAAACCGAAGCAAGTATCGAAGCGCATCAAGTGCTGGTAACGACTCTGTTGGACACACTCACCCACTCAGCCGATGCTAACGAGTTAATGCAAAACTGGGCGCGAATCAGTGAGCATTTCGATACCTTGTTCACCACTGAAGAGAGTATCGACCAGCTTAAACAAACCATCTTGCAACTGGCTGTGATGGGTAAACTAGTTCCACAAGATCCAAATGATGAGCCTGCTGCTGAGTTACTGAAAAGAATAGCGGAAGAAAAGGAACAGTTAGTCAAAGAGAAGAAAATCAAGAAGCAAAAAGCGCTACCGCCGATTTCTGAAGATGAAAAGCCGTTTGAACTGCCGAGTGGGTGGGAGTGGACTCATATGGATGAGTTATTTTATGTCAGCGGAGGCTTACAAAAAACACCAAAGAGAACTCCCGTATCAAATCATTTCCCATACTTAGCTGTTGCTAACGTTCAAAGAGGTCGTCTTGAATTAGATGAATTAAAGCGATTCGAAGTAACTCCTGAAGAGTTAGAGCAATATAAGCTGTTAGCAGGTGATTTAATGGTCGTTGAAGGTAATGGTAGTGAAAATGAAATTGGGCGATGTGCAGTTTGGTCAGAAGATGTGCCTGACTGTCTTCATCAAAACCACTTAATCCGTTGCCGACCACTGATTCCAGCGCTGAGTTTTTGGGTTTTGAACGTACTTAATTCACCACTTGGAATAAACACAATGAAATCTCTAGCTGTAACGTCAAGTGGGCTTTATAACTTAAGTGTTGGAAAAATCAGAGGTATATTCCTTCCTATGCCTCCACTGAATGAACAAAAGCGAATTGTGAATAAGGTCAAAGAGCTAACTAGTATTTGCGATCAACTCAAAGCGCACTTAAATGAGAGTCAAGCTACTCAATTACACCTCACCGATACTATTGTCGAACAAGCGGTGTAATCATGAGCCTATACAATATCGCCAACAAAAATCTCACCGCACTGACACCGACCACCTTTGCAGCCGAAGGGCTGCAAGAACGGCACGATTTACAAGAAGCGCTGAAAGGCTGTATTGATGCCATCGCACCTGATTGTTTGGTGATATCAGAAGAGTTTTCAGACTGGGAAGACAGCCGTCGCCGTATCGACCTGTTAGCCATCGACAAAAATGCTAACTTAGTGGTCATCGAGCTTAAGCGGGATGAAATCGGTGCGCATATGGAGCTACAAGCGCTACGCTATGCCGCGATGATCTCTACTATGACGTTCGACAAAGCGTGTGATTATTATGCCCAGTACTTGAAGAAAGAAGGTCAAGAGGTTAACGCCCGCGAAGCTATCCTAGAGTTTGTCGATCTGGATGAAAACAGCTTGGATGACTTTGGTAACGATGTTCGAATCGTTCTAGCCTCAGCAGACTTCGGTAAAGAACTCACCACATCTGTCTTATGGTTGCGTGATAAAGGCATCGATATCAGTTGTGTACGCCTCACGCCCTACCGTTACAAAGAAGATGTACTGATCAATGCTGAACAGATCATCCCTGTACCCGAGGTAGAAGAGTACCAGGTGAAGTTCCGAGAGAAGCGTGCTGAGCAGCGCACAAGCGTTCAAAAAGGCGAAAAAGATTACTCAGAGTACCGCTATAACGGCCATACCTATAAAAAGCGTCACCTCGCGCTCGCGTTAGTCACGGACTGGATCGAGAAGCATCAGCCACAAAGCTTGAATGATGTACTCAACGCATTTAACGAGCCAGTAAGACGACGTATCGCCATCCTAGCGGATGATATACCTCAAGGTAGAATTCGCCGTTTCCACAGCGATGAGGACGCGCTGATTACGCTGCCTAACGATGAAGTGATAGCCATCACCAACCAATGGAGCCTCAGGAGTATCACTCGATTGATTCACTTTGCAGAGCAAAGTGACATGGTTGTAGAGAAAGCAGACTGATTCAGCTACCCAAAGTCGCAAGTAACAAGCTTTGAGTAGAACATAGTTCTCCTGCGCATTTTTATTTGTTAATCAAATACGCAATTTTTACTATTTTAAGATTGTGATAAGAACATTGTTCCGAGTACAGTTCAGTGCACTATCGAGATGGTTGCTCACATCAAAACAGGTGTTACTTAAAAGCTAGCGTGAGATAAGGCAATACATACCCTTTGAGCTTAGACTCTATCTGTTCCACTGTTTTTAGTTGATCGGGTAGAACATTGTTCATAGCAGTTTCAACATCTATAACAGTGACCAATCTACTCAACCACCCGTGGCTCATACGACTCCTTAGAGATAGATAAACTTTAGCGATGGTTTTATCACCAATAAGAGCAACCATCGCAAACAAGCTTGGTTCCTCTCTCCTGAGCGAACCTCGCAATAATGTAAATATTATAAATTGTTTCATTTTTTTGTGATAATATCCGCGAAACTTTTCCTTACCAATGACTCTGGACATGAAGTTTCCCGGACAACGCAAATCGAAACACTACTTCCCTATTCACGCCCGTGATCCACTTGTAAACCAAATACAACAAACGCCTAAGCTTCGTCATCCAACTGTGGTTGGTGTTGGGCAAACGATTGTTGATATTGAAGCCAGAGTAGATGATGCTTTTTTAGCCAAATATCAATTAAGCAAAGGCCACTCGCTGGTTTTAGAAGAGAGTCAAGCCGACGCTCTTTACGAAGAACTGATCGAACGCAAACTCATTACCCATTTATACCCGGGTGATACCATTGGTAATACGCTGCACAACTATTCTGTGCTCGCCGATAGTAAATCTGTCTTACTGGGTGTCATGTCTAAAAATATCGAAGTGAGCTCTTACGCCTATCGATATTTATGTCAAACCTCTTCACGCATGAATCTAAACCATCTACAAACGGTGGATGGTCCAATCGGTCGTTGCTATACCTTGATCTCAGAAGATGGTGAACGAACGTTTGCGATTAACGAAGGGCATATGAATAAGCTGCGCGCCGAGAGTATTCCTGAAGAAGTCTTTGCTAAAGCTTCTGCATTGGTCGTCTCTTCTTATCTGATGCGTGGTAAAGCCGAAGATCCGATGCCACAAGCGGTACAACGAGCTATTGGATTAGCCAAGGCTCATCATGTACCCGTGGTATTGACCTTGGGGACAAAATACGTCATCGAAGGTAATCAAACTTGGTGGCAAGAATATCTTAAGCAACATGTCACCGTCTTAGCGATGAATGAAGAAGAAGGGGAAGCCTTAACCGGAGAGAAAGATCCGCTCTTAGCTGCCAATAAAGCCTTAGATTGGGTGGATTTAGTATTGTGCACTGCTGGCCCTGTTGGATTATACATGGCAGGTTATGTTGATGATTCAGCAAAACGTGATACTGAACTACCACTACTGCCTGGTAACATTCCTGAATTTAACCGCTATGAATTTAGCCGCGCGATGCGTAAGGAAGATTGTCAACAGCCAGTAAAAGTCTATTCGCATATTGGCCCCTATTTAGGTGGCCCATTAGAAATCAAAAATACCAATGGCGCTGGTGATGGTGCTCTGTCCGCTTTGCTGCATGATATGGCAGCGAACCGCTATCATCAAAACAATGTGCCTAACTCAGCAAAACATGCGTTACCTTATCTAACGTATTCATCTCTTTCGCAGGTTTGCCGTTATGCCAACCGAGTCAGCTATGAAGTTTTAACACAGCACTCACCTCGTCTATCGAGTTCATTACCTGAACGCGAAGACAGTTTAGAAGAAGCGTATTGGGATCGTTAATCTCTCTAACCCACCTTCGTGCATGACATAAAACAATGACTGAAGAGACGTCATCACTTTTGACCACAGCCGGGCTCAACCTAGCTGTGGTCAATTTTATCGAATCGAGCATCATCTTCTTAAACTCAAGAAAACTCATCGAGATTTCCTTAATTATCACAAATTTGACTTATAACTGACTGATAATACACATTGTTAATTGAGCGCTACTGAACGACACGTTATAGTAGGTTACGGATAACAATATTAAGATCAGGTGTACTGGCATGTTGTTGACAGAAGAAAACACTATCGAACCGCCTCATTCACTTCTCAGTCGTCACCAACAGCGTTTGATTCATATCTTCGATATCTTTAGTGAAGGTATTTTCCATATGGACCGATATGGAACCATGACTTTTTATAATCCGAGTTTTTATCAGCAGTTTGGCTTTAATTCGGCCACTATTGGTTTAGAAAATTGGATGGCGTTGGTTCACCCACTCGATAGAATAGCGCTAGAACAACGAGTGGATGGTCATCTTCATCAAGAAGGTCGCGTCACCACCGAATATCGCGCAAGAACAGTGGATGGACGTTATGTTTGGCTGCTTGGTACTGCAGTAACTAACGTTGACGATGGTGAAATGTTTATGGTCGGCAGTCATCGAGATATTTCTGAACAAAAAAAGATGACGTTTTTTCTGCAACAAGCCGCATTTTATGATGTGGTTTCTGGTATGCCGAATACCACAAAGTTATTGCGAGACATTGATGATGCTAAACGTGCTGCATCGCCAGCGACACTGATATATATTCAAATTGAAGATATTAAATCCTACCTAAATCAGTACAGCGCTGAAGTCATTCAACATATTCTTCATCATATGCATAATGCGTTAAGTAATCTGATTCATCACCACTCGACACTGTATCGCGTACGTTCCGACGATTTTGCTATTTTATTACGCGAATCCGTGTCAGACCAAGATTTACCTCTATTGTGTCAATCGATTCTTGAGCGTTACTCTCACTCTGCTCAAGAGCAAGGTCACCTATTGGGTGACCGAATGAACATTGGTGTTTTACCGCATTTTTCGGATCAACTCAGCGCGGTACAAATTCTCAATATTGCGGCACAAACCTGTCAGTACGCGGGAGAAAAAAGTCGCTCAAGAATCGAGATTTACGCAGGGAAAACTCAGCATACAGTGGATCGCTACTTTTTTATTGAACGCGGTTTAAAAGAAGCGTTATGTCATCACTCTTTGTCGGTTAAATTTCAACCCATCATTCATGCGCAAACTGGTAAAGTCGCCAGCTTTGAAGCTTTAGTTCGTTGGCGGTCGTCAGAGTTTGGTGAGATCTATCCAGATGAGTTTATTCCGGTAGCGGAAAAAAAGGGACTGATCACCGAGTTAGGCTATCAAGTCTTTGAAAAAGCTTGTCAGTTTATTCATCGTTATCATGTTCAGCATGGTTCAAGTACGCGAGTGAACGTCAATGTGTCTGTTTTGCAACTGCTCAACAGCAATTTTCCAGCCAATATCAAAATGATGGCTGATGCCGCTGGCGTCTGCCCTTCATCCATCGTGCTCGAGCTGACCGAAACCGTGATATTAGACGGCAACCGACATGCTTTAAATCAACTGAATACACTCAGTAAGATGGGGTTTCAACTGTCACTGGATGATTTTGGCGCTGGCTTAAGTTCCATTTATAGCTTCTTTGATTTGCCCCTAAATCAAATCAAAATTGATCGAACAATGGCTTTGAAGACACTGACGAATGCCGCCTCTGAAGAGTACTTACGATTTATTGTGCAGCTATGCCGCTCAAGAGGCATGGATATTGTGATTGAAGGGATAGAAAACAGCGCAATGCAGCAAAAATTTTGCCAAATGGGCGTCAACTATCTACAAGGTTACTGGTTCTCGAAACCTCTTTCTTTAGCCACAGCCAGCCGCTATACCCTACTCAATTAAACCTATCACTTCCTCTTTTGCTGATAACGTGCGTACCCTAAAAGCAATAGTACAGCGCTGATAAAGCCATCAATAGCACCACCTCCCGAAGCGTTAGGCGACGCAATACTTCCTGAGTCTGCAGCAATGGGCGCAGGAGAAACCGATGAATTACCACTCCCCGCTAAAAATGCTAAACGCGCCTCTTCTGTAACGATATAGTTGGCCGTCAGCTGTCCATTTAATACTTGATCTATCCATTGACGATAACCATAAATCTCCGTAAATACTGAGGTAACCTGTGATTGTGGAAAACCTACGCCACATTCCGCGGGGCCAAAACTTGTGATGCCCACTTGCACCAAATGACCCGCATTATTCCAGTAGATAGGACCTCCCGAATCCCCTTGACAAGTTCCATTAGCAAGACGGCTATCAGGATTAATGCCGTCCCCTTTAAAACAGAGATGATGTGGATTTAACGCTAACGCGAACGGCGTAATATCCAACTGACAACGAGCATTCGATACATACTGCATAGTGGTAAACAGTAATCGGTCATCTTCATCAAATCCTGAACGCGTATTACCGTGACCCACCGCTTCAAAAATACCGTCATTATCGTCATCATCACGACCATTAAATCCAAGTCGATAAGCTTGGCTCGTTGGTCGATTCACAAACCCTTGCCCATTTAGACCTCGCTCTAAACGGATGATCGCGATATCGTTCGCCCATAATGAGTTAACGGAATCGTCGTAATTGGGATGATAGAAAAACGCTTCGCCACGTACTGTGGTAATGCTGCTGCGTGGAAAGTCTGATTCATTATCAAATTGCCCTGCGACAGTAAACAATAACCCAGCAATATTAAGCTGCCCTTGCCCGTCAAATAAACAGTGAGCGGCGGTTAAAACATGCCGCTGGTCTAGGAGCGTCCCGCCACAAAAGCTACCCCGACTGAATAGCCCATCATACTCAATACGATCATAAAACAAGCTAACGAATGAAGGATAAGTGGTAATCGTCGTCGGTTTACCATTAACGATACGTGATGTCAGCTCAGCAAAAACCATGGGGCTCATCAATAGCGTGAGGCATAAAATAACCATCTGAATGGGTTTCTTTATCATAGACACCTCATATATTTAGCTAAGTAAGATAGTTAAAGTGTAGTTCTAGATAACCGAATCAACCCAAAAAACTTGATGCAGCAAGTGAATAGTGCATCATCAACCTCGATAAACAGAGGTCAATAATAAGATGAGAATCGGCGAACTGATCCAACCGAATTAGCGATTCAAATTGTAAGAAGGAAAGAGAAAAGAAAACCATTAGACTCGTGGTATTTTGCAAACAATTACCGAATGAGTCATTGAAAAATTAAGGCCTTTGAGCGAAGAGAAGAAGAATAAAGCAGCATGGTCGTGCTGCTCTATTCTTAACATTAACCGAGAAGAGATAAGTAAATAATTCGCTATCCTCGATAATAGCGTTGGGGGACGAATGGCATCTTCTCAATCGTCATCGGCAGCATTTTACCACGGACTTCAGCAAACAACTCATGACCAATCACTGCGAGATCCGCTCGAACATATCCCATTGAAATAGGCTGCTCCGCTGTCGGCCCGACGGTTCCACTGGTAACGATACCCACTTTATTACCATCAGAATCGAACAACTCTGTTCCTTCCCGAACAGGCGCTTTAGTTTGACCCACTAATCCCACTCGCTTACGATCAACCTGTTTGCTCTCTATCTGTTTTAGAATAATTTCAGCACCGGGAAACCCGCCAGCCCGTTCGCCACCGAGCCGGCGCACGGGTTGTATCGCCCAAAGCAGACTGGCTTCTACTGGCGTGGTGGTTTCATCCAAATCATGACCATACAAGCACAGGCCACACTCTAAACGTAGTGAATCACGAGCTCCAAGGCCTATCCACTCGACGTCGGAATGCTCCGCTAATGCTTGTGCAAACGCGACTGCTTTATCAGCAGGTACGGAGATTTCAAAGCCGTCTTCTCCTGTATACCCACTACGGCTGACAATGCATTCAATGCCGTTGATCGCTAAAGTTTGGATATCCATAAAACGCATATCTGCTACCGCAGGTTGCCACTGAGCCAATATCTGAGCCGCCTTTGGACCTTGCAGAGCAAGTAGTGCTCTGTCTTCAATGACTTCCAAGTGGACCCCAGCAGGTAAATGCGCGGTTAAATGGGCTATATCCTGTGCTTTACAGGCTGCATTAACCACTAAAAAAAGATGATCGCCTAAGTTGGCCACCATCAAATCATCTAAAATACCACCTTGTGGATTGGTGAAAATCGCATAACGCTGCTTACCAACCGGTAAATCGATGACATCAACCGGAACTAAACGCTCTAAAGCCGCGGCCGCATCAACACCATGCAAACGCAATTGTCCCATGTGTGAAACATCAAACAATCCAGCCGCTTGACGCGTATGTAAATGCTCTTTTTTAACACCGAGCGGGTATTGAACCGGCATATCATACCCAGCAAAAGGGACCATTTTTGCGCCTAATTCAACGTGCACAGCATGCAAAGGAGTAGTCAGTAGCGAATTTGAGTGGGGTTGTTGCGTCATTGTTTTCTCCATGTGGCGAGTTGCCGATCAAGCCGCCAGTTGATTGAGCGCTCTCTTGATAGCCATATCTTCACGCTCAAGTGTTTGGCTTAAGTTTCCAATAATAAACAAGAAAAACAAGCATGCGCTTATTTTGATTGCCGAACAAGTTGCAGCCAAGACACGCTGCGAGAATTAACACTTAGATCACAATTTACTTATCCGTCTTTGCAACAAAATGGCTTCAACCGACAGGTCCGTTACTTTGCCGTAACCCATAAAATCAAGGCGTCTTGCTCACTAACAGACACTAACATATGCCCCATCGTCGCATCATAATAGACACTATCGCCTTCGCTAAGAGGCACTGGCTCATAAAACTCACTATAGAACAGCACCTCACCGCTCAAAATTAGCAGGAACTCTTCACCGTCATGCCTTACCCAATCGGGATAATCGCTAAAATCTCGAGCGCGGATGGTGCTTTTGAACGGCATCATTTTTTTATTGGTCAACTGTGTTGCCAATAGCTCATGTTCATAAGTAGGCGTTGGATGTGGCTTCCCTAGTCCACTACGGGTAATATCTCGACGACCAGTAGCGATAATTTTTTTTGGTGGATCAAAGAGTTGAGGCATATCGATTTGCAATCCATGCGCGAGTTTTTGCATCGCTTGGAAGGTCGGCGAAATCTGCTCGTTCTCTATTTTACTTAAGGTAGAGCGAGCCAATCCCGTTCTCTGACTCGCCTCTTCTAGGGTAATTCCCAAATTCGCTCTAACTTGCTTAATGCGTGGCCCTAATTTAAGTGGCTCGATGTTTTCTGAGCGATCTTCTTTAGCTAATGTCATGGATGGATACTCATCATGAATGGGCTCTGTCATGCTTATTATCCTGTAGTGAACCGCTATCAATAAGTATCATTGTGCATCAAGCCTGACACAGAAAAAAGAGTCACTCGCAAGTAAAGCGTGCTTTAAGTAGCAAAAACAGCACTCTTGTTTCCTATAGGAAATTTTTAATTGATTGTTGATTTGGCAAGGGGTATGTTACCAACATGTTAGCCAAGCAATCGTTTGGTTCAATGACGTTTAATACCCTCAAAAAGAACAGATTGGCTCAATTCAGTGAGCAAGCACACAAAAGTTCTTTTTGAACTATTGCACACTCGCTCGGCGAGCGTTCGCTACCAATTTGGAGAAAAAACAATGGATAAAACACTGAAGTTTACTGATAGCCATGAATGGGTGCGTGATAACGGCGACGGTACCGTCACGATTGGAATTTCAGAACATGCCCAAGCGATGTTGGGTGATGTGGTGTTTGTCGAGTTACCCGAGCTAGAGAGTGAATTTGACGCAGGAGATAATTTTTCCTTGGTTGAATCAGTCAAAGCGGCATCTGACATTTATGCTCCCGTATCGGGCATGGTTATCGAAATTAACGAAGAACTATCCGATCGCCCAGAGCTGATCAATGAAGAGCCTTATGAATCTGGCTGGATTGTTAAAATTAAAATGTCCGATGCTTCTGAACTCGATGATCTTAAAGATGCCGATGAATATCTGACGTTGATTGAAGAAGATTAATTGATCAACAAGCTGCCACCTAATGGGCTAAAGCCACCTGATATGGTGAAGACCAAGGCAGCTTTTCATCATGATTCTTATTCACGACAACCCAGTGATACCAGTTATCCGTCAACGCTTATCGGTATAATTAGCGTTATCGAACATGATGGTAAGCCATACTACAGCTCTATATATAGGTAAGGGAAAATGACCGAGTTACTGCACCGCCTAAGCACACAAAACGAATTTATTGCACGCCATAACGGACCAAGCGTCAATGATCAACAGACCATGTTAGCCACTATTCAGGCTTCCAGTCTTGATGCGCTAATTAACGAAACCGTCCCCGCTAATATTCGCTTAGAAGCCGCCCTTGATATTGGTGAGCCGCAAAGTGAAACCAACATGCTCGCGACGCTGAAAGCCTTTGCTCAACAAAACCAGATTAAGCGTACTTTTATTGGTCAAGGTTACTACAACACGTTTACACCTCACGTTATTTTACGCAATGTACTCGAAAATCCTGGTTGGTACACGGCTTATACTCCTTACCAGCCTGAAATCTCTCAAGGTCGCTTAGAGTCGCTGCTTAACTATCAACAAATGATCATCGACTTAACGGGTATGGAGATCGCCAACGCGTCATTATTAGATGAAGCGACAGCGGCCGCAGAAGCCATGGCGTTATGCCATCGCGCTGGTAAAAGCAAAAGTAACGTCTTTTTTGTCGCGGACGATGTCCATCCTCAGACGATTGAAGTCATCAAAACCCGAGCTGGATTCCTTGGCTTTGAAGTGAATGTCGCGCCTATCGAGAGTTTGGCGGAGCAAGATGTGTTTGGCGCATTACTGCAATACCCAAATACTCGCGGGGAAGTGCGCGATTTAACTGCCATCATCGAACAAGCGCATCATAATAAAACTTTGGTCACCGTTGCCACCGATTTGCTGGCCAGTGTGCTGCTTAAACCGGCCGGAGAGATGGGTGCGGATGTTGTGATTGGCTCAGCACAACGTTTTGGTGTGCCAATGGGCTACGGTGGTCCTCATGCCGCGTTTATGGCCACTCGTGACGCCCATAAGCGCACGATGCCTGGTCGTGTGATTGGGGTGTCTATCGATGCCAAAGGCAATCAAGCGCTGCGCATGGCAATGCAAACTCGTGAACAGCATATTCGCCGAGAAAAAGCCACCTCCAACATTTGTACTGCACAAGCGCTACTGGCGAATATGGCAGCCTTTTACGCGGTGTACCATGGCCCTGAAGGTTTAAAAACCATCGCGCGTAGAACCCATCATTTCACCGCGATTCTTGCCGCTGGGCTAACCAAAGCGGGCTATGAGTTAGATCATCATAGCTTTTTTGATACGTTAACCATCAACACTGGTTCGGCAACAGAAAAGCTTTATCAGCAAGCTCAGCTAGCCGGAATGAATCTACGTAAATCGGCGCAGCAAATTGGTATTAGCTTGGATGAAACGACGACGGTTGAAGATATCAAAGCCCTATTTGACGTTTTTGCTGTTAACGAAGCGATTGACGATTTATCGACCACCATTGCTGACAATGAATTAGCTGCGATTCCTGAATCTTGCCGCCGCCAATCCAGCTTCCTTACTCATCCTGTGTTCAACACCCATCATAGCGAAACGCAAATGCTGCGCTATATGAAGAAACTGGAAAATAAAGATTTCTCTTTAGCTCACGGTATGATCCCACTTGGCAGCTGCACCATGAAGCTCAATGCCACCGCTGAAATGATCCCGGTCACTTGGCCAGAATTTGGCGCGTTACATCCGTTTGCACCAAAACAGCAAGCGCAAGGTTACGCCGCACTGGCTAACGACCTTAAACAGAAATTATGCCAAATTACCGGTTACGACGCTTTTTCACTGCAACCAAACTCTGGCGCTTCTGGTGAATATGCGGGTCTGATTGCTATTCAGCGTTATCACCAAAGCCGTGGTGAAGGACACCGCGATGTGTGTTTAATCCCAAGTTCGGCTCACGGTACTAACCCAGCGACCGCTTCCATGTTATCGATGAAAGTGGTGGTCGTGAAATGCGATAATAATGGTAACGTTGATCTGACTGATCTGGCTGCAAAAATCGACAAACATCGTGCAAATCTTTCCGCGATCATGATCACCTATCCTTCCACTCATGGCGTCTATGAAGAACAAGTACGCCAAGTGTGTGAAATGGTGCACCAAGCTGGCGGCCAAGTGTATCTCGACGGTGCCAATATGAACGCACAAGTTGGTCTCACCTCTCCCGGTTTTATTGGTTCGGATGTGTCGCACCTTAACCTGCATAAAACCTTCTGTATTCCACATGGTGGTGGTGGTCCAGGCATGGGACCGATTGGGGTTAAATCTCATTTAGCGCCTTTCTTACCCGGACATATTGAAGGTGGTGTGGAAGGCACGGAATACGCTGTTTCTGCCGCGGATTTAGGCAGTGCGTCCATTTTGCCTATTTCTTGGGCTTATATCACCATGATGGGCTCAAGCGGATTAGAACAAGCAACCAAATTGGCGATTCTTAATGCCAACTACATTATGGAGCGCCTGCGTCCACACTACTCCATTTTATATCGTGGTCATAATGGTCGTGTCGCGCACGAATGTATTATTGATATTCGCCCATTAAAAGAGCAAAGCGGGATCAGTGAAGAAGACATCGCCAAGCGCTTAATGGATTATGGCTTCCATGCGCCAACCATGTCATTCCCTGTTGCGGGTACACTGATGGTTGAGCCAACCGAATCCGAAAGCTTAGCTGAGCTCGATCGTTTCTGTGAGGCTATGATCGCTATTCGCCAAGAGATAGATAAAGTGCAAACTGGCGAGTGGCCATTAGAAGATAACCCACTAGTCAATGCGCCGCACACGCAAGTCGATTTAACCGTTGAGCAATGGTCACATCCTTATTCTCGCGAAATCGCTTGTTTCCCATCAGAGCACAGCAAAAACACCAAGTACTGGCCAACCGTCAATCGCGTCGACAACGTCTATGGCGATCGTAATCTGGTCTGTACCTGTCCAAGCATTGATAATTACGAAGAGTAATAAACCGCGACGATCACTCGTCCCTAGTTCTGTGCTAATTTGAAAAATCAATGGCGAGCTTAATGGCTCGCCTTTTATCCTCTCTTATCAAGGCAAACACTGTTAACACAAAGATTTCCTTGGTTTCACCTTGAGAAACTGAGACAATACAGCGTCAATTCCTACAAGATTATTATTCATGAAACTGTTAGTTAGAAATTTATCCCGTACTACCACCGAACAAGACATCCGCGTTTTATTCTCCGCTTTTGGTGAAGTAAAAGCGTGTAATCTAGTACTGGACCAAATCACAGGTCACTCAAAAGGCTTTGCATTTGTCGAAATGCCAAATCTCGAAGAAGCCAAACAAGCCATCGCGAATCTCAATTTAAGTGATGTCCATAAAAGCAAGATTCGTGTTAAAAAAGCCGATTAAGCGTTTTTTACACAGCGTATACACAAGATATTAGGCGTTAAGCATACACCCTAACTCTTTGTTATTCATACATAAGCTCCCTAAAAACAATCAAACATGAAAAATAGTTCTCGCTATTTAGGATTCTGTGTGTATAGTTAAAGTTGGCTCTTACAGAAGAGTTGTTAATGTAAATTCAGTGTAAGTTTTGTTTTATACAAGTCGCGAAACCTTTCGTTAAACCTGTGTCAACTTCACCTAGATAGACCATTCAATAGCTTGCGTTATCAGCCAAAATTCATTCTATTAAATTTAAGATATTTAGAGGTAACTATGTCTGGTAAAACGACTGGTACAGTAAAATGGTTCAACGAAACTAAAGGTTTCGGTTTCATTTCTCAAGACAACGGCGGTAAAGACGTGTTTGTTCACTTCAACTCCATTGTCTCTGATGGCTTCAAAACATTAGCTGAAGGTCAAAAAGTAAGCTTTAATGTTGAAGAAGGCAAAAAAGGTCCACAAGCGACTGAAGTAACGCCTCTGTAAGCTAAATTTCAAAACGCAGTGCTCTGCACTGCGTTTTACTTCCCCCCCTGCACTCTCGTTTATTCTCCGCTTATTGCAGTCTCACTTTATTAGGAAATCTATGTCTAGAAGATCAACCAGACAACGTCAATGGTACAAATTGTCTCGCAAGAAAGAAGCTTTTTATAGCAACAAATAACTCTCCTTTGTCTTAATCTATTGCCTGTTATCCATGGCTCTGCTTAACCATCATACCTCCGATTAGCCTGCTGACATCATTAGTTCGTCAGCATGTAACGGAAGGCTGAGATGTCTCTTTTTACTATCATTCTCCTTTACAAGCATTTTTTACACGTTACTATCGCAGCAAAATGGTCTTCTTCACCCTATTTAGCCTTACTACGAGGGTTTTATGCTGTCAGATAGTGAGATTTGCCGTACAACTCCCCTACAAAACATTGAGCTCATCGCTAAAAAAGCTGGCTTATTGACTGATGAATTTCATAGCCAAGGCTCTTATAAAGCCAAAGTTTCATTACATTGCTTACAACGCCTTAAAAATGTCTCTTCAGGAAAATTAATCTTAGTTACGGCCATTACTCCTACGCCACTTGGCGAAGGTAAAACGGTGAACACGATAGGCTTAGCACAAGGTCTTGCGCACTTAAATAAATCCGTTATCGCGTGTATCCGTCAACCCTCCATGGGACCGATTTTTGGTGTCAAAGGCGGAGCGGCAGGTGGTGGCTATTCACAAGTTGCACCGATGGAAGAGCTCAACTTACATCTTACCGGTGATATTCATGCCGTCACTTCGGCGCATAACTTAGCCGCAGCAGCGATTGATGCCCGTCTATACCACGAAACTCGTCTTGGTTACCAAAATTTCTCCACACAGACAGGGTTACCTGCACTGCGAATCGATCCTAAACGTATTGTTTGGAAACGAGTGGTCGATCATAACGATCGCGCCCTGCGTTACATCACTGTCGGTCGTAATCCTGAAGGCCAAACAACGAACGGCATTGAACGAGAAGACGGCTTTGATATTTCCGCCGCTTCTGAATTGATGGCGATTTTAGCGCTGGCGAAAAACTTAGCCGATTTACGTCGCCGACTTGGTCAGATTATTCTCGCTTATGATCTCGATGGACAAGCGATCACCGCCGAAGATCTCAAGGTCGCGGGGGCTATGGCGGTTTGTATGAAAGACACGATAATGCCAACGTTAATGCAAACCTTGGAAGGCGTTCCAACCCTCATTCACGCGGGTCCCTTTGCCAACATTGCCCATGGTAATTCATCGATTATTGCTGATGAGATTGCCAGTAAGCTAGCGGATTACACCGTGACAGAGGCTGGTTTTGGCTCTGATATGGGCTTTGAAAAAGCGTGTAATATTAAAGCCAATGTAGCTAATAGAGCCCCAGATTGTGCCGTTATCGTCGCAACTTTACGTGGAATTAAAGCCAATTCAGGGCTATTTGAATTCAAGCCGATAGACAGTCAGTTACTTTTTCAACCCGACAACGCGGCACTGACCGCCGGCTTCACCAACTTACAATGGCATATCGATAATGTGAATCGCTATGGTATTCCAGCCGTGGTGGCCATCAATCGTTTTCCACAAGATAGCGAAGAGGAGCTTCAGCAACTAGTTAGTCTGATTAAACGTCTACCTAATGATGTCAAAGTCACTGTTTCAGATGCCTATTCTCAAGGAGGGCATGGCGCACTAGACCTTGCCCAGCAAGTCATCGCTCAATGCCAAAAAGCCACACATTTTAAACCTCTTTATCAAGCGCAAGATTCACTGCTCGATAAACTCACTGCGGTTGCGAAAAGTTATGGCGCAACGACCATCGAGCTCAGTGCACTGGCTAAGCAACAACTGGCCGAATTAGAAACGCTATCTTATCAGCATTTCTCCGTTTGTTTGGCTAAAAATCCGATGTCTCTCACCGGAGATCCAGCCATTAAGGGTGCGCCCAAAGCCTTTACTCTCATCATTAGAGAGTTAAAACCATGTGCTGGTGCGGAATTCATTTATGCCCTATGTGGCAACGTGCTTACCATGCCCGGACTTCCAGCAAAACCCAGTTTTATGGCGATTGATCTCGATGATGATGGCAACATTATTGGTTTGAGTTAACCAATAACATGATCAGCAAGAGCAATTTCTTCACTTTGTTGCTCTTTCTTGCTCTATTTTACGTATAGATAACAGAGTCTTGATATTGTCGATAAGACACTACTGCTTAGCGTGCTTAAACAATGGTAATACACTCCGCTTTTTAGCACGACGGCCGTTTTAAATAGGCAATAATCACCATCACTGGTCATCTAAATAAAATAGGTAAAGGGCAAGATGAAGCGTTTTACAATATGGTTTTCCTCCAGCGTGCTAACGCTATTAGTTCTATTCTCTATCACTATTCGAGCGAATAATCCGTCTTTATCCGCAGCAGAGTCGTCTTATGCAATCGCGACTTTAGCGGGAGGATGCTTCTGGTGTACAGAGGCCGATTTAGAAAAACTCGAGGGCGTCGTCAATGTTGTCTCTGGTTACGCAGGTGGTACATTAGCAAACCCAACCTATCAGCAAGTATCATCTGGAAAATCGGGACATATTGAGGTCATTCAAGTCACTTTTGATGAGCATCTGGTCAGTTATGAACAAGTGTTGGATTATTTCTTACGCCACATCGACCCAACAGACGCAAAAGGTTCGTTTGTAGATCGCGGGCTACAATATCGACCAGCGATTTTCTACCATGATTCAACCCAAAAGCAGATCGCTCAACAGTTAATAAAACAAGTGGATGCTTTAGGTATTTATCAAAAGCCCCTGAATACTGAATTGATTGAGTACACCGAATTTTGGTCTGCGGAAGAGTACCATCAAGATTTTTATAAAAAGAATCCGATTCGTTATAAATACTATCGTCATGCTTCAGGACGAGATCAATATTTAGACCAAATTTTTGGTCGTGAGCGTAATAAGAACCCCATCACATTACGTCAATTGATTGACAAATCGCTTGCAGAACAAAACATCAAAACCTACCACAAGCCATCGCCTGAAGAGATTCGTGCCAAGCTAACTGATGTACAATATTATGTCACTCAGCAAGAAGGCACGGAAAGGGCTTTCAATAATGAATACTGGGATAATGATCAACGCGGTATTTATGTAGACATCGTCACTGGGGAACCACTCTTTTCGTCGCAAGATAAATTTCGCTCAGAAACAGGCTGGCCAAGCTTCACCAAGCCGATTAATTCAGCGTACATTATTACCAAAAGCGATTTTCGTCTTTTCTATACCAGAACTGAAGTACGCAGTCGGTTCGGCGACTCACACCTTGGTCATGTCTTTAAGGACGGTCCGGCACCTACTGGCCTGCGTTACTGTATGAACTCTGCGGCAATGCGTTTTATTCCAGAAGAGAAAATGGCAGCGGAAGGATATGGCGATTATTTGCCCTTGTAGCATGAATTGGGCTGATATTGGACGAATAAGGTTGTTGCTCTACAACCCGAGAGATTGAGCTTAACTCGATAACGTCGTGCAATCTCATCACTCGCGCCAGCGGCAAATATAAAGCCCCTCATTATCTCTGATGAGAGGCTTTTTATCTATTAACACCACAACGAGGTATTAACGTAATCCATGCAAAAATTCGGCGCGGGTGGCAGGGTTAGATTTAAATATCCCCCCTAAAGCGGTCGTGGTGGTTACGCTTGTCGCGTCCATGACGCCTCGAGACTTTACACAATAGTGGGTAGCATCAATGGTCACCGCAACATCATCCGACTCAAGTAACGTCTGCAACGCAACTAAAATCTGTTGCGTTAAACGCTCTTGCACCTGAGGGCGCTGAGCAAAAAAACGTACAATGCGATTAATTTTTGATAGGCCAATAATTTTACCACGTGGAATATAAGCGACCGCAGCTTTACCATCGATGGTCACTAAATGATGCTCACAGGTACTGGTCACGGTAATATCCTTGACGCGTACCATTTCACTGACTTTCATTTTATTTTCAATGACGGTAATTTTTGGGAAGTTTTTATAATCAAGCCCAGAGAAAATTTCATCGACATACATTTTGGCAATCCGATGCGGTGTCTCTTGTAGACTGTCATCTGCTAAATCTAAACCCAGAAGAGTTAAAACTTCACGCATATGAAATTCAATTTGCGCTTTTTTCTCTTCACGGCTAATTGCATTGGGTTGCATTGGCGTTTCCTGACCGCGGCTCTCTAGTGCTGCTTTCACTAACTGGGCGGATTCGCTCAAAATTGACATTTCCCCTACCTCTTCATTACCCCTCTCGAATGGCAGACAAGAATACTCGGATTTTTGAATAATTACATCCCTATTTTATGGGCGGACATTATTGTCATGCCCTTTCTGTGTTAAAGTACCGACAAAAATAACCACCATAGGATCAACAATATGGGCTGTTGTGATGCGCCGGGCTTAATGCCGATTGAAGATGCGCTGCATTCCATGCTTTCTCGTATTACCCCAGTGAATCAAACACAGCAACTTCCGCTTGCTGAAGCTCTGGGGTTTGTCTTAGCCGAAGATATTCTCTCTCCGATTCCTGTGCCTCCTTTTGATAACTCAGCAATGGATGGCTATGCCGTCAGACGCGCTGATATCGTCCATAATCAACCCTTGCCCGTAGCAGGAAAATCGTTTGCAGGTCAACCATTTACTGGAGAGTGGCCACCACTGACCTGTATTCGGATTATGACTGGCGCACAAATTCCAATCGGTTGCGATGCGGTGATCATGCAAGAGCAAGCGCAAGTCACCGAGCACGGTATTCAATTTTCTGTGAACCATGTTCAACCCAATGCCAACATTCGTCCGATGGGCGATGATATCGGACACAATGATCTGGTCTTGCGCAAAGGTGCACGCTTAACCGTTCGTGATATCCCAATGATCGCGACTTTGGGTATCAGTCATGTGAACGTATTACGTAAACCTAAAGTCGCCTTTTTCTCTACCGGAGATGAACTAAAACCACTCGGTGAGACGCTCTCTGAAGGACAGATTTACGATAGCAATCGCTATGGTATTAAACCGTTGATTGAAAATTTTGGCTGCGAGGCTATCGATCTGGGGATCATCCCTGATTGCCCAGCGACATTAAAAGCAACCTTTAATCAAGCGCAACAGCTTGCGGATGTCGTCGTCACGTCTGGTGGAGTTAGTGTCGGCGAGGCTGATTACACCAAAGATATCCTTGCCGAACTTGGCGAAATCGGTTTTTGGAAGCTCGCGATAAAACCAGGTAAACCTTTTGCTTTTGGTCGATTAGAAAACGCTTGGTTTTGTGGTTTACCGGGCAACCCGGTTTCGGCGATGCTGACTTTGTATGTTCTGGTACAGCCTATGCTGGCCAAACTGGCCGGACACAGCGAATGGCAAGCGCCTCAGTCTATTCCTGCACGAACCAAAAGTCCCTTCAAAAAATCGCCAGGCCGCACCGACTATCAGCGTGGCATTTATCACCTTGAAAATGGACAGTTTGTCGTAGAGAGCACCGGCAATCAAAGTTCTGGCGCTTTTCGTTCAATGAGCCTTGCTAATTGTTTTGTGGTATTAGAGCAGGATCGTGGGCGAGTAGAGGCTGGTGAGATCGTGAATATTCAGTTGTTTAATGCCTGTTTATCTTAAGGAACACTATGGATATTTTATCTGACCAAGAGATGCTGCGTTATAACCGGCAAATCATCCTTAACCAGTTTGATTTTGAAGGGCAAGAGGCGCTTAAACAAAGCTCTGTATTAATTTTAGGTGCAGGAGGCTTGGGCTGTGCCTCCAGTCAATATCTGGCTACGGCAGGTGTCGGTACGATAACCTTGATCGATGATGACTGCGTCGAACTATCGAATTTACAGCGCCAAGTGTTACATAGTGATGCCGATGTCGGTCGTAAAAAGGTCGACTCTGCAGCAGAATCATTGCGCCAACTCAATCCCTATCTAATCGTCAATACGGTGGATCAACGTTTGGCTGACGAGCCGCTAAAACGCTTAATCGAACAACATACTGTAGTAGTCGATGCTTCGGATAATGTCGAGGCGCGTAATCAATTGAATCGACTCTGCTTTGCAACGAAAACGCCGTTAATATCTGGCGCGGCGATTCGTATGGAAGGCCAAGTCTGTGTATTTCGATACCAGCATCCTGATGAACCTTGCTACCAATGCTTAAGTGCTCTTTTTGGCCACCACGTACTCACTTGCGTTGAAGCGGGAGTAATGGCACCTGTCGTCGGTATTATTGGCGCAGTCCAAGCCATGGAAGCGATAAAAATCATCGCCGATTATGGACACACCAAACTGGGTAAGCTTTTAATCTTGGATGCCTTATCAATGACCTGGCGTGAGATGACTTTACCTAAACAGGCCAGTTGCCCAATTTGCCACACCTGAAGGATAACGACGTGAAAAACGCGGTATTGTTATTTAGCCGCATGCTCACTACTCCCCCTTATTATAAGGAATAAGCCGCATGTCCCCACTGATTACTCCAACTTGGCTCTATGAACATTTAAGCTTACCTCAGTTAGTCATTTTGGATTGCAGCATTGAATTTCAGATTCCGAGCGAAGGTGAAAAAGATTGGCAAAACAAAATCCCCGGCTCACGTCGATTTGATTACGACCATGAATTTTGTGATATTGATAGTGCTTTGCCACACATGATGCCTGCCCAAACGCGTTTTAATCATCTCGCGCAACAATTGGGCATCAACCAAGATTCAGTGATTGTCGTCTACGATAATAGTGGGACGTTTGCTTCTCCCCGCGCTTGGTGGATGTTCCATGCTTTCGGTCATCAGCAAGTCTATATTCTCAATGGTGGATTACCAGCATGGAAAAAGGCAGGCTATCCTTTGACTCAAGCGTACTTAACGACCGTAGAGAACGGTGATTTTACTGGTGAACTTGAGCCGCGTTACTTTGTTGATGCTAACTACGTATTGAGCAAACTCAACGATCCGGCCAGCCTTACCATCGATGCACGCTCAGCAGAGCGTTTTCTAGCTCTGATTTCTGAACCTCGCCCAGGCATACGAAGTGGTCATATCCCGCATTCATGCAATCTGCCCTTTACTCACTTGATGAATGGTGGCGAGCTAAAACCAATCGACGAATTAACCCCTATTCTCGCCGATAGTCTATCGGCTGCTGATGAGTATCTGTTTAGCTGCGGATCTGGCGTGACGGCGTGTATTGTTCTTCTCGCCGCTTATCTTTGTGGTTATCAAAACCTCGCCATTTACGACGGTTCATGGACAGAGTGGGGACAACGTAATGAGCTACCTATCGAGCCATCCTGATCGCGTCATTATCATTGACGGATGGTACTGCGTTAATCATCTACTGCACGTTGCGCATCTGCTCATCGAGGTTTAATACTGTCAGAGCATTACTGACACTCGTGGCAATAACATCTATCGCTCCAGTGCGTAATGCTCCCAGCAACGCCAGCGGCTTGCTATTTTCAGCCGCAATAGCGATCACTTCAGAGATGGGTCGAAACTCTTCAATCCCTAATCCAATCACTCGATCACTCATCACGGTATTGGCGATTTGCCCATGAATATTAAAGAAATCGTAACCAGCAAAATCGCCAACCACACCTTGCTGTAAACGAGACTGAACGACTTCATCGGGGGTAAACCAACCGAGATCAACCATATAACTGTTTTCACTCATATCGCCAATCCCTACTAAGGCAATATCGGCTTTACGAGCTAAATCTAAGGTTTGCTTAACCGTCGCATTTTGCATAAAAGCCAATTTTTGCGCGCGATTTTCCGCATAAGCCGGAGCGTATAGCGTTTCAGACGTACCACCGTATTTTTTCGCCATTTGGCGACAAATATGATCGGCATTAAACATCCCCCCACGAGGATGAATACCACCAATACTGCATACAAACTTACAATCTCGTGGCGTAATGACGCCGATATGATGGGCAACTGCCGAGACATTTCGTCCTTGTCCGATAGTCACGACCATGCCATTTTTTAACGTGCCGGATAGATAATTTGAAACTAAGCCCGCAACTTGTTGCCTTTGTTGTTCTTCATTCGGTTGATCCAAGGCGACTAGGGCACGTTTTATACCAAAACGTTCAATCAACCGCAGCTCAATTTTCGCGCTAAAAACAGGGTGGTATTTAACGGTGATTTCGACAATACCTTCATCACGCGCCTGCTTGAGCATACGTCCAACTTTCGCTCGTGAGATAGCAAATTTTTTAGATATCTCTTCTTGGGTCGCTCCATCTTGATAATAAGCGACAGAAACTTCCGTTAGTAAATCGGTACTTTCAACAGATATATCTTGATGCAAAGTCGTCATGATGATCTCTTTATTCTGCCAACCCATTGAAGTTGAGAGCCGCAGCGAATAGGTGGATGACAAAAAACATGTGCACGCTGACAATTAACGCTTCAAACAGTAAGGATCGGGCGCGCAAAAAAACGAATATTGAGCATATGCTCATCGTGCTAGGATAAGTGAAGTCCGCCTCCATTTGCAACATTTGTTCATGACAATGACATTTTCTCAGCGTAACAGGTTTCTCTCAATCAACCCTTGTCGTAACTAGCTTCGATTAGGCAAACGTTTCTTTTTCTACCTGCGAAATAAATAACATAAAATTGTTGATTCACATCACCATAAGCCACTAACTATGATTGACTTTCTAAGTGGATAAGATAAAGATGGTCACATCATTTACTCAACGAACGAGCAAATGTTCATAACATAAGTTCGGTCGCTGATCATAATTGCGTTAGCTTTTCTGCCATACATTGGCTTGGCCAAAAGAAATAGGATGAACGATATGAGCAACAAATTAGAGCAACTTCGTAAACTGACTACTGTGGTTGCGGATACTGGTGAAATCGATGCCATTAAAAAATACCAACCTGAAGACGCTACCACCAACCCTTCGCTGATCCTAAAAGCTGCCCAAATCGCAGAATACGCGCCACTGATTGATGCTGCTATCGAATACGCAAAATCGCAAAGTTCAGACAAAGCACAACAAATTCAAGATACCTGCGATATGTTAGCGGTAAATATTGGTAAAGAGATCCTGAAAACTATCCCAGGACGCATCTCAACTGAAGTCGATGCTCGTCTCTCTTACGACACCGAAGGCAGTGTCGCCAAAGCTCGCCAACTGATCAAAATGTATAACGATGCTGGGATCAAAAATGATCGCATCCTAATTAAACTGGCTTCAACGTGGGAAGGTATCCGCGCGGCGGAGATTCTTGAGAAAGAAGGCATCAACTGTAACCTAACCCTATTGTTCTCTTTCGCACAAGCTCGTGCTTGTGCTGAAGCTGGTGTATTCCTCATCTCACCATTTGTTGGCCGTATCATGGACTGGTACAAAGCAAAAGAAGGTCGTGATTTTGCACCGCAAGAAGATCCAGGCGTAGTCTCAGTATCCACAATCTACAACTATTACAAAGAGCACGGCTACAACACAGTAGTGATGGGCGCAAGCTTCCGTAATATCGGTGAAATTTTAGAGCTCGCTGGTTGTGACCGTTTAACGATTGCTCCATCACTACTGGCTGAGCTTGAAGCAGCAGAAGGTGAAGTGGTTGCAAAATTAGTCGATTCAAAAGGCAGCAAAGCTCGCCCAGCACCAATGACTCACGCTGAATTCCTATGGGAACATAATCAAGATCCAATGGCAGTTGAAAAACTGGCTGAAGGTATCCGTAACTTCGCCGTTGACCAAGGTAAACTGGAAGTCATGATTGCAGCAAAACTGTAATTCGCTCAAGAATTAAAATTTGGGGAACGATTGACGTTCCCCTTTCCTTTCTAAATCTATTATTTGTCGGTAATTATTATGGAACGTAAACAACTCGCTAACGCAATTCGTGCATTGAGCATGGATGGTGTACAACAAGCCAATTCTGGTCACCCAGGTGCACCAATGGGTATGGCGGATATCGCTGAAGTACTTTGGCGTTCACACCTCAATCACAACCCACAAAACCCACAATGGGCTGACCGTGACCGCTTTGTGCTGTCGAACGGCCATGGTTCAATGCTGATTTACTCACTGTTGCATCTAACTGGTTATGAGCTGTCGATTGACGATTTGAAAAACTTCCGTCAATTGCATTCTAAAACTCCAGGCCATCCAGAATACGGTTACGCGCCAGGTATTGAAACCACCACTGGTCCGCTAGGCCAAGGTATCACCAATGCAGTGGGCATGGCGATGGCTGAAAAAGCGCTCGCGGCTCAGTTTAACAAGCCAGGGCATGACATCGTTGACCACTTTACTTACGTATTTATGGGCGACGGCTGTTTGATGGAAGGTATCTCCCATGAAGCCTGTTCATTAGCTGGTACACTTGGCCTTGGCAAACTGATTGCGTTTTGGGATGACAACGGCATCTCGATTGACGGTCATGTTGAAGGTTGGTTCTCCGATGACACGCCAAAACGTTTTGAAGCTTACGGCTGGCATGTGATCCCAGCGGTTGACGGCCATGATGCACAAGCGATCAACGCAGCGATTGAAGCCGCCAAAGCCGATCCGCGTCCAACACTCATCTGTACTAAAACCATCATCGGTTTTGGTTCACCAAACAAATCTGGCTCTCATGATTGCCATGGTGCGCCACTAGGCCATGATGAAATCAAAGCGACGCGTGAATTCCTTGGTTGGCAACACGCTCCATTTGAAATCCCTGCTGATATTTACGCTGAGTGGGATGCTAAAGATGCAGGCCAAGCCAAAGAAGCAGCTTGGGATGAGAAGTTTGCGGCTTACGCTGCTGAGTACCCAGCAGAAGCGGCTGAGTTTAAACGCCGCGTTAATGGCGACCTTCCAGCGCAGTGGGAAGAGCAAGCCAATGCTATCATTGCTGAGTTACAAGCTAACCCTGCCAACATTGCGTCACGTAAAGCATCGCAAAATGCCCTTGAAGCGTTCGGTAAATTATTACCAGAATTTATGGGCGGCTCTGCAGACTTAGCGCCATCAAACCTGACCATGTGGTCTGGCTCAAAATCGCTCACCGCTGAAGATTTCTCTGGCAACTACATTCATTACGGTGTGCGTGAATTTGGTATGACAGCGATCATGAACGGTATCGCATTGCACGGTGGCTTTGTCCCTTACGGCGCGACCTTCTTAATGTTTATGGAATACGCCCGTAACGCACTGCGTATGGCGGCGCTGATGAAGATCCAGAACATTCAGGTTTATACTCATGATTCGATTGGTCTCGGTGAAGATGGTCCGACTCACCAACCGGTTGAGCAAGTTGCTTCTCTACGCTTAACACCAAACATGAGCACATGGCGTCCCTGTGACCAAGTGGAATCTGCAGTCGCATGGAAACTGGCCATTGAACGTAAAGATGCTCCATCAGCACTGATCTTCTCACGTCAAAACCTCGCTCAGCAGCCTCGTACGGCAGCGCAAGTGACTGATATTGCTAAAGGTGGTTATATCCTGAAAGATTGCGCTGGCAAACCAGAGCTTATCTTGATTGCAACCGGTTCTGAAGTGGAGCTCGCGGTGAATGCGGCGGCTGAACTTGAAGCGCAAGGTAAGCACGTTCGCGTGGTTTCAATGCCATCGACCGATGCCTTTGATAAGCAAGATGCCGCTTACCGTGAAGCAGTATTACCTGCAGACGTGACCAAGCGTATCGCGATTGAAGCAGGCATTGCTGATTTCTGGTACAAGTACGTTGGTTTTGGTGGCAAGATCATCGGTATGACGACCTTTGGTGAATCGGCACCAGCGGATCAGTTATTCAAGATGTTTGGCTTTACAACTGAAAATGTGGTGAAAACGGCTAACGAACTATTGGCTTAATCGTTAACCGAACTGACTTTATAAAAAATCCCGCCTTGGCGGGATTTTTATTTCAAACTGTGTGGTTAGACTCAACCGAGGATTATAAACAACCGTTTTTATTCCAACGACATACCGGAGGCTCCGCATTGGCTAAACAATCATTACTGCGACAGATCGCCGCTCCGAGTGGCCAATCGGCGTCTTTTTTTACTGGTGCATCATTGGGTACGCCTAATGCTTGCAGGTATTTGGGTAGATAAGCGACACGAAAACACGAGGTTTCCGGTTTATGGCAAGCACCGCTATTGATACAACACTGCTGCTCATCATTCGTTTGACGATGCTTAAACGCTCCCGTCAAATACCACTCAACTTGCCTACCTTGTTCGGTGGGGATTTTTCGATACTGGGCTTGTTGCTGATACTGATAGTTATAAGGATCTAAAATACCGCCTGACTGAGTCAATTTCAGCGTCTCTTGACACGCTGATAACTGCCAATTTTTTTGACGACTGCCTATACCATGTTGGCAACTTTCAGCAACGCCCAATACTTTCGCCGCCTCATCTTGCCCCAAGCCTAAAAATGAGTAGCTGTACATGGGTAACTCTTGATTCCCTACTTTGACACGACGTAATGCATCATTAGGTTCGCAATCGGGGCATGGGAAAGTAATCTGGCTGGAAGCTCCGCCCATTTCTACAATACCAAATTGCGTATTTTGCACTTCATCGTGTACCGCTAACCAAGCGTATAATCCCTCTTCATAGCCGGAAAGGGTTTTCGTCACCACGTCAACCGAATCAGGCAATTGCTGGCGTAAAGCTTGATTCAGCGCTTGCCACATTTGTTGACTTTGTTGTGGATTATTTTGCTCAGCAATACGCATGCCTGCCGTGGCATACACCATCACCGACTGCAGTTCACAGGCCGTTTGCCAGTTAAAGACTCGCCATGCTGGCTTGCCCTTATTATTGCGCGGCCCCTCTGTCTTTATCTGTTGTAATGTATCAGCCAACTGAGTGACCACTAGTGGAATATCCTGCGCGGTTTTCCCTCTATTCTGGCGAATAGGATCGGCTAAAGCCTCTATCTTAGGACCTTTATGAACTTTCCATTGGTCTGAACGCTGCTCATAGACATACATTCGCGTACCGCTACTGCCCGCATCATAAATAATATGACATGGGTTCTTGTCACTGGCGAAGGCACTCGTTGCTGACAACAACGAAATAAGTAAACTGCTGCCGACTATCATGCGCTTAGACAGTAACGTCATACCTTGTTTTCTACTTTGATACATCGTTTATTTCTCTTCAAACCTTTTCGCAAGTTGATGAAAATCATCAACTTTATGATTCATTTCAATGCTATATTCTTCAACTTTATGGGTTGCAACAAGATTTTGAGTGGCGGCAGAGGCAATCGAGTGAATATGTTGATTGACTTGATGAGTGATATCACGTTGCGACTGCGCCGCTTTCGCCATATCCGCCACCGTATCGTGCATTTCTAGTAATAAACTTTCAACTTGTTGTAAACGAGAAGCACTTTGCTCAGCAACCTCGCCACAAGCTTGGGTTTGCTGCTGACTTTGATGAATTTCTTTTTGCCATCCATCAATCGCTTGCAACATCGCATTGATACTCGCTTGGATCTGCTCGGTGGCTTTTTGCGTACGTCCCGATAATGCACGGACTTCATCAGCAACCACAGCAAAACCACGTCCTTGCTCACCGGCTCGCGCCGCTTCAATCGCCGCATTCAACGCTAACAGATTGGTTTGATCAGCAATTCCGCCGATTTCTCCCATCAATTGACTCACTCGCTGAGCTTGATCGCTCAAAGCATAAGTGGTTTGAGTCGCTCTTTCTGCTTGCTCGTTGAGCTGTAATAAATTTTTCTGAGTCAGATCAATGCTCTGTCTGCTTTGAGTACACTCCACACGAGCCTGATCAATTAACGCATAGGAGACTTGGGTATTGTCAGATACAGCATTGGCAGCGGCTTCGACCTCATCGGTAGCTTGCATTACCCGACGAATATCTTTTTCTTGCTGGGTTAAGGCTTGTGCTACTTCCGTACTGGTTTTATGTAAGGTATTGGCCATAACTTGTAATGGTTTCGCCGAATCCATCATCCGGCCTAATACCGTTCGAATCCGTGCAGACGCCATTTTTAAATGATAATCAGCAATTGAAAACTGACTATTACCTGAGTAAATCAATCGACTAACGCTGTCGTATTGTTGGCGTAGTTGAGCGAGCTGACGCGGCGTATCAATCAGTTCTTGACGAAAAAACAAGCCCAGTGAAAGAGCAGGGAAAATACTTGCCAAAAGCTGAGTGCTCTGATCACCCCACAAATAAGCTGCAATCGGAGCACTCAATGAACCAAGTAATATCGCATAACGAACGGAATCCGCGATTGTCAGTGAAAATTTACGACCAGAGCGTTCAGCTTGACGCAGCCCTTGGTAGGCTTTGTTAGCAATATCAACCCAACGGCGTTCAGGCTTGACTCGTACTGATTGATAACCAGCTATTTTTCCGTTTTCATAAATAGGCGTCACATAGGCATCCACCCAGTAATAGCCATTATCTTTGGTTTTATTTTTGACGATTCCACGCCAAGCATGGCCTTGTTTGAGGCGCTTCCACATATCAGCAAACGCCGCTTTAGGCATATCATCATGGCGTACAATGTTATGATTTTGTCCTAATAGCTCTTGTTCGGTAAATCCGGCAATACGACAAAAGGTTTCATTACAATAGGTGATCACACCTTTTAAATCGGTGGTTGAAACCAGTTGATCGTGTTGGCTAACGGGAACTTCTTTTGTTGAGGAAAACTGACGGCCTGACATAATTTCGTAACCTATGATTGGTTTTGTGGCGACTGTATACACAAAATAGAGAAATGTTTCAAAGTATTGTCTCATTTTAGTTGCACAAGCGTGAAAACTATCAATCTACGCTTAAATGAACCGTAAAAACTATTCAGTCAGTCACATTTAACCGTATTCATCATCACTTACTGACTATCCATAATCATCAGCAATTCAACACGACGATTACAAGCTCGGCCTTGAGGCGTTTGATTGGTACAAGCAGGAGTATGCTCGCCATAACCACGGGTATAAATGGCGGCTAGTGATACTTGTTGTTCAAGTAAAATATTTTTCACCATATCCGCTCGGCGCATTGAAAGACCGTCGTTAAATCGCTCGGTGCCGGTATTATCGGTGTGCCCTTCAATCACAATATCAATCTGTGGCGTATTCGCTAAATAGCGTCCGAGTTGGGCGAGCCATTGTACTGATGCACTTGGCACCACCGCCGATCCAGTTTGAAACTGCACTGCACGTTTGAGTTTGACCATCGTATGATCGCCAGGGATAAGTTCATAATCTAAGCCATTGGCGGACAGGAAGCTTTCTAAACTACTATCGGAGAGGGTTTTCATCGGTTGATGCGTAGCAGGCATAGACTCGGGTTTTGCGACCATAAGTGAAGCAGGAGCCAAACGCCAGTCAGGATAACGAACCTCGGCATCATTTTTCGGTGCGGTGTCTAATAAATTGCTTTTGAACATTTTATCAGTCGCCAGAGAGCCACACCCCGATAAAAACAGTAGCAGTGATAGTATGAAGACTTTCATCCGTTGGGTTCCCATTTTTTAGTATCACCTTGGTTATCGGCCGCCAGCGCAAAACTTTATGATGTATTGCTAACAATTTGCTCTTCTGCTGTTTGCCTCACAAACAGAACTGGTTAGACTGAGCCCTCTTTATGATTTTAATTTGGTTGATTATGAAAAAAAATTTTATTCGCTTTTGTGGGCTTATCATTAGCGTAGTGTTGATTCTTGGTTGTAGTGAGCCAACAGGCCCTAAGCAAGGTGTTCATTACCAGAAATTATCTAACCCTCTGAGCTCCCCTTCTCTTGCGCCGATCACCGAAGTGTTTGCACTCACTTGTACTCACTGCCGAACCATGGAAACATTTTTGCCTGAACTCGAACAGCTCACTGGGCAACGTTTCGGCAAACTGCATGTTACTTTTAATCAAGGCGCTCAACTGGGCGCAATGATTTATTACAGTGCAGTGATGCAGTTGGATGACATCCCTGATCACGATATGATGGATGACCTATTTGCTGCCGTACAAATGCCTGAAGGCACCACGCCAGCAGAGCGTAAAGCCGCCATTGATCATGCCTTTCATAGCCGACATATCATTAGTCCCTATGATTTTAATGAGATGCAGCAACAACAGCTAATGACAATGCTCGCTTCTGCAGAGCAAATGTCGACACAATCGCAAATTAATGCGGTCCCCACTTTTATTGTTAACGGTAAATACCTGCTGTTAACTAGCGGTCATAGTGACCTAGCCAATATGGCAGAAACGCTGACTTATTTACTTAAACAACCTTAATAAAGTATCTGTATTATGAATAAAATATTGATTGTTCTCGTTCTCTTATTAGCCGTGTTTTTTATCTATCGAAGCTGGAATAACAGTAAGATAGCGGAACAAAATCATGCGGTAGGAGAACGCTTTTTACAAGAAAACCGCCAACAAAATGACGTCATTGAAACTGAAAGTGGCTTACAGTACCAACTCTTACAAGCGGGTACTGGCGAAACTCATCCTAGCCCAACGAGTCGGGTAAAAGTGCATTATGAAGGTCGTTTTCTTGATGGCAGCGTCTTTGATAGCTCCATTAAACGTAATGAGCCCATTGTGTTTGGCTTAAATCAAGTCATTAAAGGTTGGCAAGAGGGTGTGCAATTGATGGTGGAAGGACAAAAAATGCGCTTTTTTATTCCTAGCCATTTAGCTTATGGAAAAAATGGGGCGGGTCCCATTCCTCCTGCAGCAACGTTGATTTTTGATGTTGAACTGATTGAAATCCAATAACTCAGCTTAGCCTTGGTATAACCGTCGACAAGAGTCATTGTGAATAAAACTCATCATAATGACTCTTATCTGACCGTATCTAACCGACTGATTACCCCTTTCCCATCTTAAGCGGTTACCGTTAACACTCGATTCACTGGATAAAAAACTAACCCCGCAGCGGTCACTAATACACAATCCATTCCGCCTGCATGCGCCGCTTGCATACCAAGTTCAGTATCTTCAAATACCACGCACTGTTTAGGTGTTAACTCAAGCAGCTGGCAAGCACGTAAAAATGTTTCAGGATGAGGTTTATGATGTTCCACATCCGTTGCCGTGACTAAAGCATCAAGTTTATCAAGTACCTCAACCTGAGCTAATAAGTTTTCCGCTGATCCTCTCTGACTGCCTGTGCCTATCGCGATTTTCTTTTTACCTAGCTGAGCACAAAAAATGTCATACGTCGCAGAAATCAAACCTCCCTTATCGGCCAATTGTGCAAAGGTATGCATTTTATGGTCAGCGACCTGCTGAGCATTCAGATCCAAGTCGAATCGTCGATTGATCTCACTGACAATCTTAAAACTCGGCATGCCTCCCATGCTATGTAGCCATTTTCCATCAAAGGGAAAATTAAAATGATCTGCGGTCGCTTGCCACGCTTGAAGATGCGCTGGCATCGTATCGATCAAAGTACCATCCATATCAAAAATCAGCCCATCATATTGGCTTAAGTTAAGTGTCATCTATACCTCCAAAGGATCAAGCCGTCACTGTTTACGCTACTTGATATAACCGAAGACAGCAAGTGAATGGTTAATCATCGATTGAGTCCGTCGGTGATGTTCGGATCACACTTTGTAGCAAAACCTTTTTGACTTACAACTGTACGCTGATATTCTGGTGCACAGTTGTAAGCTAAAGGGCACTTTTATATGGTTAATAAACCACCATTGATCTGGCTTAATGTCATGATTTTTTCACTCAGCTTTGGTCTGGCGGCATTCGTTGCCCCTTGGTATGGCTGGCAATTTGGCTATAGCTGGGAACATCTTTTCTGGCTAGTGGTTTGCTTTTCATTTTGTAATTTATCCATTACCGTCGGCTACCATCGTCTATGGTCACATAAAGCTTTCGAAGCCCATTGGTTAGTGCGCTTACTGTGTGCGTTAGGCGGTGCATTTGCTCTACAAAATAGTGCTCTACACTGGGCATCAGATCACCGAGTCCACCACAAGTTTGTCGACCAAAATGATAAAGATCCCTATTCCGCCAAGCGTGGATTTTGGTATTCACACATCGGCTGGATGCTTCGCCACTATAATCAAGCCACTTACGCTGATTACACGAATTGTCGTGATCTACAAAAAGATAAAATTGTCATGTGGCAACATAAATATTATGTTCCACTGGCAGTTGTCATGAATATAGGCGTGCCTTTACTGCTCGGTTGGTGGTATCAAGATATCATCGGTATGTTACTGATTATTGGCGCGGTCAGATTAGTCCTTAACCATCACACGACCTTTTTTATCAATTCACTGGCCCACATTTGGGGTAAGCAGCCCTATACCGATAAAAATACCGCACGTGATAACGGAATTTTGGCTTTCTTTACCTTTGGTGAGGGCTACCATAATTATCACCATATTTTTGAAAACGATTACCGTAATGGAATTCAGTGGTGGCACTATGACCCAACCAAATGGGTAATCAAAATATGTTCCTGGTTGGGATTAGCCAAAAAATTACGCGTCGCGCCGGCACTGAAAATTGAAACTGCACGGGCAGAAATGCGTTTAAAGTATGCGAAAAAAATCCTCAGTCAACAGTTGCAACATCAGAGGATCTTTACTCATATTCAACAAGAATTTGATGGCTTTGTTGAAACACTTCACGATTATTACGATCTGAAAAAACAGGTGTTAGAAAGCAAAGCCAATTCAGCGATACAGAGTTATGAACGCTCGATCCTCACAACACGCTATCGACAAGTAAAGATGCGTCTACAAGAGAAAAAGCAACGTTGGCAGCTATTAACCAAGCCGTATGCTTATTAAGCTATACCCAAACGACTTGGCGTTGCAGGTAGGCGGCAAGTGAGTGAATCCCCATGAGCATAGGCAAACGATGTGATTGGGGTGAACGAACGTAGCCAACACCGCTGCAGATTCAAGTAGGAAGGGTATATTCATGACCTCTTCAAACGGGTGATACTAACTGCCGAATGAACATAATGATTGAATGTTCATTCGGCGAAAACTCCCCGCATGGTCATATCACTCACCACCAAAATACGCATCAGAACAATCAGCAAACATTATTAATTTAACACGCCAATAACCAATAAAAATCAATACAATAACGTATTTATACGGATTTTTATTCTGCCAATATTTTCATTTGTTTTAGATCATACTAGTAGCAAGTTAAGCTCGTGCTATTGCCAAGTTTTCAGTAAATTCTCCAGTTACAAAAAGCCATAATTTGTTACATGGGTGAAGCCCATTTTACTGGAGAAGACTATGCTTGAACTGCTGATTGGCGCAATCGTCACCATTGCGGTCGGTTATTTTATCGTTAAGGGCTATAAACCAGCGGGGGTACTATTAACCGCCGGAATAGCCTTATTATTAATGACTGGGATATTAGGCTACGCGATTTTACCCGCATCAATTACACCAACCGGTAACTTGATTACCGATTCAATGGAATATGTGAAGTTTACCCTACAAAACCGTGGTGGCGGTTTAGGTATGCAAATCATGTTATTGTGCGGTTTTGCCGCTTATATGACCCACATCGGGGCAAATAACGTAGTGGTTAAACAGTTTTCTAAGCCACTTTCTGTTATTCGATCGCCTTATGTCTTACTGGTTGCGGCTTACATTGTCGCTTGCTTAATGTCCCTTGCGGTAAGCTCTGCAACAGGCCTAGGCGTGCTACTGATGGCAACTCTCTTCCCTATGATGACGGCGATGGGTATTTCTCGCCCTGCTGCAGTAGCGGTGTGCGCTTCTCCAGCCGCCATTATTTTATCCCCTACTTCTGGCGATGTGGTGATCGCGGCAGAAAAGTCTGGGCTAGCTTTGCATGTCTTTGCGGTAGAAACCGTTCTTCCTGTTTCCATTTGTGCGATCATCGTGATGGCAATCGCTACCTTCTTCTGGAATAAATACCTTGATAAGCGCGATAACACCCCAATGGAACGCGTAGACGTTTCTGCGATTGAAGTGAAAGCGCCAGCCTATTACGCGATTCTGCCTTTCTTACCAATTATTGGCGTTTTCCTATTTAATGGAGAAACCATCCCCGGCTTATCGTTGGATATTTACACCATTGTTGTCGTATCGATTTTTGCTGGTGCGGTGATTGATTTCATCACTAAACGCTTTGATGGTAAGAAAACACTCGAAGATCTGGAATCTTGCTATGAAGGTATGGCAGAGGCATTTAAAGGCGTGGTGATGCTGTTGGTTGCGGCAGGGGTTTTTGCTCAAGGACTGATGTCGATTGGTGCGATTGATAACCTACTTGGATTAGCCGAAACCGCTGGCGCTGGTGGTTTAGCATTGATGCTAATTTTAACCATTTTAACCATGGCTGCGGCTATCGCCACAGGCTCGGGTAATGCTCCGTTTTATGCATTTGTGGAACTTGCCCCAGCACTAGCCGCGAAAATGGGCGTTAACCCAGCGTTTTTAATTATTCCGATGTTACAAGCTTCAAATCTAGGCCGTACCGTTTCTCCGGTATCAGGGGTCGTAGTTGCCACCGCAGGTATGGCGCATATCAGTCCTTTTGAAGTCGTTAAACGTACTTCTGTTCCTGTTTTGGCAGGTCTTATCACCGTGATTATCGGTACCATGGTATTGGTACCAATGATGGCTTAGCACAGTAGCGGCATTCTGTTTACAGATTTAAAAATAAGGCGCATTACTGCGCCTTGTTTTTGAATTATGGTTTTTGAGTTATGGGTTAAAAGCTGAATCTTATTGACGCAAGACTCTTGCTTGAGCGCCAAACACCATTACTGCCGCGCACAATATCATCGCAAACACCACAGCAGGGCCAATCGGCCAATCCCAATAAAGAGAAGCTGCAAATCCAGCCATCATCGCGATATAACCTATTGCTAAGCCAGCAGCGGTTTTACGTTGCCAAGGTAAATAGCATACCGCCAACGCTGGTATAATTAACGAGGCAAACTCTAAGTACACCCCTAAGTTAATCACGAGCGGTGGGATGGCAACAGCGAATAGAAAATAAAACGCCTTACCTTGTAACCAACAGGAGCGATAACGCACAACGATTAACGTAGCGAGAGCAATAACCAATACGGGAATCACGTCTTGCCATTGAGCCCACAATAAGCGACCGTTTAGTAAACTCTCTATGCTTTCTTTACCATGCGGCTGCTGAGCAACCAATAACATCGCTGCACAAGCGGCTAACACATAGAAGAGGCCAATGAAGGCTTCCAAGTGGGTTTTGATTCGCCCCTCAAAAAAGCACAACAACCCCGCCATACTAAAAGTAACGACACTAGCAGCTAGCATTTTCCACCATAAGGAACTGCTGTATTGCGGCCACCATAACTCCATCGCTAACATACCGACCGCCGCCATTTGCGCCATCGCTAGGTCAATAAATATCACCCCTCGCTCTAGCACCTGCCTACCCAGAATCCAGTTGATCCATAAAGAGATAAAGCCAATCAACAATGGGGCTAACATCCATCCGTAAGCACTCATTATTGCTCCTTAACTAGGCTCAATAAGCGCTCAATAGAATCATCGACCAGTGCAACTAATGATGAGGTATTCGGCTGTCCACCAACACTTTGCGCCAGTTCCACCACCGGCACATTGGTACGCGATGCTAACCAATAAGCCGCATCTTTAGGCTGGTGAGAGGCATAAACAATACCGGATAAACTCGACCAATCTTGCTGCGCTAAGCGATTTAAATGACCAGCCGTTGGCGGAATACCAGGTTTTGGTTCTAAATCCGCGACTTGTTCCATGCTGAGCCAATCAAATAAATAGGCGAATGTGCTGTGATACCCCGCCACTTCCATCCCATGTAGAGGCACAGCTCGCGCTTGCCACTCTTGCATTTTTTTATGCCATTGCCAGCGAAAGCGTGCGCCATTGGCTTTAAACTTCGGAGCATCATCGGGGGCTAGTAATGCCAGACGATCACTCAATGCGCGTGACACAGCAATCATATCACCAATCGCAAACTGAACGTGGGGATTACCATGGGCATGAACATCGCCCATTGAACGATCAACGTGATCATGCTCATCCAGTAAACGCACATAATCACTGACCCAAAACAAACCAGGCTGACCATTTTGTACTTGACGATTACGGCTCTGCCGCTGCAACTCAGGCAGCCAACCAATTTCCAGTTCAGCGCCGGAGCAAACCACCAAATCGGCATTGCGCATGCGCGCAATCAGTGAAGGGCGAGCTTGTACATAATGAGGATCTTGCAATGCCGTAGTGGCTGAAAAAACTTGTGCCTGCGGCGCATGAGCATGGACTAAGTCAGCCCAATCGGGCTGACAAACAAACACATTTAAGCTCGCCATCGCCGGCATACTGACACAAGCGAATAGACTCAATAATTTAAAACGCATGAGCATGGTGCGCTCCAAAAGACATGACATATTGTAAACTGAATAAGGTTTGATCGCCCTGAGTATGATTTTCACGGGTAATTTGTCCACGTACCCGACCAAAATGAGACGCGTGCCAATCTAATGCCAGATCCCACTCTTTCAAATCATCACGACTGAATTCACCATGGAAATGATCATCATGCGCATGGACATCGCCACTCACGGTGCGCATTTCTCCATAACGTGTACTCACTGTCCAAGTCGGATTAAATTGATAAGCCACCTCCGCGTACCAACCATTGGCACTTTGTTTGGCGCCCGGAGCCGTCGCCATTTGTGTATCAAAGCGATTGTCCAAATACCAAAACTCTGTTGTCGCTCTAACGTTACGTTGACGATAATTACCTTCCGGTGCCCATTTCCAGGTGAAATCGGTACCGTACAAATTACGGCCCGTTAATGATGGTCCATGAGAATGACCCGCATGATCGTGGTCATGATCATGATCATGGTCGTGGCTGTGATCATGTGCGCCTGAAAACTGACGGCCATTACCGTTGTACAGCGAACTTATTCCCCAACGCCAGCTGTGCTCAACACCAAGATCAGCACCCAATTGAAGATTGGCCGTGTACACACCGATAGTCGCGGGTTTATCATAACCAGCATCTAATGGCTTACCAGCGAGAGCTTCAATACTGGCTTGCAGATAAAAATCGGTTGGTAGTAACCATGTCATTTGCACACCATCATCAAAATAATGGCCGCCGAGTAAGGCGCGATATACTGCCGGACGTTCAACAAACGCATCTTCATGCATGTGTTTACTATTTAAATAACCAATATTGGATAATAGGCGTCCCGCTTTAAGCTTTAAGCCAAGCGGTAAACCCATGGTTTCTATCCACGCTTCTTCTAGCTCTAACTCGGTATTAGAACCATGGCTATCTAATACCGCCACCAACTGACCTTTAAAGTTATGGTCGATGTTACTGCTTAGCATCAGTTCAGAATGACCAAGGCCAAATCCCTTGTCACGACTTCCCCAATGGCGATTTTCGCTCTGATAAGCACCATCCAAAACAACACCAATATCAACCTGTGGGGATGCTAAGCTGTGTCCGCTCAAGCCCATTACACCAAACCCAAGCATCGCTATGACTGATTTATTCACCGAGTTTCTCCTATAAATATACACAATGATTATTGATTACCTATTGATGGCAACGAATGTTATGTTATAACATATCAACAATCAACTACTACTATGGTACTTAAGGAAAAATCCATGTTATCTCTATCTCATCGTCAAGCCCCTCGGCTGGCGGCACTGTCACTCAGCGTATTATTGCTATTAGGTTGTCAAGAAGGTGAAAATAACGCTACCAGTAACGAAGACTCCGATCATCACTCAATGATTACTTCTCGGCTGCTGATTTCAGAACACAATAGCCAAACACTACACCTGTTTGATAGCCAAGCTTGGCGTCAGCGCACTCAATTTACTTTGCAACAAACACCCTCAGGGCTGAAAACCAGTCCAAAGGGGCGATATGCCCTAGCTCTGCAACGAAATTTTGATCAAGTCGAAGTGATTGATAGTGGTATTGTCGCCGAACAACATGGCGATCATTATCATTTGCACAATCATAGTCCGAGATTGTTGTCTGAACGCTATCAGGGAGTAAAGCCAACTCACTATGACGTTACACAAGATCAAGTCGCGCTGTTCTTTGATGGTGATAACGCGACTAGCGCAAACGCGCAATTTCGCGTATTAGATGAGCAATCGATAGGTCAAGTTTCTAGTGTCGCTATCCATTCCTTTGACCATGCTCAGCATGGTACTGCTCAGTTACTGAGAGATTTCGCTTTTACTGGCATTAAAGATCAAAGCACCACTAGCTTGCCGGATAAAGTGATTGCACTGAAAAGACACGGTGACCATTTTCATCGCGTCCAGAGCTTCACGGCTCAAGACTGCCCTGCTTTACATGGCAGTGCGCAAACGGCAAACTTGGTCGCTTTTGCGTGTTTAGAGCACGTGCTTGTCGTCAATGTACAGGGGGAAACGATAACTTCACAATCCATCAATAATCCAACGTTTAACAACGGTACTCGCTTTGGAACGTTATTTGGCTATCCTGCTAATGACACGCTACTTGCGGTGGCGAATAACCAGCAATTCTTTAGTTTGAAAAATGGTCATTTTCAGGAAATCGACTGGAAAACCGAGCAAACTCAACGCACCCTCGCCTATTTAACCACCGAGGAGTACTTATTCATCGTTACGCCACAAGCACGGTTGATCGCTTATCATGCGGCGGATAATTTTGCTCAGCAATTCAGTTTATCGCTCTGGGACAATGTACCAACATTAGCAGAAGGCCAACGGATCCAAATGGCCTTCGATCCGAGAAATCAACAGTTATTCATCACCAATCCGGCTGACCAAACGGTGCTGCAACTCAGTGTGACTGAGCCACGGATTGTACAGCGTCACCAATTAGGCTTTATCCCTCAGTTTATTACTTGGTTAGGCACTACTGAACACGAACATCATCACTAAACCTGTCTTTGCAGCCCATCGTTTCGCTGGGCTGCAATATAGTCATTTAGCCCACCAATCGTTCAATATTTAATCACATTCAGCGTTTTAATGTGATTAGTATCATATTTTTTTGGCTAAACCCTACGCTTCGTGCTAGAATCCGCGCCAATTAGATAGTCAGATAATTCTTACACACTGGCTATTACTAGGGATAACTTACCCACAGTACTTGAAGTGGCTCGCTATATAGCAAGTAAATGTATGCTTGATACACAAAGAGAAGCTTTGTGGTGAAAACCATGCAATACCGCTATCTTCCAGCAGCAAGGGTATATCATCATACGGATGTGACCGATTAGTTTTTACCGCGAGGTCACCCACTACCATGTCGTTTTTAAAAAATTTAGCTATCCGCAAAAAAATTGCGCTGGCGTTTAGTATTATTGCTGCCGTCAATATTATCTTTGGCGCATACCTTTACCGCTCTCTTAACTCTATTCAACACGATGTACTTAACCTGACCGACGATACCTTACCATCCATGATGATGGTCAATACCATTAAGTACAATATGTCATCGGTACGTCGAGCACAAATTGGTTTACTTTCTTCAACGGATAGCCACGAGATCGCTGAGGATATGCGCTGGATGGACGACCACTATCGGACTATTCAAGCAGATTTAACCCGCTATGAAAATAGTATTTGGAGCGATCATGAACGCTCAATTTTTATGCCAGTCAAAAACTTATGGCAAGAGTACTTGCGTGCTTTAAGTTCTTTTAATAACGATATTTTAAATAATAATATTACTGAAGCTCAGCGTGACTTACAAAATGCCTATCCAACGTTTGAGCGTCTAGAACTGGCGGTGGATGAGTTACTAAAACTGAACCTTTCCTATGTCGATAATAACCGCACTGAATTAACAGATTTAATTGATACTATTAGTCAATTCTCTATTTCCAGTATTGTTGCCCTGCTTGGCTTTATGGTCTTTATGACTTGGCTACTGGCGAATTTAATCTGCCGTCCTTTACAACAAGTGGTTACTCAAGCCAACGCGATTGCTGATGGTAACTTAGGCCATCAAATGGATCGCCAACAAATTGGCCAAGATGAGCTCGGTGAACTCGCTGACGCTTGCACCACCATGCAAAATAACTTGCGTGTGATGGTCGAAGAAATTGTCGCCGGTGCAACACAATTAACTCAAGCGGTTGATGAAGTCAGCGCCGTCTCAGAACAAACTTCACAAGGTATGCGCGAGCAGCAAGAAGAAGTGATGCAAATTGCGACCGCAATGACAGAGATGAAATCCACAGTAGCAGAAGTCGCACGTAATACCGAAGTGGCTTCAGATTCTGCGCGTGATAGCAATCAACAAGCCATCACTGGCGCACAACAAATGAATGCAGTCGCTAACTCTATTATCCAAGTGACACAAGAGATTTCTCAAGCCGAGCAACGCGTACTAGAACTGGAAGATCAAGCGCAACAAATTAATATGGTGGTGGATGTGATCAGCAATATTGCTGACCAAACCAATTTGCTTGCTCTCAATGCCGCAATTGAAGCCGCGCGAGCTGGCGAACAAGGTCGTGGCTTTGCCGTAGTTGCCGATGAAGTGCGAGCCCTTGCAGGGAAAACTCAGCAATCAACAGGTGACATTGTGGCTATTATCCAGAACTTGCAAAGTTGCGCAGCAAAAGCACGCCAAGCAACGGCACAAAGTAGCGAATTAATGGGCCAATGTGTCAACCAAAGTCATCAGACTCAAGAAGCCATCGAACAAATCAGCACCCAAAGTGCGCAAATTGCTGATATGACGATTCAAATTGCCAGCGCTTGTGGTGAGCAAGATTCCGTCAGTGAAGAGTTGAGCCGCAACATTGAACGCATCAATGAGTCAGCGAAACAAGTCGCGCAAGGTTCATCAAGTGCCGCTCAAGCCTGCGTTGAACTCAGTCAACTCGCCGCTCAATTACAAAGCACGGTCAATCGCTTTCGGGTATAAAGCGATGGTTTGATAACCTGTTTTTAATATTGAATACAGAAAATGGCGAGCTTTTATGCTCGCCATTTTTATTATAAAACAGACACAAATGCCCCCTTAACTTTATCATGAGCCAACGCTATCGCTTGGCTTAGATCAGCAATGAGATCATCAGGATGCTCAACACCGATACTTAAACGAATCAGTTTATCGGTTATCCCATACTTCTCCCTCTGCTCTTTATCTAAGCCAGAATGAGTTGTCGTCGCAGGATGACAAGCTAAACTTTCCAAATCACCCAAACTTACCGATTGTTTGAATAGCACCAGACTATCTAGGCATTTTCTTACCGCATTAAGATCGGATCTTAATTCAAAACTGACCATCGCTCCCCATACTGGCGGATTTTTATCATCACGACTTTCGGTTTCTAATCCAGGGAAATAGACTCTTGCTATCAGAGGATGCTTTGCTAAAAACTCAGCGACTTTAAATGCTCCATTTTGGTGCTGTTCCATTCTCAAAGATAGAGTCCTTAAACCTCGATGTAATAAGTAGGCTTCTTGAGGACCAAGGCATGATCCAAGCTGCTTATTGGATATTCCACGGATGAGATTTAAATAATGGTCGCTCCCTGAAATCACGCCAGCAATAATATCTCCATGACCACTTAAATACTTGGTGGCACTGTGTACAACAATATCAATACCCAATTCTATCGGCTTGAGTACAGCAGGAGATAAAAAAGTATTATCACAGACTGTAATCGCACCTATATTTCTAGCTGTACTAACAACTGAATGAATATCATTAACTCTGACGGTTGGGTTAGAGATAGATTCAAAAAATATGACTCGAGTATTGGGATTTGCTCGCAGAGTTAAATCCGATACATCAGCGTAATGAACAACTTTTATGCCCATTCGAACCAGTAAGTTATCGCATAAACTTTGTGTTCCTCCATAAATAGGATCGACAATCGCTAATTCATCGCCGGTATCTAATAAAGAGAGTAATACACTACTGATTGCTGACATACCACTCGAAACAGCTAAAGATTGTTCAGCCCCCTCCATATTCGCTAATTGAGTTTCTAACATACTAATGGTTGGATTACGCATTCGGCTATAAACATAACCATTTTCTTCGCCTGAAAAAATCTTTTTACCATTTTCAAAATTATGGTATTCAAATGCACTACTTTGATAAATGGGTATAGTTAATGAGCCAAATTGATCTTCTATTACACTACTGTGTAGTAATTGTGTTTTATTATTCATATTTATCTACTTTTTTAGTTTTTAACGATTGTTTTATAATATTTATTAGCCACTTCAGGATGAGATCTTAAACGCCCTTTTAATACATTATCTCCCACTTGATAGAATAGTGGGTTATTAGGATCTGAAGTTGGACCTAAAGCTTGATTTTTTAACCTTTCTGGTAAAAATAATTTAGGCACTCGACTCTCTAATCTAGGCCCCATGAAATACGCAATAGAGAACCGCTCCTGTCCATGATTAGGACTAACTACACGATGTTCAGTCGCCTTTAAGTAACCATCTGAAGCAAGCTCAAGTAATTCACCAATATTCACAATTAAGGTGTCTTTTTTCGGCGGAACCGCGAGCCATTTATCATTAATTAATACTTCGAGACCACTAACCTTATCTTGGAGAAGTAAAGTTAAATAACCTGGGTCTTTGTGTGCTCCTACGCCTTGACGTGAAGAGCTCTGTGCCGAATCAACATAAGGATAACGGATCAACTTTAGATGTTGATATGGATTACCCATTATCGAGTGACTAAATACATCGGGATCTTGTTCTAACGCCAAAGCAAAGGCTGATAACAACTCTTGAGCAATAAAAGACAGATCATTCATAAAGTCTAAAATAAGCTCACGCATATGAGGAATACTTTCTGGCCATTGATTAGGACCATAAATATTCATCCATAACGGTGAGTCTTCTAATTGCCTTACTGGTTCTTCATTCATGACATCAAACTGTTCACGTATATCTATGCTCCCTTTGGTTTTTTCCTCTCCAATACCAGAAAAACCTCTGAAATGTGGGGAGTTAATCATGGAAACTTTATTTTTCTCTTCTGAAGATAAAGTGAAAAAATCAGTGGCTATATGATGAATATGATTGATTTTTTCATTATTAACACCAAAATCTGATAGATAAAAAAAACCAACTTCTCTTGCAACTCGGCTAAGTGAATAAATAAATTGGTCTCTATTGGAGTAAAGTTCGGCTAAAGATAGCGTTGGTAATTCATGCATTATTATTTCCTCCGTAGTTTATATTTTATTTTAATAAAACCATTATCACGAAAACGTTATGACTAGTGAGTAAAAACGTAGGTGTTTAATAAATCATAAAATTAAGATTTAATAGGCCCTCACCATAAAAACAGTGATATTTAAATTTAGGTAAAGTTAAATATTCTATTAATAGCTAATCTAGTAGTTTTTAAGCATGGATATTGATATCTATTACTCCTCCCTAAATTTAAATCTAATTACTAATTTTAAATAAATATTATTTAAATGAATTAACATCTCGTTGGACTTGTAATTGAATATCATCAATAAGTGCTTTTACTTCCGGCCATGGTCCATGTCCTGACTCAATATTAATATGACCAACATAACCCGCATCGTAAGTCAGTAAGCCCAAATCAGAAGCTAAACAGCAAGCATGGTCATAGTTCATCCAAGGATCATTTCTACTCACGACCATGGTCCCCAAAACACCAAGGGCGCGAATTGTTAACGTTTCAACAATCGAACGTTCGTTCGGAAAATCAGCCTTATGACCATAAGAAGTGAATCGATACGGGGAAGCCGGTGCAACAAATAAGACACCACTCACTTTCGATTGTAACTGTTTTCGAGCGATAGCATCTAAAGCGGCTAAGCAACCGAAGCTATGAGCAACGATGATAATGGGTAGCGTTTGCTGGTCTAGATACTGCTGGATCTGTGCTGACCATTGACTAAGAATCGGTTTATGGTGATCAATCGCCTTTATCCTCTCCGTGTTAGGGTATTGAGTCTGAAGCCATGTTTGCCAATGCCCATTAGGGCTGCCTTTATAACCTGGAATCACCAAAATTTTATCTATCATACTCAATCCCTAATCAATATAGATGAATGTAACCTATTGATTGCACAAGTCATGCCAAATCAGTGAATTTTATAAATTAGTTAAACATCAATGTAATCAACTGAAAATTAATGGTTTTTACATCTCTATTTCGCTAAAAAATTCCATATAACTTTTTATTACTATATGGAATAAAAACTCATTTCTAAATAACAATAAACCATTTACATTTACCAGGTATTCCTCGAAAAATGAGTATGACGAAAATGATTATTGGCGAAAATAACGGTCTAAAACAAACAATGCAGCAAGTACAATTGGTTTCACTGACTGATTCTACAGCTCTTATCCTTGGGGAGACCGGATCTGGAAAAGAAGTGATTGCCCGTTATATCCATAATCACTCTCAGCGATTTCAAAACGATTTTATTCGAGTAAACTGTGGTGCGATCCCTTCGGAACTGATTGATTCAGAATTATTTGGGCATGAGAAAGGCAGCTTTACTGGTGCAATCTCTCAAAAAAAAGGATGGTTTGAACGCGCTGATGGCGGTACGTTATTTTTAGATGAAATAGGTGAATTAAGTTTAGCGGCTCAAGTGCGTTTGTTACGAGTATTACAAGAAGGCTCATTTACTCGGGTTGGAGGGGAGAGAGAAATCAGCGTTAACGTTCGTATTATTGCTGCTACACATCGAAATTTAGAACTCTCTGTCCAGCAAGGATTATTTAGAGAGGACTTGTGGTTTCGTATTAATATTTTTCCAATTCATCTGCCAGCATTGCGCCAACGTTTTGGTGATATGCAACAACTTACTGAACATTTTGCTCACAAAGCGTCCAATCGTCTAGGTTTACCTCTTTGTTTACCAAGTGATGAACAGATAGATTACTTAAAACGCTACCATTGGCCAGGTAATGTCAGGGAATTACAAGCCATCATCGAAAGAGCGGCGATTTTAGGACAGGGAAAATATCTTGCCATTGAACAATCGTTGATCTTACAACCTGACTCTTTGCAAGAGCCGACCACATCTCGACTAAGCAGTGAAAGTCATTCGGAAGTCTCATCATTCCTTAGTTTAGAGAAGGTGATATATGACCATATTTGTAATGCTTTACGTCATTGCCACGGAAGAATAGAAGGTCCTTTTGGAGCAGCGAAACTACTCGCCATTAATCCAAATACGCTACGTTCAAAAATGCGTAAATTAAATATATCTCGTCATGCTTGCCATCATTACCGTTCCTAAAATCTATACCCAAACCACTTGACCGACAAGTGAGCGCCGATGAGCATAGACAGACTATGTGATTGAGGTGAACGAACGTAGCCAACACTCCTGCTGCTTCACGTAGCAAGGGGATAAACGGTATAAAAAACCCCCTTGAGATTATCAAGGGGGTTCCGATGTTTAAGGCGCCATATCAACTTCAACTGGCAGATAATGCTTGGACTCTAAATGTAGCCATTCAGGGAGCACGGTACCGATGGAAATGGATGACCACGTGCCAGAAATAATCCCGATAAACATGGCAATAGCAAAGCCTTGTAATGGTTCGCCGCCCATTAACCAAAGAGCAGATACTGTCATTAATGAAGTCCCTGAAGTCACCATCGTGCGAGAGAAGGTTGCGATCACCGCTTGATCATTGATCTCTGCCAGCGGTGCTTTGGGTTTGGCAACCAGTAGTTCACGAATCCGATCGGAAATAATGATCGAGTCATTCAGTGAATACCCTAAGATTGCTAAGGTGGCGGCAAAAACGGTTAAGTTGAACTCCATTTGCGTCACCGCAAAAAAACCGAGCACTAAGATCACATCATGCAATAGCGCCAGTAAGGCACCACTCGCCAACCGCCACTCAAAACGAAACGAAAGGTAGCCTAATATACATAAGATACAGATCAATAATGCTAAGCCACCTTGATCGATCAATTCCTCACCAACTTGTGAGCCGACCATGCTATTACTCACCACTTCAATCTGAGATGAAATGGTGTTCAGTAACGTCTCTATTTCTGGAGCACTTTGCTGCTCTTCTACTAACGGGTAACGAATGACCCAGCGCCCTTCTTCACCAGACTGAATCACACTGGTAGAATCGCCCAGCTCCGGCTTGAGAACGTTCAACACTTGATCGTGAGTTAATGATTTATCCACTCTGACTTCAGTTACCATTCCGCCAGTGAAATCCAGTCCCATATTAAGACCACGAATCGCAAAAGCCGCTAATGCCAACAGGGTTAAAGCAATCGAAACGATATTGGTAATGTGTCGAATCTGTCGAATATGTTGTTTTAGATAAGTCACCATCGTTATATCCTCACATCTCGGCGACTATCACGTCCCCAGATCAAATTAATTAATGCCCGCGATGCAAATACACCGGTAAACATACTGGTGATCAAACCTAATCCCAGCGTTAATGCAAAGCCTTGAATCGGTCCATTACCAATCGAATACAACACAATCGCAGTAATCATCGTGGTAACGTTGGCATCCAAGATGGTGCTAAACGCACTGCTAAAGCCTTTATCAATCGCTTGGGCAAAACTACGCCCTTCATTTAACTTATCGCGAATTCGTTCAAAGATAAGTACGTTGGTATCCACCGCCATACCGACCGTCAACACCAAGCCAGCGATCCCCGGTAAGGTTAATACTGCCCCCGGTAACAGAGCAATTAAACCAAATAAACAGACCATATTGATCAGTAGAGCCGCGTTCGCCACCCAGCCTAAACGGCGATACCATAACGCCATAAAGGTTAACGTTAATGCCATGCCCAATGCCAAGGCAGCAAAACCGTTTTCAATATTTTCTGCCCCGAGTGATGCACCGATGGTTCTTTCTTCGACAATCGTCACTGGAGCCGTGAGTGAGCCGGCTCTCAATAATAGCGCTAATTGTTGAGCATCTTGATTCGAGCCTGCGCCGGTAATTCTAAACTGACTACCCAATTGCGATTGAATAGTCGCCACACTGATCACGCGTTCGCTGCGCTCCGTCTCTCCATTAGCATTGGTTTTGTACTCTCGATACACGGTCGCCATGGGTTTGCCAATATGCTTGGCCGAGAAGTCACTCATTAACTTGCCACCCGCATGGTCAAGCGAGATATTGACTTCAGAAAGACCCATTTTATCCATACCCGCACGAGCATTAACGATATGATCCCCTGTGAGTACTGGACGTTTATGTAAAATGACTAACTGACCATTATTGTCTTTCAGTTGTAAATCATCACGGCCAGCTATACCGCTGGTATTGACTTCATAAAACGCTAAGCTAGCCGTCGCACCAATGACGTTTTTCGCTTGCGCAGGGTCTTGTACCCCAGGTAGCTCAATACGAATACTATGTTCACCCTGACGCTGAACTAAAGCTTCGGTAATGCCAAGTTCTTCAATACGATCTCGCATGATTTTCAAGTTTTGCTGGATAGTCGCTGATTGAAAATCCAACTTATTTTGCTTACTGGGTTGCACTGTCAGTTGATCAGAAGACGACTTCACCTCCCAACCTTGATAATTTTCTTTAACAAACTGACTAATTTTATTGAGTGAGGCTCGTGAGTTGACGGTGACTAAAAAGCCATCATTACCTTCATGCTCAATTCTCACACCGCGAATGTGTTGATTAACGAGCATCTCTTTTATTTCATCAGTAATGCCATCTCGTTGCTCTTGAAACGCCTTATCGACATCGACATTAAGCAAAAACTGTACGCCACCGCGTAAATCCAAACCGAACTTAATTGGAGTAAATCCCATTTGTGTGAACCAAGGTGGAGCGACTGAAACGTAAGAAAAAGTTAAACTTTCTCCTTCTTGCACGAGATTATCTAAAAGTTTACGCGCTTGAGTTTGCTCTGTTTCGGTTTTAAAAACCAACGTGGTGTGGTTATTTTCCTGACGGATTTCTTGTGCATTAATTCCCTGCTTTTGCAGCAGTTGATTAACGGTTACCACATTATTTAAAGGGCTGTCTTTTTGATTAGACTCAATTTGAATTGATGGTTGTTCACCATACCAAGTGGGAATGGCACTTAAACCAAGTAAGACAACGGTTATAACCAATACCACGTATTTCCATGTCGCATAGCGATTCATAATACGCGCTGGCGTTTTAGCGGTTTTTCTCTGCATAACTCTCTCCTCGGGCATAGCCGAGTTAAAAAACTAAAATTGTGACATTGTCACGTAAAAGGGAGATTAAGCAGAAAGGAAATGGCTATTTAATGCCACGTACATCGCGTTGGTCTCTTTCCAGCCAGAAAGACGATGTGAGGCATGAAAATGCTGATAGGGAATGGAAATCCAAGTTTGGGCAGCATAGCTCTCTGCATCGATAGAACGAGGCAGAGCGTCATTTCCTTCAAGATGAGGAAAATCAAAGCCATTATCGAGAGGTAAGTTGATCTCGGTAAGCTGCAAGCGAGGCGGATTAAGAATGGCTTGGACAATACTTTTCGCCAACGTGTCGCTGGTTGGCACCGAATCGACATCGATCGGACTCTCTTGCGAATCAAACTCAAATGGATGTTGTACGCTGTGTGAAGCTGTATCTAAAACAGAATGGTTGAGAGTAATACTTGAGGTAGGGTAATTTTCCGCGCACGCCAATGCTTGCGAAGGCAATAACAACGCAAGAAAAGCTAGCCAGAAAAAATACATTATACGTTCAAGCATGATCAGTTCATTCTTAATAGGACAGCTCAGTGTAGAACTGAGTGAAGTGTGACTCAAGTAAAATTTTCGTCAAATATAACTAATGCCTCTATCGCTAATCCTAAACCGTAGATCGCGTCCTCATGATTATTGATAAAAAATCGCTCCAGTTTGTGCATTAAGATAAATTTTATTCGCTTGGTTTAAACCACCACAATAGACAAAATAAACGTCCTCAGACCGATAACGAACGGATCGCACCCATCCCCCAAGCTCTTTAAAATCACCGGGCACACAGGTTTTGTCACTCAAGAGTCGATCGGTGGTTTGAATAAACATGGTTTGAAAAATATCTAAATCATCCGAGTTCATAATATAACTCAGCACAGTTTCTCGGCGCTCTTCAGGTGTGATCACGGGTGGATCAACCACCAATCCATCCAACGGAATCCACTCTGCTACCTCAGGGCCCCCTTCTTCATAGACGTAAAAAGGCGTTAACCTCCCCCAACCCTGTTGTTTTTCATACAAAAACACCGGTTCGCCACGATAAAGTAACCGATGGACAAATCCATCTCTATCAGGTTGCTCGCGCACACCAAGCGTAGGTTCATTGACGTAATAGTCCATGATCTCTGGCATAACAAAAGCAGGATCACTTGGCTCATACTCTTCAGATATTGGTATTTCAGGCGTCAAACGTTGATTTAAAGCCTCTAATCGTTCTTGCTCTGGCTTGTAATAAAATAGGTAATAGCCAGCACCCGCACAGGCTAAACCAAAAATGAGAAGCAGCAGCATAAGTACTTTCTTCATAATCGTTAACTCCTCATTCTCTCTTTTACTAAAGGTTTTCTTGTTAGCCAATACTCAGTTTACATTGTAAATTTTCATTTTTCCTAATTACCGCATATGCACCAATGTTGAGCGAGCGCACGAACTCAACATATTGGAAGTAATCTCTCGCTTTAAAGGTCTATAATCATGGCTTAATAATCATTATAAGTTACTCATGTCATCGTCACAGGTTAAATATCTCACTCAATTTTTGATTGTATTGTGCATACTCGGGTGTGTACCTTTTCTCTATTTCGCTCACGAGCTTGCAAAGCTCGATCATCACACTGCACAACTCCCTAACGCAGAATCAACCATCGCGGTCGATACTTCGCAATTTACGGTTTTAAATCATCATGGCGATGCCGTTCTTCATTTATCATCGGCATCCACACACGACGCCAATGATCCTATTGCCGATTTACCGCAACAATCGCCAGCCCTCTGGCAATCGATTCAACAGCAAGCTCAGGGCTTATTGCTTTATCAAGGCCGTCACTATCATTTTATGCAACTACCACTGCCAGAGACGGAGATAACAGAGACAAGCTTATTGATTTTTAACAGCCATGCTATACAAACCGTCGAGCAACAACGCACCGCGAAACGTCACGATCTACTCGTGCAAGCCATCAGCGTCTTCTTGCTGCTTAGTCTGGTGGCTGGAAGCGGTGTGGTTTGGAATATCACTCACCAGAAAAATAGCCTTGAAAGTAAATTAGCTTTAGCGGCGATGAACGGTATGTCTGCGATTGTGATTACTGACAGACAAAACCGGATCATTAAAGTCAATCAAGAGTTTACCCGTTTAAGTGGCTACCGTTTAGAAGAAGTGCAAGGCAAGCAGCCGTCGATATTTGCTTCAGGCAAACACAATCAACAATTTTATGTTGATATGTGGAAATCGCTACAAGAAGACGGCTTTTGGGAGGGTGAAGTGATCAATAAGCGCAAAGATGGTTCACAGCTAACAGAAATCCTCCGAATTCAAACCATTTTGGATGATCAAGAGGTCATTCAATACTACGTTGCTTCATTTGTCGATATCACTCAACACAAAGCGTTAGAAAATAAGCTGCGTGAACAAAGTGAGAAAGATGCTTTAACGGGGATTTGGAATCGTCGTAAATTTGACCAACAAATTCGCCTTGAATGTCATCGTGTTAAACGTTATCCAGAGCACGAGCACTCTTGTCTCGCCATTTTAGATATTGATCACTTTAAACGAATTAATGATCAGTTTGGCCATAGTCATGGCGATTATGTTATTCAATCTGTCGCTGAAACGCTACGTGATGGTCTGCGTGAATCGGATTTTTTAGCACGTATTGGTGGCGAGGAATTTGCGATAATTTTACCCCATACCCCTATCGAGGAAGCGCAAGCGGTGATTGAGCGATTACGGATCAAAGTGTATCAACTTCACGCCCAAAATGTTTCGATTAGCGCTGGGATCAGTGACATCATGGGGTCGGAGCAAGAGACTTATCAACGAGCAGATAAAGCCCTGTATGAATCGAAAGCCACGGGGCGCAATCAAGTTTCCATATTACTCAGCCAAGAAATGGCAAACTAAGTATATGATCACTCAGCCTCTCACCCATTTAGTGCACATGCACGATACTGGTGCAAAAACAAGCAGCATGAACCGACGTCTTGTCGTGCTGGGGCGTTAATAATGACGTTTTTTACTCTGTGAACCGGCTCGAAAGCCATACGACGAGGACGGTAATCAACCAATTAGTGACTGTTTTTTGTCTACGAGCCATTTGCATGATCGTTGCACAACTATAGCCTAGCCTGAATAGAGCCAACGATGGTGAATGCATAGTAACGTTACTTGATGTGAACAAGAATGCCGTCACGTCAAGCGGCCAAGAGAATATGACTAGCGTTTCACTATTTTGGCCCAATATTTGTACTATTCTGTATACAATCGTCGATTGCACAATAATAGGGAGACAAAAGATGCAAGATACCTTAACCGTCGTTTTAGCTGGAGGAATGGGTTCACGCTTATCTCCCCTGACCGATGACAGAGCAAAACCCGCCGTTCCGTTTGGCGGTAAATATCGCATTATTGATTTTACTCTCACCAATTGCTTACATTCGGGTCTACGGCGTATTTTGGTACTCACGCAATATAAATCCCACTCCTTACAAAAACATTTACGCGATGGTTGGTCGATTTTTAATCCAGAATTGGGGGAATTTATTACCGTCGTCCCTCCTCAGATGCGTAAAGGTGGCAAATGGTACGAAGGCACGGCCGATGCACTGTTCCATAATATGTGGTTGTTATCGCGCAGTGATGCAAAGTATGTTGTCGTGCTTTCTGGCGATCATATTTATCGTATGGACTACGCCGCGATGCTGGAAGAACATATTGAAAATCAAGCAGAACTGACGATTGCCTGCATGGAAGTGGCTCGTCAAGATGCTTCAGCATTTGGTGTTATGGCGATTGATGAAGCGCAACGAATTTGTTCCTTTGTTGAAAAGCCGAATGACCCACCTACTCTGCTTAATAATCCCGATCGCAGTTTGGCATCAATGGGCATCTATATTTTTACTATGGAAACATTAAGACAAGCACTGTTTGAAGACGCAGAGCTTGAGCACTCAAGCCACGATTTTGGTAAAGATATTATCCCCAAACTGATTCCCTCGGGTCGCGTGTTTGCTTATCAATTTGCCAATGAAAAAGGGCGAGTTGCCAAAGACTGTTACTGGCGGGATGTCGGTACCATTGATTCGTTTTATGAAGCCAATATGGATCTGCTTGAGCCTGTCCCGCCAATGAATCTTTATCAGAAAAACTGGGCGATCCGCACTTATGAGCCTCAACTGCCTCCTGCGCGTACTGTCTCGTCAGCCACGGGTAATGAAGGTATTTTTATTAACTCGATCATTGCCAATGGTGTCATCAATTCCGGCGGTTCGGTACAACACTCTATTGTCTCATCCAGCGTCAGAATCAATGATGGGGCAACGATTGTCGATAGTATTCTCTTTGATGATGTGGAAGTCGGCGAAGGCTGCCAGTTAGTCGGATGTATTATCGATAAACACGTCAAAATTCCGCCTTATACCAAAATTGGTGTCGATCGCGCTGCTGATTTACAACGCTTTACGTTATCGGAAAAAGGCATCGTTGTCGTGCCGGAAAGTTACCAGTTTTAAAGCCTCGACTGTGAATCGTTAAGCATAGAAAAGACCGCCATGTATCGGCGGTCTTGTTACCGTTAAGGAGTCATGCTAATCCTTATGGGCAAGCCACTTCATCCCAAAACCAATTAGTTTGAGTCGGTGATTCCCAAGGTCCTGGGTTATTTTTAGCAATAAAACACTTTCCGTTATACGTCACTGTCGTGCCATTAGCGACTTGGCTAACACCGGGTTGCCATTGCACAACGTCTCCAGGGGTGCCACCACCATTGCCCGGATCTTCACCATTACCACCGCCATTACCATCAGAAAGGTCGGCCAACGGTAAGTCTGGTTGCTCAGCTTTAAAAGCGTACTCTCTGCCATTAATGTTAACGCTGTAGTTCGCTGGCCCAGAAATCGGTAAGTAATACACCATATCCAGTTCATAGCTCTCTCCCGCCGGTAATGCTTTCCATGCTGGTAATGAGAAGGCGACACGATGCATCGTCCCATCGAACCCTCCAATATTATTACTTCGCGTATGGCCTGAAGCAATAACGGCTAAGCCAGCACCAGATTGATCTTTCGCGTTATCCGGTGTAGAAACAGGGATATCAAACTGGAACTGCGTTCCTCCAGGAAGGTCAACCCCAGTATGGTTAGTAAAGGTCAAACGAGGGTTAATCGGATAGTTTTGATCGCCGACTTTGAAGCCATCGATGGTGACTCGAATATCCACCACTTGGTCAGGGATTGCGCCAGTTGCCAATCGATTACCATAAGGGGAAGCGGATTTGAACTTTTCATACATGGCTTTGGTCATGGTATTACCCATGTGGTACTCACCATTACCGCTAGCACAAGCTTGCTCTGTCCAATCAATTTGTCCACGCTGACCATTGGCATCGAGTACGTAGCAGTTATAGTCTCCGGCTAATTCCCAGAACATAATACCGCCGATTTCTTTATCAATAACGTAGTCCGCTTTAATATCAATCGATTGTTTATCTTCGGTAGAAAGGAAGACTCGTTTTTCCGCGTTCCATAACCAAGGGGCAATCGCAACACTATCAAAATGACGCTGGTATTGGCCTACCCACGGTGTACTTTCAGGATGCAATCCATAAGCGGCCAAATAGGATCCCCAAATGCCTTTTTCGAGGTTTTTGGCATGCCACATTGGGTTAGAACCTGCGCCCATTTCATTACCATTGGCATCCAAATCATGCCACATGTTATCCAAGCCGAGAGCGCCGTAGCCACAGTTATTCTTTTCTCCTTCTCCAGTACCCGCTGGACACTCATTTTGATTCGGTAACGGTGCTCGTCCCCAAAGGCCATTTTCACCTCCCGTCACCCCTTGCCATCCTCGCGTATAGTAAGGCACACCAATATTAATCCGTCCCGCTGGCATTGAGCCACGGAAATAATGGAAAGCCCAATCGGTGTTCAGATAGCCGATGCCACCATATTGTGCTGTCGTATAAACGCCCCATTGAGCAAGTTCAGAGTCTTTACCCGTGTCGTAAAGAGCCGCATTATGTCCAACATGATCATTCCAAGCACCATGTAAGTCATAAGTCATGATGTTGACATAATCGAGATACTTCGCCACTTCCATGGTTTCCATACCACGTAGTAAGTAGGCAGATGAAGGGGCGGCGATAGTCAACATATAGTGAATACCATCTTGCTCACTAGCGATATCTAATCGCTCACGCAGCACCCGCATTAATTCATGGTAAGAGCGCATGAGATAAGGACGACGTGATTCAGCGAAGGCTTTATCATCGGGATTACCGGCACCAGACATCGAGGTTGGGTATTCATAATCAATGTCTAAACCATCAAAACGGTATTGACGCATCATCTCTATTGCGGAATCAACAAAAGTAGAAATCGCCTGATGATTAATAGAACCATCAGCATTGGTCGTCATAGTGTAGAAACCACCATCGGCGATTCGCTCACCATTATCGGCAAAATGACCACCCGTTTCCGCCCATCCGCCAATCGAGATCAAGGTTTTGACATCATAACGTTCTTTATAGGTTGCTAACGCGCCAAAGTGACCTTTAAAGCCCAGTGTCGGATCAATATCAACCCCATCCCATTCTTTTCCAACCGCAGGGTTGTTGGGGTCATCAACATTACCGATGTTGACCTTGCCATCAGAGCCAATACTGACAAACGCGTAATTAATGTGGGTCAGGTTTTGCCAAGGAATATCTTTCACTAAATAGGAGGTTTGAGGATCATCTCCCGCTCGCCAACTGGTGAAATAACCAATCACACGTCTTGGTTGACCACCTGCCATAATTTCACGTCCTTGCTCGTCGTAGACAGTACAATAAGGAACATTAACGCCTTCAGTTTGATACAAACCATCAGGACGACACGTATTGGCAATAGGCGAATGGGCGACGGTTAATGTTAATATCGAAGAGCTGGATAGCGCACCTTTATCATCCGTCACTTTAGCTTGGATGGCTAAATTTCCAGAACGGATGACTTCGTAATCAAAAATATATGGCGCTTGTGATACCGTTGCAACGCGTTGGCCGGAGATAAAAAATTCTACCTTAGCCACTTGACCATCGCTATCGTCGGCGTCCGCAGAAACTCTTACTGTATCACCCAACTCAGCCGTGTTAGTTGACAGCGTTATTTCAACCGTTGGCGGCTGATTATCATCGCTACCCGTATCACCATCTTCACCTGCGTTGCCAGTATCACAGCTACCAAGTAATTGCCACGGCGCATAATCACCGGAGAATTGGGCTGGGTTATTATTTTGTGTCCAATATTTCGCTTGATAGGCCACATGATCATGTTGAACTTGAGCACCACTAGTGTATACCGCACCAGACTGCCAATCTTCCAATCCATCACAGTTCACGGCGGCATAGCTGTTTAACGCCAGTAAACAGGAGACAGAAAGTGTGCTGAGTGTAAATACCCCTTTGGGTACTTTTACTTGCTTTAAGTGCATGTCTTTTTCCTTAAGTTATTGTTTCCAAATATTAAAGCAAACAGTCCTTACTCTGCATGCTTTAAATCTTTCGTGAAATAACTGTAGAACAGCCCACTTATTTAGCACCTAATAAAGTGTCAAAGTTAAGAATCACTCGCAAATGACCGCTTAAAGCAAGCAAGGTTTACATACTTATTTTGCATCAAGAGCTAACTTATTGAAGAAAGGCTATCTTTCAAGGTTGGTGCATGATAGGCAATGACGACGATTCAATACTGCGTAGCAAATCGATAAACAATAAGCTCACAATGGCGATGATTAAATTTTCGCTAGAGCACCTCGAGGAGTGTGATTAAAATGGCGTTTATACTCTCGGCTAAATTGTGAAGGACTGCTATAGCCAACCAGCCGCGCAGCATCATTAACCCGCTTACCCTCGATTTGAATTAACTCTTTGGCTTTATTTAAACGGACTTTTTTAAGATACTGCAAGGGTGATTCCATGGTGACGCCACGAAAGGCTTGATGAAAAGCCGAGACACTCATGTTCGCTTCTTCGGCTAACGTATTAACTGTTAAAGATGTAGCATAATCACGATGCACTTTACTCAGCGCTTTCGCTATTCGGGCATAGTGTCCTTCGTGATGAGCCAGTTCAAACAGCACGTGTCCCTCTGAGCTAGTCAGAGCTCGAAAAGCCATCTCTTCAAGCAAAGATCCGCCTAATAACTCAGCCTCTAATCCATCAATTAAAGCATTCATCAGCCTTTTACAGCTATTAAGCATGGTATGATTCATCTGTACCGATTTCAGGCCACAAGGATTATTCGCATCAACTGGCGGTTTAAAACCGTTTTCCTCTAAGGCGGCAACCTGCTTGAGCAATAGTGAATGATCAATATCAATGGTTAACCCTAATAATGGTTGATTCTGTTTAGCTACCGCTTCACATTCAAGTGGCATCGGCACACCGACCACCAGATAATCATTCGGTCCGTAATCAACGGCGTTAGCGCCTAAATGAATGCGTTTCTGCCCTTGACCCAAAATGACAATCCCAGACTGATAGATAAACGGCTGACGCGAGTTACCTTGACTGCTGCGATAAAACCACACTCCAGGGATCGCAGTATCAGTGCAGCCCTCAAGGTGATGTAGCGCATATTTATCAACATAGTTTTGCATCAATTGCGCCAGATCTGGCTTTTCTTCCGTTTGATTGACCATTCTGTTCACACCATCGTTTATTGTAGAAATAGGCAATAAATTTACAGGAATCACTCTATTGCTACCACAATTATTCTACTATTATGCATCTTGCAATGTATCAACCCAACTCTTGACTCCGCCAAAAACGAAGCCCATAGCAGCGAATACTGTGTCTTTAATAAAGGCCAAACGGTGGTCATATTCCTAATAAGAGGTACGAGTAATGCAATTTACCTATGTCAATCCGACTCAGATTTATTTCGGTCAGCAGCAGATCGCAGCGATCAGCCAAGCGATCCCACGTCAGCATAAGGTTCTGGTCATCTACGGTGGTGGCTCAATTAAACACAATGGCGTTTATCAGCAAGTGGTCGATGCCCTGCAAGAACATACTTGGCTGGAATTTTCCGGTGTCGAGCCAAACCCAACCAAAGAAACCCTTGATAAAGCCGTTGCTATCGTTAAACAGCAAGCGATTGATTTTATTCTTGCCGTTGGTGGTGGTTCAGTGATTGACGGTTCAAAATACGTCGCAGCCGCCGCTAAATACTCAGGCGATGGTTGGGATATCATGTTAGGTAAACATCATGTCACCGATGCAACACCAATTGGTGCGATTCTCACCTTGCCAGCCACTGGCTCTGAATCAAATTCTGGTGCGGTGATCACCAAAGCAGCAACTCAAGATAAACTCTCGTTCTTATCACCATACGTGCAACCTAAATTTGCCGTGATGGACCCCGACGTCATGAAAACACTACCGGAGCGTCAACTCGTTAATGGTTTAGTCGATGCTTGGGTACATATTTGCGAACAGTATCTCACCTATCCAACCCAAGCGATGGTCCAAGATGGCTACGCTGAAGCCCTATTGAAAAATCTCTTGGTGTTGGGCAAAGGTTTTGCGCAAAGAGATAATGACGCTTGGCGTGCGAATTTGATGTGGACGGCAAACCAAGCACTGAATGGATTAATTGGCAGTGGTGTTCCCCAAGATTGGGCAACACACATGATTGGCCATGAACTGACTGCATTATGGCAGGTTGATCATGCTCGCTCACTGGCCATTGTCCAACCAGCACTATTGCGCAACCAATTAGCGGCTAAGAAAGCGAAGTTGGAACAAATGGGGCAACGCGTATTTAACTTAGCGCCGAGTGAAGATTTAGCCTTACGGACTATTGATGCGATTGAAGCGTTTTATCATCAGTTGAATGTCGATACTCAATTCTCTGCGCCCGATATGACCGCAGAGCAAGCTGTCGATAAGGTGATTGAACAACTGGAAGCGCATGGAATGGTGGCTTTGGGTGAACATCAAGCGATCACCCTTGAGCAATCGCGCGATATTCTTACGCAAGCCTTTATTTAATCAATTTGAGCAGCACTGCGGTGCTGCTCTTTCCCACCTTATTTTTAAGCCTAAATAATAAGATTTTTAAATTTGTGACCGCCATCATTTTTTATTGACGGTAAATTGAATCTCTTCTACTATTTGCACAGCTTTTCATCTGAATAGTAGACCATCGTGACCATTCATCGCCTTAACATACTGATATTAGTATTGTTGATGAGCTTGTTTTTTGCTCAGGCGGCAGTGTACTCACAAAATCATCCGACACTTTCATTGAGTAACGCTCATCCTACTGTTGTTCAAGATGATACAAGCGCTGCAACTCAGACGTCGAGTAACGTCAACGACAATAAAGAAGCCGTGCAACCTCATCACGCTATCCCCCATTTAAACTATTACCGATTAAATAGCGAAGATGAATACGCCTCATTGGGGCTGATCCCTATCTACTACTTACTCGCTGAAATTGTCTTATTGCCTATTGCTATTCTATCGATTGGCTATCGCCCATTGTTCAACCACAATATTGATTGGTCTTATTATACACACCGTTCATCAACCTGTATTTATGGCTGTAACAATAACAACTTACAATACAAGTTTACCCATTCTCGTCATTACTAATTTAAGACTGGTTTAGTCTTTCATAAACACCATATTGCTAAAAACTGATCTTCTTTGATAGACGGTATGTATTTCTATACCTAATCAACTAACTATCAGTAAGATAATGGTTTATCTTTCTAACCACTTAAATATTTTTAACTAATAACGAGCTATATACGATGAAACTTAAACATAAACTTATTCTTTCTTTATTAATACTCATTTTTATTATGAGTAGTTTTACTGCTTGGTCTGCACCTCATATACCTGTTATAAATAATATCATCTCAACTTATAACCCTACATGAGGAGTGTACAATGAAATTCATCCGTAATGAATGGGTATTATTTATAGGATTATTGACCGTCCTGTTTTTCAAAACGATCGGTAATGATCTTTTATTAGGTTCTAGCAGTAGCGTTTTGTATTGGTCTGCCGCTGGTTTTCTATTTATTATTGTTATGTTGTCTATCTTTGGTGTTGTAAAACACTCTGATGCATTAGCAATTAATCTTGGCGACCCGTTAGGCACTTTGATATTAACGTTATCGGTGATTTCCTTAGAAGTGATCATGATTTCATCGGTGATGCTTACTGGAGACTCGAACCCCGTATTAGCCAGAGACACCATGTTTGCTGTCATCATGTCGATACTAAACGGCTTAGTCGGTATAGCATTACTGATTGGGGGCCATAAATATCATATACAGAAATATAATATTCAAGGCATTAATTCTTATTTAGTGGCTATTGTTCCCTTAACTATTTTATGTTTAATACTACCCAATTTTACCAGTAAGAATGAGTTTGGTGAAATGTCCTTCATCCTTGCTTCGGCTTTGGTGGTTATCTCTATTATTCTTTATGGCATATTTTTGTATGTTCAAACAAAAAGCCATAGTTACTTCTTTATCGATGAAGATAACGATCATACCGATGAACATCATAGTATTCTAGGCAGCAATACTTATCACTTTTTATTATTATTTGGCTATTTGATTGTGGTTATTTTTCTTGCCAAGAGTATTGCTATACCTATTGATGCAAGTATTGGACACTTAGGAGCACCGGCTGCATTAGGTGGGCTAGTCGTGGCATTGTTAGTACTCGCTCCTGAAGGTGTGGGGGCGATAAAAGCTTCTTTGAATAATCAGTTACAAAGAGCCATGAATTTATTCTTTGGATCGATATTGGCAACAATATCACTTACCGTACCAGCGGTCATTGTTATCTCTAATATGATTGGGGAACCGATTATATTAGGTTTAGAGCCCGCACAAATGATTCTGTTGATCGCAAGTTTAATGGTCGCAAGTATTAGCTTCAGACATGGAAAAACAAATATCCTTAATGGAGTCACTCACTTATTTTTGTTCTTTATCTATATTGTACTGATTTTCGACTAACGCTTTCCTCCTCCATCATTGGCCTACGGCCGTATTGCTGGAGGAGTTGAGATCAAAGCTGAATAAAACCGGTTAAAGAGTACACATAGTAAGCGTCAGTTCGAGTTTTTATCGTAAAGTCATTGAATAAGCGTATAGTTTTGGTTATTTAACTCTGACCCTCTACCGATTAGGAAAGAAGCATAATGAAAAAAACAACGCGGATCATGGCGGCGAAAAAGCACGTCGCTTTAGTCGCTCATGATAACTACAAAGGTGAGCTACTACGTTGGGTGGTTGAAAACCAGTCTAAGCTTGAAAAACATGAACTGTACGCAACGGGCACGACTGGGCATATGCTCAATAAAGAAACCGGATTAGCGATTACCAGCATGATTAGCGGGCCAATGGGCGGCGATCAGCAATTAGGCGCTAAAATTGCCGAGGGGAAAATTGATGCCTTGATTTTCTTTTGGGATCCGCTTAACTCTGTACCGCATGATCCAGACGTTAAAGCTTTATTGCGCATTGCGAGTGTGTGGAATATTCCTGTAGCCACTAACCGCGCCACAGCAAAATTTCTTTTTAATTCCATACTCATGGAGCAAGAAGTCGAGATTGAAATCCCTGATTATCAGGCCTATCTTGCTGATAGAACGTAATGCACTTCACTCCATATCGATAAGCGACGATGGATCTTTAAATACTTTCGTGTGATCGATGAATGATGGCCGTAAGAGAAGAGGCGTGTTATCACGCCTCAATACCGACTCAGACCATCGCCTGCTGCGATAAAATCACTCTGCAACCGGCCTCTTCCATCGCTTGCCAAGCGTTATCAATATCACCTTGTGATAGATTAACGCCTCGACAAGCATCTTTAATGACCCAAGTTTTAAATCCTAATGACACAGCATCCAACGCAGTAAATTTCACGCAGTAATCTGTAGCCAGTCCGGCAATGTACACATCGCTGATCGCATGTTGCTGTAAATACTCGGCTAATCCTGTTGCATGGCGACGTTGGTTATCAAAAAAACCACTGTAGCTATCGATATCAAGATGAGTCCCTTTGTAGATAATATGTTCGATAGCATCGAGATTAAGGCCTGCGATAAACTCCGATCCGGCGGTATTTTGTACACAATGATCCGGCCATAATATCTGTTCAATGCCAGAGAGCATGATAACTTCTCCGGGTGTTTTACCTTGAGTAGAAGCAAAGCTCGCATGCCCTGCAGGATGCCAATCTTTAGTGGCAATCACATGATCAAAATGAGGCATTAATAAGTTAATCACTGGGACGACACTCTGCCCTTCAGGGACAGGCAAAGCACCATCGGACGCAAAATCATTTTGCACATCTACTAAAATCAAAGCCTTATACATACTATTCCTTTATTCATATCGATTTACTGACTGGATATCCCTCAGTGAGCAACTCTTGGATAAAACAAGAGCCATTACCGCTGTAAGTTATCCAGACTTTCTCTTTGGCTCGGGTCATGGCGACATAAAATAGACGGCGCTCTTCTGCAAATGGAAAATCCACTTTAGATTGGGTCAAGGCGCTATCTAAATGACGGGCTTTCACTCGCGCGGGAAACTGCCCTTCATTAACCGCTAAGATAATAACAAAATCGGCCTCTTTGCCTTTACTCGCATGACAGGTCATAAACTCAATTTGCAGTGAGGCATATCGCCGTTGCCATTCTGCCAGATGCTCTGGTTGATGATAATGGTTACGACCTAATAACAACACCTGTTTCGGCACTTTAGCCTGACGATTAAGTTTATCGAGTATTTTTTCAATTTGATTACTGGCACACAGGACAACCGCTCGCTGCTTCTGTGACTTAAAACTATTTAGCGTCTTGGGTAACTGATGAGGATTTTTCTGCACAAACTGATTGGCAACCAAACCAATTTGATCGTTAAAACGATAAGTCGTATCAAGATGATGAATGGTCGATTGCGGAAAACGCGCTGCAAATTCCGTGGTTAAGTGAACATCCGACCCCGCAAATTGATAAATCGACTGCCAATCATCCCCGACGGCAAATAAATTAGGATGATTAGGCCCCTGTTCACACAACGCTTGTATCAACGCCAAACGAGCAGGTGAAATGTCTTGATATTCATCAATCATGATGAATTTCCAAGGCACAGAAAATTTGCCTTTGCGTACATAATCCGTTGCTTGGCTGATCATGATATTAAAATCGATCTGCTGCTCATCTTTCAGCATTTGCTGCCATGCTTGGTAGCAAGGCCAACATAAAGCAAGCTCACTGTTCAAGCGAGGATAATCAACATGATCAATGATGTATTGCTGAATCGCTTTTTTCGTCGTGCCCAATTGGGCAAGTTGATCGAGTTGCTTTTCCAACCATGCGATCAATTTAGGGTTTTCAACGTGGCTGCCTAGCTCATCATCACCGACTAGATAAGCAATCGGCCACTGCGCCAAATGTTTCTGCCAACGCTTAAAGTTGGTAGGTGTCATCCAGTGGCGCTTTAACCAGTCCGTACACCATGCTTTTTTCAGCTTATCATCCAATGCTAACGGCGAAATCACGACGGATTGATTTTCCACTTGGTTAATGATCGACAACCCTAGTTGATGAAAGGTGTTAACACGAATCTTATCGGCGGCAAGACCAATCTTACTTTTTAAACGCTGATCCATTTCATTCGCGGCGTCTTTGCCAAAAGCCACCAACAATAGTTCATCCGCTTGCGCTAAGTGGCTCTGTAACAAATAAGCCACTCGAGCCGTGAGCACACTGGTTTTACCTGAACCCGCACCAGCAAGCACCAAGTTATGATCATCATTGATCAACACCGCTTGCTGCTGAGATACATTAAGCGGAGAGGATTCAAGTTGTGAAAAAAGAACCGTCCAATTTTGACGCTCAATGTCTAACCAAGCTTGATTGCGGGCTTGTAAGGCTTGATCGGGAGTCAGTAACCAAGGTACTAATGGCTCCATCGCATGAGGTAAATGTTTGATGGCTTCTTCTAAACTCATGTTCATCGCGGTTAGATCAGCAAAAACGTGATTGATCCATTCCTCTAGCGGCGAATGCGGTAAAAAAGCTGGCAAATGTTGTAAATGGTGCAGTTTTTGCTGCCATTGAGGTAAATGTAATCTCAATTGCTGACATTGCTGATCAAGCCATTGTTGATAGACGTTGACAATATGATGCGCAAACTGTCGAGCTTGTGGCCAAGGCAAACCTTGTACAACCCAAACGCGTTGCGTATCTTGCTCTGGATGAGCAAAAAATCGTAACTCCGCCCACAAAATCCCGCGTCGCACCTTCACTTGTCCGTTCCAAACGGTAAAAGGAATCCGCTCTTCACTGTGCAACGAAGAAAGCACCAAACGCTGATTTTCTAAGCCAACATGGTGATATTCATTAGCAATAAAAAATTGTGCAGTTTGGGTTGCACTTAGCTGCATTTTCGGCGATTCCTCTCGATTTTATCGACCTACATCATAACTCAATCATCAATAGCAATGAAAAATTAATGTCAATAATCAACAACTCACTAAGACAGAATGATACTTTTATTATTCTTGATCAGAATGTTAGCGTAAAGTTCTGCTAAACTGTGTGTTTTAAGGTTTGACATCGAATCTCACTGTGCAGCGACTTCATTTACTTCGCCTTTATTGGGCAAACAAAACCATTAATTACTGCCTACTGATCCTGATCACGCTCTTAGGTGTTGTCATTCCCGCTTGGCACTATCAAGTTAACACTTGGATAACCCCCCTGATCCTTGGGGTCATTGCCGCCGCCTTAGCAGAGCAAGACGATAAATTTACTGGCCGCTTAAAATCGATCGTCCTGACCTTTATTTGTTTTGCGATAGCCGCCTTCTCTATCGAAATTTTATTTGATACACCGTGGCTATTTGCGATTGGACTCTTTATTTCAACCTTCACTTTTATCATGCTGGGTGCCATCGGTACTCGTTACGCCAGTATTGCCTTCGGCTCTTTATTGATCGCCATTTACGCCATGCTCGGTGCCGACCAAAGTACGAACCTTTGGTTCCAACCGTTACTATTACTGACGGGCAGCGCATGGTATTACCTTCTGTCAATGCTGTGGCACGCATTTTGGCCAATGCAACCTGTCCAACAAAGTTTAGCCAACGTATTTGTTCAACTCGGCCACTATTTTGAGGCTAAAGCCGAGTTATTTTATCCTGTCTCCAATTTAGCCCCCCAGCCACATCGAATTAATGAAGCCAATTTAAATGGAGCAACCGTTAACGCGCTGAACCAATGCAAAGCGACCTTGCTTGCCCGCTCAAAACGAGGGCATGTGGATGGTGCCAGTGACCGTTTCCTTGGTCTGTACTTTGTGGCGCAAGATATCCACGAGAGAGCCAGTTCGACCCATTATCGCTACCAAGAGCTCGCAGAGTCTTTCGCACGTAGTGATGTGCTGTTTCGTTTTAAGCATTTGTTGCAAGCTCAAGCGCAAGCCTGCCACGATATCGCTCTCTCTATTCAGCTCGGCCAACGCTATCAGCACCGTAGTGATTCGATCATCGCCTTAGACGAATTACAGCTCTCTTTGACATACTTACAAGAGCAACAACAGTTAGAGTGGAAGCAATTATTAGCTCAGCTCAGCTATTTGTTTAATAATCTTGCTACGGTTGAAAAACAGCTCAGTAACGTCAGTAATCCCGATGTGCAAAAGACCGAAGATGATGTCTTACATGATACGGAAGCACACTCTATAAAGGCCATGTGGCAACGAATTCAAGCCAACTTTCATCGCGACTCATTACTGTTTCGTCATGCCGTTCGTATGTCTATCGCTCTCACCGCTGGCTATGGGATTTTACAAGGATTGGATTTAGACCGTGGATACTGGATATTATTAACCACCTTATTTGTTTGTCAGCCTAACTACGCGGCAACACGGCAAAAGCTGGTTTCCCGTATTATTGGCACCCTCGCGGGGTTATTGATTGGCGTTCCTCTCCTAACACTTTTTCCCTCACAAGAGAGCCAGTTAGCATTTATTGTGATTTCCGGCGTGATGTTTTTCGCTTTTCGTCTCAATAACTACGGTTACGCGACCGGATTTATTACCTTATTAGTGCTGTTTTGTTTCAACCAGCTCGGTGCCGGTTACGCAGTGGTACTACCACGTTTAGCTGACACCCTGATTGGCTGTGCTCTTGCTGTTGCCGCGGTGGTGTTTATTTTTCCAGACTGGCAGTCAAAACGGCTACATAAGGTCATGGCCGAAGCCGTCCAAGCCAATAAACAATATTTAGCGCAAATCATTGGTCAATATCGTATCGGTAAAAAGGACAGTCTGAGTTATCGGATTGCACGACGTGATGCCCATAATCAGGATGCTGCGCTTGCTGCCGCGGTCAGTAATATGCTCGCAGAACCGGGAAAGTATCGATCTGCAACCGATGAAAGCTTTCGTTTTTTAACCCTTAATCATGCATTACTGAGTTATATATCAGCGCTCGGCGCACACCGCACTCGAATCGATGATGAAAGCATCCATCAATTAGTGCTCGATGCCCATCGAGTTATTCATCAACATCTTGAAGTGTTGTATCAGCAATTATTTACCCATTGTGAACAGTGTGATACCAGCGATATCGACAATATTGGCTTGGAGAAACGGCTTTCTGAATGGCGAGAAGAGGATGATAGCTCTGCACGTATGGTGCTACAGCAGCTATATCTTATTTATCGAATGTTTCCAGAACTGCATTCTCTGGCGAGTAAATTTGCCGTCCGAGTGCATTGATAGTGAATAGCAACCACGACTCACCCGCGATGGGATAAAGTTGCACTCCAAGACGGACCAGAGTATGCTTAAAAAAACAGCGAGGAAGTATTATGTCTGTCTCTGCCGTCTCTTCTGGTTATCCTATTCTTCAGCAGTCATCAAAAATGGCTGGCGAAGCGGCGCATGAAATTCAACAGGCTCAAATCCACACTTCTCGCGCATCGCAAGACCCTGCTTTGCAGCGCAATTCTCTTGAAGAGAAACCCACTCCCCCAAGCAAAAAGCCTGATACGGTTAACGCATTAATGAATCTCAACCAAGCTCAACAATACAATCGTGTTGGAGCAAGCGTCATTCAACGTGAACAAGAGATGATCGGTAGCTTACTGGATGTTCGTGTATAATCCCTCGCTCAGCGATAATCAGTCATCATCAACTGATGCCATTGACTACCATAAATTGTCAGCACCGATGACTAGTTATTGAGTTTGCTGATTCGCTCAGTACAATGCTCGAAAAATTTTAATTGTGATCTCTATGCCCAAATTTACTCTGCCATCGTGCGGAGAAAGTCACGCTTTCTCTGCGCTTTCATCTGCTGATTCATTACAAGATGCCTTAGCACCGCATTTTGAGCCAGCGAGCAAGACGCTGATCGCAAGCTCAAAAATGACCCCACACCATGTAGAAAAACGTTGGCAAGCCCTTAACCAACCTGAAGCACAGGCACAATTATGGGACGACCAGACTCAGCGTGATCTCACTCATTACAGTAAAAATATTGAATATTTTATCGGCACCGTAAAAGTCCCTGTTGGTATGGCCGGTCCGCTACGAGTCAATGGACTGCATGCGAACGACGACTTTTTGATCCCTTTAGCGACGACTGAAGCTGCGTTAGTTGCTTCTTATCATCGAGGATGTAAATTGATCACCGCCGCTGGCGGAACCAGCGTGATGCTATTAAATGAAGGCGTTACGCGTACTCCAGTCTTTGCTTTTGATCATCTTGCGCAAGCCGGGCAATTTATCGCTTGGGTAACCACACAGTATGAGCATTTTAAACAGCTTGCTCAGGCAACGACCGCCCACGGTCAACTGCATGATATTAACGTCACCATGGAAGGTAACCACGTTTATCTGGTGTTTGATTACCTAACCGGCGATGCCTGCGGGCAAAATATGGTGACCATCGCCACTAACGCTGTCTTTGAATTTATCGTCCATCATTCTCCTATTAAGCCGCGACATGCTTTTTTGGATGGCAATTTATCGGGTGATAAAAAAGCCAATAGCCATGTTTTACGTCATGTACGCGGTAAAAAAGTCACCGCGGAAGTGCATCTCTCCGCGGAACTGATCAAAAAATACCTGCATACCACTCCTGAAACGATGGTGAAATTTGCCGAAATGACTACGATTGGAGGAGTACTGAGCGGTAGCGTTGGCATCAATGCACATTATGCAAATGCTCTCACCGCTTTCTCTATTGCTTGTGGTCAAGACCCGGCTTGTGTGGCGGAATCTGCCGTGGGAATAACGCGGATGGAGCTCAACTCACAAGGCGGATTGTACGCTTGTGTTACGTTACCGAACTTGATGGTCGGCACCGTCGGTGGTGGCACCTCACTGCCTAGCCAAAAAGCGTGCTTAGCACTACTTGGGCTAACGGGAAGCGGTAACGCACGAGCCTTAGCCGAAGTGGTGGCAGGTTTATGTTTAGCAGGAGAGCTATCGATTGCTGGGGCTTTCAGCGCAGGGCATTTTTCAAGAGCCCACCATAAACTTGCGCGCTGATCCATCCATAAAGGGAAGGTTACCCTTCCCTTTCCTAACGCAGCTTGAACTCAGTGTCACCTAGGGATGAGTTACCACAATATCTCGCTGGGTAACACTCACCCCTTTAATCTGGGCATAAACCTGCATACCAACGTGTAAACCTAGCTCTTGTAACGCCCATTCGGTGATGGTTGACCATAGCCAACAGTCATCGCCGATCGTTAATTGCAAAGCAACACTTTTGCGTCCTTCTCCTTGCTGGAGATGCTCGATACGTGTGATTCTGACTGGTAAAATATTGCGAATTGAGGTCGCTTGAGGAAACTGTCGCGTCACTGACACATCAGTAGCACGGATTTGCAAACGAACTCTCTGCCCCTCTACCGCATCTTCAATTTGCTGTACCCATAAACCAACATCCTGACTCAAAGAGACATAGCTCAGCCCATAATCGAGACGATGATGAGTAACCTTGCCCAATAACAAAGTACTTTGTTCACTAAACGATTGCCATGGACGCATCAACGAGGAGGACCATACCTGCTCAATCGGTCCCGATATCAGTTCTCGTCCTTGATCTAATAACACTAGGTGATCCGCTAAACGCAAAATCTCACTCATGCTGTGAGTCACATACAAGATGGGAATGTTGATCTGCTGACCAAGGCGCTCTAAAAAAGGCATGACTTCTCTCTTGCGAGGTAAATCTAACGAAGCCAGAGGCTCATCCATCAACAATAAGTCTGGTTTGGATAATAAAGCCCGCCCCATCGCGACTCGCTGTTTTTCCCCCCCCGATAAATCATGCGGATAACGTTCCAATAACGCATTTAAACCTAACAAACTCACTATCGACGTAAAATAGTCATCGTCAGCCACCGATACACCATAAGTCAGGTTACCACGCACCCGATAATGAGGAAAAAGTCTCGCCTCTTGAAAAACATAGCCAATTCGACGCCGCTCAATAGGAATATTAATCCCTTGCTCAGAATCAAATAACACTCGATTCGCTGTTTTTATATAACCGGAATCTGGTTGTTCTAACCCACTAAACAAGTTAATTAACGTCGTTTTTCCAGCACCTGAACGCCCAAAGATGGCACTGACACCACGGCTGGGTAAGTGCAAATCGACATCAACCTGCATACAACCAAGCTGCTTTTTTACTTTTAGATGGATGTCAGTCATTACTTCATCCCCAACCGACGACGCATACGCCGATTCAACCATTCAGAAAAAAACAGCGACACCAAGGCAATCACAATCGAAATAATACACAAACGCGCCGCTTCCATTTCTGAGCCAGGAGTCTCAAGAAAATTGAACATCGCTAATGGTAGGGTTTGTGTTTCTCCCGGAATGTTCGAGACAAAACTGATCGTCGCACCAAACTCACCGAGACTGCGCGCAAAAGAGAGCATAGTGCCGGTAATAATCCCAGGTAAAGTCAGCGGTAAGGTGATAGTAAAAAAAACTTTCAGCGGCGACGCCCCTAATGTGCGCGCGGCTTGCTCAAGCCGAGGATCAACCATTTCAATACTCAAACGAATCGCTCTGACCATTAAAGGTAAAGAAATCACAAAACAAGCGAGTACGGCTCCACGCCAGCTAAAGCTAAAAGACACACCGAGCCATGTCTCTAACCAGCGACCAATGACGCCTTGTTTGCCCATAGTAATTAACAATAGATAGCCCACCACAATCGGGGGTAGTACCAACGGGAGGTGAATAAGACTGTCGAGGAGACCTTTACCAATGAAAGTTTTTCTCGCCAATACCCAAGCAAGGATAATACCAATCGGTAACAACCAAATAATGGTATAAGTAGCGACTTTCAGACTGAGTTGCAGAGCAAGCCATTCATAATCACTGAGCAAACTGTTCATGCTCCATGTCTGTCGTAAAACCGTAACGAGCCAATATCGATTTTCCAACCGGTGACGTGACGTAATCAATAAAAGTTTGATTACTGGATTTATCACTCAGTCTTAGCAAAGGATAATGAATCATATCGTGTAAGCTGTCATCAAACACGGTTAAGGTCGTGACTTTATCCGTCGATTGAGCATCCGTTTGATAAACCATACCTAATGCGACCTCACCACGCTCCACGAGAGCCAGTGCTGAACGGGCATTATTGGTCGGAGCCAAATGAGGTCGAACGTCATCCCAAACATCCAGTGCGTCCAGTACCTGCTGAGCATAAATACCAATAGGTACGGCCTCCGTATTACCAACCGCCAAACGACTTTTAGCTAATCGCTGTAGCCATTGCTGCGAGTCAGCGACATCAAATGGTGCAGAGGAAGCCGTAGCAGGCTGGATCAACACCACACGGTTACCTGCAATTAAAGTTACATGCTCAGGACCGATATCTTGCTTATCGATCAGATACCGTGCCCAGTCATCGCTCGCTGCCAAAAACAGATCCGCAGGCGCACCGCGCTCAATTTGTCGGGCCAAAGAAGAAGATCCACCAAAGACCGGCACGACCCTTGTGGTATGGCTCGCCTGATAGTGCTTAATCAATTCGTTGACGGCGTTGGTCATCGATGAAGCAGCATACAAATGAAGCGTCTCTTGAGCAAACAATGATGGACTGAATGACAGTAGCAATAATGAAAACGCACGTTTTAAACCTTTGAACATAGTGATATCGCTTCCCTAAATGGCGACCAAAACGGGTTAAGCAAAGTTCGAACTTTGGTTAACCGCTCATTTTGCGCCTATTTTACCAGCAAAGTCTGAATAGAAGATTGATTAATTTACTGAAATGGCCTGTAATTCGCATACGATTATTGTATCTTTACGCTTTCTTCTTCTTAGGATGAATATTTCATGCTCACAAGACTCTCTAGCAGCCTTCTTTTATTGTTGGCAACACTGACCTCTCATGCTGCTTTCGCCAACAATTTTAACTACAACTTTTTTGAAATCAGAACGGCATTAAACCCCGAGTCATTCGGGGGAGAGTTTAATACCTATTTTACCGAAAATTCGCACCTCATTGGCCGAGTCGATTCGCGTTTTGAGGGCGATTGGGATGCCGCCGTCGGAATGGGGTTCAATGGTCCAATTAATCCTTTTGCCGATATCTATGGACAAATGCTCGTCCACAGCACACGAGGCAGTCGTGAAGAAGGCAATAAAAACGATATGATGATCGAGCTCAACGTCGGTACCCGTGTTTGGTTAACTGAAACCTTAGAAGGGCATCTGCGTATTGGCCGTAATGAAGATAACTCGATATTTATCGCGGGCATCCGCTTCCACTCAACCCAACAAATGGCATTAACGGCTGAAGTCCGCAATGCTGGTATTTGGGGACCGCAAATTGGTATGGGGGTTCGCTTCCATTTTTAATGGGTTAGCACAACAAATCTCCCCTGCATAAGATCGACTTGAGCGCTGATCGTTCCAAAACTATCAGCGCTCTGAATTAGCACGTTGTTGTTTAAAAAAGCACAGCGCTTGATAAAACATCTCTTCTTTGAGCGGCTTCACTAATACGTATTCGGCTCCGGCCTCAATGAAGGCTTGTTGTGTCTCTAGCAAGCCATCGGCCGTACAGGCATAGATCGGTAATGACAGTTTCATCTCATGCCGAATGATTCGTGCGGTATCAATGCCCCCCAAATACGGTAACTGATTGTCCATAAAAATCAGATCGTAATCTTGTTCCTTTACCCGCTCGATGGCTTGTAAACCATCACTCACCCAATCGACCTGTATTGAATATTTCTGACAAAATGCTTGTAAAATAAAAGCATTCGTACGGTTATCCTCTACCAATAATGCGCGTATAGGCTGAGTAAATAATTGATAGCGATCCGTATTAGTCTGTTCGGCGTCGCTCAATTCCTCATTCACGACAATACGAATAGGAAACAGCAAATCAAAGCGCGTACCATAACCAACCTCTGATTTTACCGTGATCTCACCATGCAATAATTCAACTAAACTGCTGACTATCGATAAGCCTAAACCACTGCCTCCGTATTCCCGAGTCGTGGTCGATTCTGCTTGTACAAAAGGGTCAAAAATACGCTGTAAATCCGTCGCCGCAATCCCGATCCCCGTATCTTCTATGCTAATCATTAACTTATCGATGCCGCCTTGTTGAATAAGCGCTAATTTAATGCAAATCGACCCCTGATGAGTAAACTTAACGGCATTACTGAGTAAATTGAATAAAATCTGATTTAAGCGTATTTGATCGCTGTGTAAGCGAATTTCCGGTTCAATCGCGCACTCAATCATCAACTCAAGTCCCTTCTCTTTGCATAAAGGGTTATAGATACGCCGAATCGCTGAAACCATAGCTACGACTGGGAAATCACTATTTTGGATCAGAAATTTTCCCTGCTCAATTTTTGAAAAATCAAGGATATCATTCAAAACAGCGAGCAGATGCTCACCGCTGCTGCACAATACATTGACTAACTCTTGCTGCTCCTGAGTGAGCGAATTTTGTTTTAATAATTGAGAAGCGCCTAAAATACCGTTTAACGGCGTCCGTAATTCATGGCTCATTTTGGCGAGAAAATCAGCCCGTAATCGAGCGGACTCTTCCGCTTGTTCACGAGCAAGGCGACTTTGCTGCTCCGCTTCCACCATCGACGTGATATCTTGTCCTTGAGTAATGATCGAAACAATCCGCTCATCCAATATGATCGGTGATAATTCCCATAGAATGGTTTTACCATCGAACTCTGTTTTGAGCGCTTTGACAATATTACCTTGTGCCGCTTGCTGAACCGCGATAATCAACTGAGGCTTAACGCGGGCAAAAAGAGAATGCTGTTGAGAATAATGGCTCAAGAAATAAGCCTCAGCCGACGGATTCATACGAATCAAACCGCCCTGGGCCGTCCACAATAGCGTCGGCGATAACGAAAAATTAAAGAGATCCTCAAACTGTTTTTCTTGTTCGGCCAGTTGATGAAAGGTGCTTTCTAACGTGCGCCCAAAGTGATCAAACTCAACAATTTGAGAACCAGGGAAATAGGCACCTTCACGTAGCTCAACCACTTGATGGGTATAAGACATTAAGCGCGTCATTTCGTTTTCAATTTTACGTTGTAGCCACCAACGAACAATAATGAAAACAAAAGCGATCGCCGCAACGACAGCAAACATCCAAAATAAGTAATTATTACGTAGAGCGAGCGCATTTTGGTTACTCTGCACAGCGTATACCGTGAGAACGGTTGGCGCTCCGGCTAAAGTTAATGGCGTGCGACTAACCACATACTTGCCATGGATGTCGTAACCTTCTTCGCCTTCTTTGACCACCTCATCCACTTGATAAGCTTCTGTCCCTGTCAATGTCGAGGCTAAAACATCACCTCCCGCAGCAAGTACCAGTTGCTGTGAGTCACTGCGCTCACGTAAGTTCTCCACTAAGGTAACATTATTGTTCAGCACCACACTGATGTATAAAAAACCTAGGGATTCACCACTCACGGTATCAATAATCGGCGTACGGCGAACCAAAAGATACACATCGCCAATTAAAGATCGCGTAGTGATTAAGTGCCAATCATGGCTAAACGCGACTTGTTCAATGATATGGATAAACGTGTTGTCAGTTAAACCATAAAACTGGGCATTACCATCATCCCAGATCGGTTGAGTAACATTAGCGATAAACCGAAAGTCCGCCATATGGCTGATATCACTGCGATCAACACTGAGAAAATACTGTTCAAGCTCATTAGTTAAGTGGCCATGTAAGGCATGAACTAAAGTGGCATTTTTCGCACTGCTGTCTTGATGAATTTTTAAAATAGTCAGACGAGAATTAAATATATTCTGGATCAAATTCGCCGTTTGATTGGTGGTCCGTATCACTTCTTGCGTAATTAATCGGCTACTAACTTGATAAGTATGAAATAAAATACCGAGCGTTAACACGCTCAATGCCATCACGATGGCTCGGCTAATCAGGGTGGCCATATGCCTTTTTTTATCAGCCACGATGGGTCTTGGCACTGCAATTATCTCCCGTCATGATTAGCGATCAGAATATCGAAACGCACGTTGTTTGAGTCGTTCAATGTGTTCAATGGTGGTATTTTGAGTCACCAGTTCAAATTCACCAGAGTAAACCAGTGGCACTGGCAAACCAGCCAGATCTCGTTTGATGGCTTCTGCCATCGCAATGCCCGTATCGTCATTCATACGCATGACGGTGACCGCTAATCGGCCATCTTGCAATGCCTCAAGCTCTGCCGAACCTCCCCCCCAGCCATTGAGATAGATATCTTCACGTTCAAGTTCTCGCAAGGCTTGTGCTGCTCCAAGCGCAATATCGGTCGAACAAGCATAGAGAAAGGTAATTTGAGGATTATTACTAACGATATCGAGCGTCGCTTGATAGCCGCTCTCCATCGTGGCGGTGGTGTAGTAAGACGAGGCTAAATGAAAACGGTGTTTGACATTATGGATAAAACTGTCTCCACGCGCTTCACTGATGTAACCTTCTGAAAAATATAACACCCCATAATCTGCGCCTTGTGGCAGCTTGCGTTGGTAAAACTCAGCCAAATGCTGAGCGCCAATTTCATGGTCAAACCCAACATACAATAAAGGCTGACGACCTTGCCAATCACGAATGGGCGTGGTGATATTTTGTAAAATGACTTTTGTCTCAGAAGTATGCAGTAGATGATCAATAAATTTTCGATGGCGCATGGTATCTAAGGTAAAAATCAGATAATCGGTTTTATTTTGCATCGCTTCCATTAAGGAGATACTTTGCTGACGGGCATCTAAGCTAGGTCGAGTAAAAACTTGGTGTAATTGATAGGTAATGCCAAGCTCATGCATACGAGCTTCAAACGCTTTAATATTACGAGACCAATAGTCCGACACTTGCTGACCGGGATAGATGACTGAAATCGTGACTGGGCGAGTTTGAGCTAGAGCTAGAGGTAGTGGTTCGGCTCGAGTCTGGACACTTTTCGCCAATAAATCGGTTAATGTCTGTTGCTCGGGATGTGCCTCTAAAAACGCTTGATAGGACCAGTAATCACTCAGCAGTTGTGAGGGATTAGCGAACACGGCCATAGGAAACCAACTCAGTAACACAATCAGCAGTCTTTTTTTCATCCCACTTGTCATTCCTTATGGTTTCATTCCGATGATTTGCAAACCTATTATCAAAAAAGATCAAATTCCCCACTCACGAGACGCTCTTTTTGCGCTTTGCTCAGGCGTTTGATCCGGCATTCTAATTGCAGAGCTTGACTTTTGCTCGGCCCAACACAATGCTGCCACGCTAAGCTGAGCGGACCTTTACCACGCAAAGCTTTAGCGCCACATCCTTGTTGATGTTGAATAAAACGCCGATCGATATCGGTTGTTATTCCACAATATAGTGCATTTTTCGATGTTCGGATCAAATAGACCCACCAATCTGAGTGTTGCAGGGGCACTGACATACTTAATGATTAGCGATCAACGCACGTAATTCAGCCACTTCATGACGTAACATCGCCACTTGTTGCTCAAGTTCATCAATACGTGATGATGGTAACTCCGTCTCTGTGCTCGCCGCGACACTGTGCGTATCGACTTCACCGCAAAACAAATGGTGATAACGCGATTCTCGTTTCCCGGGTTCGCGAGCTAACTTAACCACCAAACCGCGCTCTAATAACTGATCTAAAATACTTTCGGTTTCTTTCACATCATTAAAATGGCACAAACGGTTGGTACGAGTGCGCAATTCCCCCGGCGTTTGTGGACCACGCAACAGTAAACAGCAGATAACCGCTAATTCTTGGCTATTGAGTTTTAAATCGCCAAACTCTGTATTACAAAAACGATGCTGATATTTAGGTGTACGACGATTAAAACTACTTTCATCACTAACAAGGCGACGGGCAATCAGCACTTCAACCGTATCTTGCACCTGTGCCTCAGACAAATTCAACACGGGATCGCGATTACTTTTTTGATTACAAGCGGTCACCAAACTGTTCAGTGTTAATGGATAATATTCTGGCGTCGTGATCTCTTTTTCGATCAGACAACCAATGACTCGTGCTTCTAAAGCAGACAGTTCGCTATGCATGTTAATTTCCTTCTAGTTAGAATCTGTACCTTGTACAGTCAATTAGTGTTCAAGCATCAAACTCAATCGTATGACTCTTCCTTGCTCATCAATCACGATCACCTTCGAGCGGTTTAACTCAATCTCACTGGCTAATAACTGTTCTCTTTCATGAAGATAAGCTTGGCGAAGCTGTTGATGTGCTTTACTTTCATGGTGTGACGCAGGTGGTTTAGGAATGACAATGTCTGAAAAACTGAGTGGCAAAGTATTGTCCTGTTATACGTTAAGGCAAAGATAAGTAACTCAATAACGGAGACCAGCGAGAGCAATAGGCGTACTCTATCCCCATACGCTGAGATAATCCATGAAACCGAGCAAATACCGCTGGTTACCGCTTTAAGTAGGAAGGGTATAGCGTATTTCAAGTAAACAATACAAGCCCCAATACAATAAAATCTACGCCCTGGCCATTTATTGGTGATTTCTTAGCCAATACTGAGAGAGGTTTGATCTTAGGTCTGTTATGCGCCTTTGCAATGTGTTTTAATTTCTCTGCCCACGTTACCTCAAGAGGCAACGCATTCGTACCACGCTGAATTTAGCGTCTTGATATCGCCTGGGTAGATAGTGGCACTCATTATAGGAAAGGGATCTATGAACAGCGTATTTGAAATTGTGAGCTTGGCTCGTCGTAAGAACAAACTAAAGCGTGAACTACTCGATAACGAGAAAAAGGTTCGCGATAACCGTAAACGTGTAGATTTACTGGAAAACTTAGTCGATTACATCAAACCGGATATGACTCAAGAAGAGATCATTGAGATTGTGAAAAACATGAAGTCTGACTACGAAGATCGCGTCGATGATCATATCATTAAAAGTGCTGAAATTTCTAAAGAGCGTCGTGATATTAGCCGCCGAATCCGCGAGTTAACGGAACAAGATAAGCTCATGACTCAAGGTGGCGCTAAAAAGTAATTGATTTTATATGAGCAAGCTGAATAAACATGAGATTTATTCGCCGCGATGCAAGTCCGCTACCCAGCGGACTTTCTTTTGCCATCAATTCAATAATCAACAAAATATGTAATAACAAAACTATTATTAGCATTAATCGTTTGCGTAATCGCTAACCTTCTCCGAAGCTATTTTTGAGGGTGTTATCACACATTCACCATTGCTATAGTTTGAGTTAGTTAAATTAATCCAGCCATTATCGGTAAAGCGTTGTTCATTTTTCATCGTGAAAATCAGCGTAGCGCGACTGACCCGGCTTGGGCCAACAGCAAGAGGATCACACAAATAATGGATATGAATATGGTTGATATTATGGGCTATGCAGCCTCTATCATGGTGGCTATTTCCCTAACGATGAAAGACATCGTAAAACTTCGCGTGCTTAACTTTATTGGTTGTAGCTTATTTGTCGGCTATGGACTGATGATCGATGCTTGGCCAGTGGTCGCAACTAACGCCTTCATCGCTTGTGTTAATGTGTACTTTTTAGCTCGGATGCAACAAGCAAAAAAGAGTGAAGGCGTACAGAACGCCGCTTAAACTCTGTAACCAATTAAAAACCACGCGTCGAAACAATAATAGACTCCGAACGCGTGGTTTATCTTCACTAGTTTTAGGCTAGTTTATCCATCAACGATATCGCTTTAGTCCTCTTCGTGATGCTCAGCGGCCCATGATTGAGCGCACTTCACCGCACGTTTCCAACCTTTATAACGACGTTGACGTTTTTCTTCATCGTGGTGTGGCATAAAGGAGCGATCAATTTCTGATTTATTTTTCAGCTCATCCAAACTATCCCAGAAACCAACCGCGATACCGGCTAAATAAGCCGCACCCAACGCGGTCACCTCGGTCACTTTAGGACGATGAACTTCGGTATCTAACACATCTGATTGGAACTGCATCAAAAAGTTATTGGCGACAGCTCCGCCATCAACGCGCAGTGCCGCTAACTTAATCCCTGAATCAGCCTGCATGGCATCCAAAACATCTCGCGTCTGGTAAGCAATGCTCTCTAATGTGGCTCGAATGATATGGTTCGAGTTAACACCGCGTGTTAAACCGACAATAGTACCGCGAGCGTAAGCATCCCAATAAGGCGCACCTAGCCCAGTAAAGGCAGGAACCACATAAACGCCATTGGCAGTATCGACTTTAGTGGCAAAGTATTCTGAATCGTGAGCATCGGAAATTAATTTTAGTTCATCGCGTAACCACTGAATCGATGCGCCCCCCATGAATACCGCACCTTCGAGCGCATAACTTGGTTCACCTTTCGGCCCACAGGCTAACGTCGTCAAAAGACCATTTTTTGAAGTCACTTTTTCTTTGCCGGTATTCATCAACAAAAAGCAGCCCGTACCATAAGTGTTTTTTGCTTGCCCCGCTTCGACACACATTTGACCGTAAAGCGCCGCCTGTTGATCTCCGGCAATCCCCGCGATAGGAATACGGGTTCCACCTTTACCACCAATGTTAGTTTGGCCATACACTTCTGAAGAAGATTTCACTTCAGGCATCATGCTTAATGGAATATCAAACTCTTTGAGGATTTTTTCATCCCAGTGTAAGTTGTTGATATTAAATAGCATAGTCCGAGAAGCGTTGGTGTAATCCGTAACATGAACACGGCCTTGAGTCATCTTCCAGACTAACCACGTATCTACGGTACCGAACAGCAGTTTACCCGCTTGTGCGTCTTCACGAGCCCCTGGAACATTATCTAAAATCCATTTGACCTTGGTGCCTGAAAAGTAAGGATCAAGCAATAGGCCTGTGTTCTCACGCACATACGCTTCCAGCCCTTCACGCAATTTTAGTTGCTCACAAATTTCAGCGGTGCGGCGACATTGCCACACAATCGCATTGTAAACTGGTTTGCCCGTTTCTTTGTTCCAAACAATCGTCGTTTCACGCTGGTTAGTAATACCAATGGCAGCAATTTCATCACTACGGATACCTGATTTACCAAGCACCTCGATCAATGTCGAACTTTGTGTAGCATAAATTTCCATTGGGTCATGCTCTACCCAGCCCGCTTGTGGATAAATCTGAGTAAATTCACGCTGAGAAACACTGACGATATTGGCATCATGGTCAAGCACGACTGCCCTTGAGCTGGTTGTACCTTGATCCAATGCAACCACATATTTTTGCTCAGTCATGGTCTATTCCTTATTCACGTTCTAATAAATGGGTTAATAAATTATGCACGTTAAACATGTGCTTGTTCGTTATCTTCTACCACATCGCATTGATTAGGTATGGTACAGCCCGTTCCTTCAGTTGGCAGGTAAGCAGCGATAAATTTAGGGTAAGCCCATGCACCAAAACAAGCTCCAGCAATCGGCGCAATAATCGGCACAATAAAGTATGGGATCTCTTTCGCACCCGTTAGGGCATAATCCCAACCAGCAAAATAAGCAAATAATTTAGGTCCAAAATCACGAGCTGGGTTCATCGCAAAACCAGTCAGTGGGCCAAGCGAGCCACCAATCACCGCAATCAAAATACCAATTAATAGCGGGTTCATCGCGTTGCGATGCGCACCATTATTCTCATCACCGAGTGCGAGAATGACAAACATCAGCACGGCGGTGATCACAAATTCAACCGATATCGCTCCTAGAAAAGAAAGAGAAGGATGAGAATAGGTCGAGAAAATCCCTGCGGTGGCTAAACCAGCTTCACTGCTACGGACAAAATTGTGGGCGATTTCATAATCGACAAAAAGGTTGCTGTACAAGCCGTAAACGAGCGCCGCAGAGCAGAATGCACCGAGCAGTTGTGCGATAATGTAGGGCAACACTTTCGCTTTATCAAAACCATGAAACGCAGCTAAAGCGATGGTTACCGCTGGATTAATGTGTGCACCAGAAACACCTGCGGTACAATAAATAGCAATGGCGACCCCAAGTCCCCAGATAATACTAATTTCCCACTGACCAAATTGAGCTCCAGTCAGTACTAGCGCAGCGACACAGCCTACGCCAAAAAATATCAGCAATCCTGTGCCGATAAACTCTGCGATACACTCTCCTAAAAGAGTCTGTTGTTTTGTTCGAGCCATAAGTAAGTGTCCTTTTCCGTTTACACCGTTATTGCACACCGTCATAGGGTGATACGGGGCAAAATCTCGCACAAAAAGATCACTTCGAAAATGAAAAAACCTCACAAATGAGCGTTCGAACACAATTTTGTAATCAATAAGAGTAATTTTTGTTAATTAGAGCCATATTTTGATCTCAGAAAACCTCGCCATTATGGTTAAAAATCGTCGTTCTTAGCGACCATCGCTCACGTGGTGAGATGAATATCATAAGAACGATGAACAACATATTTACAACTAAATATCCGAAAAAATTAATATAAACGTCGGCAACATATCAAAATAAAAGCTCAAAACTGATGAATGGTAGAGCAGAGAGCGACAGTTAACATCAAGAACAATGGCACTTTTTACTCACTCGTATTCAAAAATTTGCGTTTACATTCGTTATATTGCTTTGCTTGCCTGCCGAAAACTCATGTGAACAATAAGTAAATAAAAATCATCTAATCCCATCTATTTTGTTTAGCCATTTGCTATCTATAAGCAACTTGACGATAACCACTCACCAAAAATCTTTCGTTCGAACTTTTGTGAGCAATCTATCGAACATATTCAACTTAAAATGGCACACTAATGGTAAGTTTATTGTAAATATAATTAAGGCAGAGGTCATGAGCATGACAACGAAGCAAACCATCGAAACCGATGTGGTGATCATCGGTGGCGGAGCGACGGGAACCGGGATTATGCGTGATTGCGCTTTGCGTGGTATTCGATGCATTCTGGTTGAAAAAGACGATATCGCCTCAGGTACAACCGGAAGAAACCACGGCCTACTCCATTCTGGCGCTCGTTACGCCGTCACTGACCATGAGTCTGCTAAAGAGTGTATCCAAGAGAACCTAATTTTAAAACAGATTGCTAAGCACTGTGTGGAAGCAACGGAAGGCCTGTTCATCACACTGCCCGAAGATGATATTGCGTTTCAAGAAACCTTTATTAACGCTTGCCACTCGGCGGGCATTGCCACCAAACAACTCAGCGCTAAAGAGGCGCTACGTCTTGAACCGAATGTTAACCCTGCTTTAATTGGTGCCGTACAAGTCCCCGATGGTACCTTAGACCCTTTTCGATTATGTGCCGCTAATGTACTTGATGCCAAAGAGCATGGTGCACAGATCCTTAACCGCACCATAGTTACTGGTCTTATTCGCCAAGGTGATACTGTACTCGGCGTTCACTGCCTGCAGCTCAGTACTCATCGTCAATTTAATATTGTTGCTAAGCAAGTGATCAATGCGGCTGGAATTTGGGGACAAAATATCTGTGAGTATGCTGATCTGAATATCAAGATGTTCCCAGCCAAAGGATCGCTACTCATTCTCGACTATCGCATCAATAACCTAGTGATTAATCGCTGTCGTAAACCTTCCGATGCCGATATTTTAGTCCCAGGTGATACCATTTCTTTGATTGGCACGACCTCCGAACATATTGACTACGACCAGATTGACAATCTACACGTCAGCGAGAAAGAAGTAGATATTTTGCTCTCTGAAGGGGCGAAATTGGCTCCGATCATGGCCAACACTCGGGTATTACGTGCCTACGCAGGGGTAAGACCGTTAGTGGCGGTCGATGATGATGGTAGTGGACGCAATATCAGCCGCGGGATTGTATTGTTAGACCACCAAGAACGCGATGGCCTGAAAGGGCTAACCACCATTACTGGCGGCAAATTGATGACCTATCGATTAATGGCCGAATGGGCCACCGATATGGTTGCCAAAAAATTGGGCAATACGGTGGCATGCTCTACCCATACCCGCCCTCTTCCTGGTTCAAATCAAGCCGAAAAGCCGGTCAAAAAAACCGCCAGCTTAGCAAAACCCGTCTATGAATCGGCGCTTTATCGTCACGGTGAGCGAGCTGAGCAGTTTTTATCGGCAGACAGTAAAAGCCAAGCCATCATCTGTGAATGCGAAATGGTCACCGCGGGTGAGATTGAATACGCGATTAAGCAGTTAGATGTTAATAATCTCGTCGATTTACGCCGCCGCACACGCCTGGGCATGGGGCCATGCCAAGGTGAATTATGCAGTTACCGAGCCGCCAGTTTATTTCAAGACTATGGCGGTGTCTCTGGTCAACAATCAAGCCAACTGTTGGTGGAATTTTTAGAAGAGCGCTGGAAAGGCATTAAACCGATTTTCTGGGGAGATGCACTGCGCGAGGCAGAATTTAGTTATTGGATCTATGAAGGATTATTGGGTGCCAGCGATCTTCCTCATCCTTCTATTCAATCGAGCCAGGAGGAAACGCTATGATGAAGTATGACGTGATCATTATCGGCGCTGGGATTGCAGGTTATAGTGCAGGGATCCGCTGCTTACAAGCAGGCTTAAAAACCGCACTGATCAGCCAAGGACAAAGCGCGCTGCATTTTTCATCAGGTTCGATTGATGTCTTAGGTAAACTACCCTGCGGTAGCGCCGTTGAGTTTCCTTTTCAAGCAATCCAACAGCTCGCTCAACAAGCTCCGGAACATCCTTACAGTAAGGTTGGAGCAGCGATCAGCCAGCAAGGATTACTGTGGTTTCAACATACTCTTCAGCAACATGGGATGCCATTAAGTCATCAAGCCGATCACAGTAATCATCAGCGGATCACCTCAATGGGAACGCTTAAAGCGACTTGGCTTTCGCAGCCTTATGTATATCAACATAAAAAACAGTGCGATTTTAAACGGCTTGTGTTGGTGTCCATCGAAGGTTACCGCGATTTTCAACCGCCGATGCTACAAGATAACTTACGTTATTTACCTGAATTTTCGACCATTGCCAGTACCATTGTTTCGATCTCGATTCCTGGTTTTGCTGAACTGCGCCATAATCCTCATGAACTGCGCTCAATTGATATTGCAAGGTTGCTTAAAAAACCTTCGGCATGGCAAGCGTTTTGTGATCAATTAACGCAAGTAGCCACCGGTGATGATTTGGTAATTCTCCCAGCGATCATGGGTAACGGTGACGGATTGCACCTACTCGATAAATTACACGCCACTACTGGATTGTCCTTGCATGAAGTTCCGACCATGCCACCTTCTTTGATGGGGATCCGGATTGAGGAGTCGCTCAGTCGTGCTTTCTTATCCCTTGGTGGTATACATTTAAAAGGCGATAAAGTCACCAAAGGCGAGTTTAATCACCATCGATTGAACGCGATATACACCAAAAACCTGACCGATATGGCGCTTTATGCTGATCATTTTCTCATGGCGACAGGAAGTTATTTTAGTCAGGGCTTAGCCGCTAATCATCAGGGGATCAGTGAGCCTATTTTCCAACTCGACGTTGAAAGTGCTCAAGAGCGGGCACAATGGCGTAATCATGACTTTTTTGCTAAGTGCTCTCACCCTTTTATGACATTTGGCGTCACAACGACCGCCTCATTAAACCCTAGCCGTCAAGGTGAGACTATCCATAACCTCTATTGCTGCGGCTCTATGCTCGCAGGTTATGATCCGGTGTTTGAAGGTTGTGGTGGTGGCGTCGCGATTGCAACTGCTTATCATGCTACGTCACAAATTATCGCTCAATGGCAAGCGCAAGCTTCAACTCAGGAGGCTCTGGTATGAATCATTCCTTTATTGCCAATGCACCGAAAAACACCTCATTTGATCAATGCATCAAATGTACCGTGTGTACCGTGTACTGCCCCGTTGCTAAAGCGAATCCACTGTACCCTGGGCCAAAACAATGCGGCCCAGATGGCGAGCGTTTGCGGATCAAAAGCGCGGAATACTACGATGACTTACTAAAACTGTGCACCAACTGTAAGCGCTGTGAAACCGCTTGCCCTTCTGGCGTGCGGATTGGCGACCTGATTGCCGTGGCACGAGGCAAGTATGGTAAAAAGCCATTCAATCCGAAGTTAATGCGTGATTATGTGCTCAGTCATACCGATTTATTTGGCTCCCTCGCTACGCCTTTTGCACCAGTCGTCAATTTTGCCACCTCGCTACCTCTGGTCAAAAAAATCATGCACAAAACCATCGGTGTGCATGATCACAAAGCCCTACCGAAATATTCTCATGGCACCTTTCGCGGTTGGTTCAAACAACAAAAACAGCAGCAAGCCAGCTATAACCGCCAAGTCAGTTACTTTCATGGTTGCTATGTCAATTACAATCATCCTCAGTTAGGGAAAGACTTTGTTCGGGTAATGAACGCGATGAACATCGGCGTCAGCTTGTTGGATAAAGAAAAATGCTGCGGCGTACCTTTGATTGCCAATGGCTTTCACGATAAAGCGCGCAGTAATGCTCTACTGAATGTCAAAAGCTTAGAAACGGCCGTCTTGGAGAGACAGACTAAGGTACTCTCAACCTCATCGACCTGCTCTTTTACTCTGCAACAAGAGTATCCGCATGTGTTAGGCGTTGATAATAGCCAAGTGGTGGCAAGCATTGAGTATGTCACGCGTTTTCTACTCAAAGAGTTTATGAGTGGCAATGCGCCGAAGATGAAACCCGTTAACCTCAAAGTGGTTTATCACACTCCTTGTCATTTGGAGCGCAGTGGTAATGTTATCTTTACGATTGAACTTCTGAAAATGATCCCAGGTTTAGAGCTGGTGGTTTTGGATAGTGAGTGTTGTGGTTTAGCGGGCACTTATGGCTTTAAAGCGGAAAACTACGATGTTTCAATGAAGATCGGCTCACACCTATTTGAGTCGATCAACACGGCCAAGGCAGATTTTGCGGTCACTGACTGTGAAACCTGTAAATGGCAGATAGAAGAAAACACCACCGCCGAAAGCATTCACCCGATCACACTGCTGGCAATGGCGTTAGCCTAAAACACGATAGCCAGCGTATCCATTGACGCTGGCTATCAACGATGACGCTAATCCACGGACACCGAACAGATTTGCCATTGCTGCTCAGCGGCTATTGAGATAGTGGCCGCTGCTGACAATGTTCAATCGCTTTTTCTAGCAATTGCAGTGCGCTTTGCTCACAGGATGGTAATTGTGCATCACTACTGCCCAGAGGCGTTACCCGTGAGCCCCATTTAATATGGCCAGCGCCCCAAGTTAATCCTGCACCAAACGCGGCGAGTAACACGTTATTATTGGGTTGAATCTTACCTTGTTCCAATGCTTCACACAGGGCAATCGGCACCGTTGCCGCCGACGTATTGCCGTATTTCTGAATATTAATAAACGCTTTATCTTGGCTAATACCCGATAAATCACATAACGTTTGAATGATACGGATATTCGCTTGGTGTGGGATGACCACATCCACGTCTTGCTGAGCTAAACCACTAGTGGTTAACACTTGCGCCGCCGCCGCGCCCATGCCTTTAACGGCTCTTTTAAAGATCTCTTTACCAACGAAATCAAATGCCCAATAACCATTGTCGGCAGCAAAGCGATCCATTGAGCTACCAAACTTCGGCACCGCCAAAATATCACGCCCTTGAGCATCACAACCAATTTTGGCTTCTTGTAACCCAACCGGTTGCTCTGTACGACTCAACACTACCGCACCGGCACCATCACCAAATAAAACGGCGGTATCGCGTTTGGTCCAGTCAATATAAAAAGACAGTCTTTCTGCGCCAATCACTAAAGCATGTTGGTAGCGACCTGCCTGCATCAAGCGAGTGGCAGTTTCTAAACTGTAGATAAACCCGGTACAGGCAGCATTCAGATCAAAAGCGGCTGCGCTATCTATTGCTAAGTTCTGCTGGATTTTTGAAGCGATATTAGGAATGAGAGAATCGGGCGAACAAGTGGCAACAATAATCAAGTCAATCTCTTGAGCGTCAATCCCGGCACAAGCAATCGCGTGCTGAGCCGCTACGGTAGCTAACTCTGAGGTATTCACGTGGCTAATCCGGCGAGATTCAATCCCAGTGCGAGTGCGGATCCACTCATCATTAGTCTCTAAAAAGGTGCTTAAATCATCATTTGAGAGCGTGGTCGGTGGCAAACATTTACCCCAACCGGTAATTTCAGCATAATATTGAGTCATTATAATCCTGCTTTTCGTTGTTATGCTCTTGCTACTGGTGAGATTAATCAAATAGCAAGGAGATAGGCATTCATTTATTATTGGCGATGTTAAGCGCATTCACCTAACAAAACGACTAGTATACGCTGATTTGCCTAATCACGTTAAGCGCTGATCGGCAAAGCAACAAAACTAAAAGAGGAAACCATGTCAACGTTCACCACTCGCTGCCCAGCTTGCCATGGGCTTAATCGTATCCCAACAGCCCGAGTTTCTGAAAGCCCGCGCTGTGGAAAATGCCAAGCCGCACTGCTTGATGGGGCTCCGATTGAAGGTACAGCGGATAATCTAGAAGCGCTATTAGCCAGTGAACAACCGGTCGTCATCGACTTTTGGGCTCCTTGGTGTAATCCTTGTGTCGGTTTTGCCCCCATTTTTCATGACGTAGCCGCCGAACGTCAAGGGCAAGTGAGATTTATAAAAATCGACACTGAAGCTCAACAGGCGTTGGCAGGAAAATATCAGATTCGTAGCATTCCCACCCTGATGGTCTTTAAACAAGGCAAAAGAGTCGATGTTCTCAATGGTGCGTTACCAAAAAGTCAGTTTGAACAATGGCTAAACCAAGCATTAACCAAATAAATTATCCCGTAAAATAACATTTAAAGTTGGCATTTCACCGCCGATTATGCCAACTTTACTACACTTAATCATAGCTTATGACTTGATAAATTTATTTTATCGTCATGAGCATTATTTTTCGTTTTACCTTTCTATTTTTAAGTCCCATATTCGCCGCGAAACCCAGTCCTATTCTTAATTCGAGGCGATAACTATGGACATGATTACTTCTCCCGTTCATCGTATTTCAGTACCGGTTATTGCGCTCACACTGTATGCCGTCGCTTCAGGATATTTGATGAGTGTCATCCCACTCATGCTGCCACATTATGGGTTGGAACTCTCTTTAGCCAGTTGGCTAGCCAGTGTGTTTTATGCCGGTTTATTGCTCGGCGCGCTGTTTATGGAGCAGTTAGTCAATCGCTTCGGACATCGCAATACTTTCATTGGCTGTCTATTAGTGCTGTTAACGTCTATCGTGATTTTGCCCGTTTTTGCCAATAGTCTAACTTGGCTTGGTGCACGTTTTATCGCTGGCATTGCCGTTGCGGGGGTATTCGTTGTAGTTGAGTCGTGGTTACTGCATGGTAATGAAAGTGGCCGCGCAAAACGATTAGGTATTTACATGGTATCGCTCTATGGCGGTACAGCGATGGGACAATTAGGGATTGGATACTTAGGCGTTAATGGCTTAATCCCATTTATTGCGATTGGCTCCTTATTATGCTTCGCAACGGTGATTTTAATCTTTGGTCAATCTGATCAACCGTCTACCGAAGCAGGACAAAGTCTGTCTTGGAAACAAATGACCAAATTAAGTCATGCTGCCATCATTGGCTGTTTAGTTTCAGGGCTGATATTGGGCGCTATTTATGGACTGATGCCAATAGAGTTGACACAACGTGGCATTAGTCACTCAGAAATCGGCAGCTTAATGGCATTAATTATTCTGGGCGCGATGGTCGTACAACCGATTGTTCCTTGGCTATCTAAGCATCTTGGCAGAACCTTATTAATGGCTTTCTTTTGTTTATTAGGCGCTTCTGCGGCGGTATTACCATTATTAGACAGTAGCGTTACGCTTCTCGCGATCAGTTTGTTTGTGCTCGGTATGGCAACGTTTGCTCTCTACCCGATTGCGATTAATTTAGGCTGCGATAAATTAGATGCCCATTACATTGTCTCAGCCACTCAAGTGATGCTGTTTAGCTACAGTATCGGCTCTGTATTAGGGCCCGTTATCGCTGATTGGTTTATCTACACCAATCAAAGCTTACTTGGTTATCTTTTTGTGACGTTATTGATCACTTGTTTGTACATGCTGCTGGCCAGCGTGAAAACCAAACGTCAATGGGTAGCTGGAGAATAAACAACACGCAATAAACTTGATTGAGTTCGCCCTTAAAAACCAGTATGCTGCGCGGCTTTAGGGCCACTTGGCCCTAAATTGATCGTCATCGAGCACAGAAGCATGAACCGTAAAAAGAAAATTAATCAAACACTACAAAAGCATCTTAAAAAGAAAAACGCCAAGCTACATGGCACCAATAAACCTCGTTATATTTCTAAAGCGGAGCGCGCCAAATTAGAAGCAGAACAAGCCGCTTTAGAAACCGTAACTACCGATGCTGAACAGCAGGCGGATAACGGATTACAGCAATAAAGCTTGCTCTATCGGAACAAATTGACTGGCGACATCAATTAAACTTTGTGCCGTCAGTCTTGGTACACCATAAACCTCAACCTTAACCTGAAAGCGCTGCTGAATACGTTCAACCAAGGGTTCAAAATCCCCATCACCGGACACTAAAACAACCGTATCGACTTGCTGAGCTAGCTCATAGGCATCAAGCGCAATTCCCACATCCCAATCTCCTTTCGCACTGCCATCACTACGTTGAATAAAAGGCTTTAGCATCACTTCAAAACCTACACCGCGTAAAATATGATGAAATTGCCGCTGTTGAGGCTCTTTACTGGCAATCGCATAAGCGTTCGCTTTAAATACGTGACGGCCTTGAGTCACTTGTTGCCAGAACTGGTTATAATTAAAGTGACGCCCGTATCGCTCTCGACAGGTGTAATAAACGTTTTGTACATCAACCAAAATGGCAATTTTTTCCATCTCATCCTGCTTATTTTATCAAATTCAACATAGCCCCAATGACTTGGCGTTTTCGGAAATACGAGAGCGGACTATCAACAATCGCACTTCGTCCACCGATGATGCAAACTTTACCACAGCGAACAATGTTCACTCGCATAAAATAAGCAACTATTTTAGTATTTTAAACAGCATAAAAATTTATAAATTTGACTTTAAAACAAAATTGTCGCTATTATCTGCATCGAAAAATGATTTGTACTCTAATCATTTATTTACCTTTTGACGTATTCATCACTTGTCTACACGTAGACGAGTGACGAATGCGAAGCACTTGTTGAGTCATCGTATGCAAAACGCTTTTAACAAATACAGCATTGAAACGACCGATTACCATGTCGGTAGAGACAATGTACAAAAATGGGGATTTGATGTTCATAATCCAGTCTTCGGTATTAGTGCCGGATTCATTCTACTGTTTCTTATCTCCATCATCTGGGTCGGTCCGGAGATAGCCAAATCTGCACTCGACACACTTAAAAATGGCATTATTCAACATTTTGATGCCTATTTCATGTGGATAACCAATTTCTTCCTGCTCTTTGCTATGGGATTAATGATCTCCCCTTTAGGTAAAATTCGCCTTGGTGGACGAGACGCAGCCCCTGATCATTCCAGAATATCGTGGCTATCGATGCTTTTTGCTGCAGGCATGGGCATCGGTTTATTATTTTGGAGTGTCGCTGAGCCAACCGCTTATTATACCAATTGGTGGGGAACGCCCTTTAATGTCGAGGCTTATACACCAGAAGCAAAATCTCTTGCCATGGGTGCAACGCTATTTCACTGGGGGATTCACGGATGGGCGATTTATGCGATTGTCGCCTTAGCATTAGGTTTTTTCTCTTTTAATAAAGGCCTCCCACTCTCCATTCGTTCCGTGTTTTATCCTATTTTTGGTGACCGTGCATGGGGCTGGCTCGGTCATATTATTGATATTATGGCCGTATTAGCCACTTTATTTGGTTTAGCGACTTCATTAGGCTTAGGCGCTCAACAAGCCACAAGTGGTATTAACTACGTTTTTGGTACCCAAGGTGGGATCGGGATGCAATTTGCCGTGATTGTCTTTGTGACCTTGATTGCCATCATCTCGGTGGTACGTGGTATCAACGGCGGCGTTAAAGTATTGAGTAATATCAATATGGCTTTTGCTCTCGCTTTATTGATTTTTATTATCAGTGTTAGCTTTAATACCACGCTACAATCGATTCCTGCGACCTTCATGGCTTACGTAAAAAACATTCTTCCCCTAAGTAATCCCCATAGTCGTGATGATGAAATCTGGATGCATGGCTGGACGGTCTTCTACTGGGCTTGGTGGATATCATGGTCACCTTTTGTCGGCATGTTTATTGCGCGGGTATCACGAGGCAGAACGGTACGTGAATTTATTCTTGCGGTGGTATTTATTCCAACCTTGCTGATCATCGTTTGGATGTCGGTGTTCGGTGGGATCGCTTTAGAGCAGGTCTCTAACCAAATCGGTGAGCTAGGCACACATGGATTAACCGATATTTCGTTAACATTATTCCATGTCTACGAGCAATTACCGCTCGGTAACGCCTTATCGCTGATCTCGATCGTACTGATCCTGATCTTTTTCATTACTTCAGCCGATTCTGGTTCTCTGGTCATCGATAGTATTACCGCAGGAGGAAAAGTGGATGCTCCGGTATTACAACGTATATTCTGGGCAACGGTCGGTGGTTCAATTGCTGCCGTACTACTTTGGGTTGGGGGCTCAGAGGCGCTACAAGCGCTGCAATCCGGCGTCGTCGCCACAGCTCTGCCTTTTAGCTTTGTATTGCTACTGATGTGTGTAAGCTTAATCAAAGGATTAAGAACCGAGCAAGCGCTTTACTCTTAATCCATCTGATCAAAATAAAAAAGCCAGCCACGATTAATAGGCTGGCTTTTTTCTAATTGGAATATCCGCACTCAATATCATTAAGTTATATAGAGAGATTAATATCGCGGCGATATAAATGAAAAAGTAGAAACAACGGAGACAAAAAAACCAGCATCTAGGCTGGTTACTTAAAAATATGGAGGCGCGTCCCGGAGTCGAACCGAGGTTCACGGATTTGCAATCCGCTGCATGGCCACTCTGCCAACGCGCCTTTGTATCAGTTTCTATTTTGGCTGATGGTGCCCCGGGCCGGACTTGAACCGGCACGACTCGAAAGTCGAGGGATTTTAAATCCCTTGTGTCTACCAATTTCACCACCAGGGCAACGCAAATTGCGGCATGGCAACACCATCTGCTCTTTCGGGCTTTGCCCTGAGAACGAGGCGTACTTTACCGTATTCCTCAGCAAGGTCAATAAAAAAATGTGATTTATCAATCAAGTGATCAATAAATGAACCAAGCGGTATAATAGACAACCGAACCGAACAAAGTTCAAACACCGAGTAGGCTTTATTCTCTAGATTGATGCTTTAAAATAAAAGTAAGATTTCTGCATTACTTGATGATGATGGGGCCAACCACATCATCTCACCCCATCAGCATTGCAGCCTCAATGTATTAGCCCATCAGAATTTTTTTAATTTTTAGACTACCGGACCTTATCCTTTACAACCATTAAGCATAATGAACATATTCAATAATCACTTGATTACCTTCTATTGACACATGCTGAATATCACCATCAATGATCACACGACTGGTTAAACTGATCGCTTGCTGATTATAAGCAGCCGCCGTTTTTAAACTTGGTATCACCATATGGGGTTCAATATGCAAATGTCGACAAAACTGGCTAATAAAAGTCATCGACAAAGGACTATCACCGCGCAGAAGTTGAGAAAACTCTACTTGGGTTAAGTTGAGTCGTTTCGCCATCTGCATCTGAGTTAAATGCATTTTGGCTTTTTGTGACATCCATACGTTGTATAAGGCTTGGCGGTCTTCAGCGCTAAACTCCATTATTTATCCTTTAACGAGTGCAACAGGTAATCATTGCACAGGATGACAAAAAGGATTCGTGATGATGTCAGTGGGAAGTTAAGGTCTGTTTAAATTTATTTAACTTAATTTTTAATATCACTCGACCGCTGACGATAGCTAGCTCATTAAATACATTGATCAAGCGATAAATAGGATGAGCGAGCACTAGAGATATCGATAACCTCCTTTGCATCACCATACATAGAAAAGAGACACAGCAGAGAAAAAATTTCTCTGCTGTGTCATTCATGATGAAGGGATTTTAAAACCAGCTTGCGAATAAACGTTTGATTCTATCTAAGGTTCGTTTAAACCAACCGCCTTGCTCAACGCTTTCTAAAGCCACCAAGGAAGCTTCACCGACCTTGCGATCATCGACTTGATAAATCACTTTACCAACAATATCACCTTTTTGGATCGGGGCTTGTAAATCCTTATTCATTTCGATCAAGCCACTGAGCTTAGGTAATTCACCTTTAACCACAGTTAAATAGGTTGTCTCAGCGACCCCAACAGGTAACTGATCTTTTTTGCCCATCCACACTCTCGCCTGCTCAATCGGCTCTCCAGCTTGATGAGGCGCTATGGTTTCAAAGAAACGGAAGCCATAGCTTAGCAACTGCTTACTATCGGCTTCTCGGCCTTTAGCGCTATTGGAACCCATAACGACAGAGATCAAACGCATGTTACCATTGGTCGCCGAGGTGGTTAGACTAAAACCAGCCCCGCTAGTAAACCCTGTCTTCATACCATCGACATTCATGCTCCGATCACGTAATAAACCGTTACGGTTGTATTGAGTGATGCCGTTATAAGTAAACGACGTTTCACTATAGAGCGGGTAAATTTCTGGTAGATCACGAATAATCGCTTGCGCCAGCTTAGCGATATCATAAGGCGTACTGTATAGACCTGAACTGTCTAATCCATGCGGATTGGTAAACGCCGTATTCGTTAGCCCAAGCGTTGCAGCCCAAGAATTCATTAAATCAACAAACGCATTTTCAGAACCAGCCACATGTTCTGCGATAGCCACACTCGCATCATTACCAGATTGAACAATCAAGCCGCGATACAAATCCATCATATTGACTTTCGTGCCTACCTCAATAAACATTTTTGAGGAATCGGGAAAGTTTCTCGCCCATGCTCTTTGGCTAATCACCACTTGATCATCAGGGCTAATGTTACCCCGCTTCATTTCTTGTCCGGCAACGTATGACGTCATCAGTTTCGTTAAACTCGCTGGATTCAATTTATTATGAGCATTGTGTTCAACTAAAACCGTACCCGTATGGTAATCCATCAAGACATAACCTTTCGCAGAAAGCTGCGGAGGATTGGGTACCACAATCGGTGTTGCATTACTTACTAGGGGAATAAAAGACAAGCACGTCGCAGAAACGACAATAGACTTGATATTTTTCATAACTCGCATCCCAAAATCAAAGAGAAAAATAGTATAACTAACTGACTAGATTACCCTGTTTTTCTTTACTCACTCTTACAGTAGTGTAAATGAACGTAACAAGCCTTCCCATACTTAACCACTGGAAAAGCGAAAAGTGCCAACAATTCGCCTTTATCACTGAGAATGTGTGCGTTAGTTAACAAAAAACCGAGCCTGATGACTCGGTTTGAAAGTAGATGCAGCCAAACAATTTAGGCTTTATTTTGATTGGCTGACCAAACGTACAGCAATTCCAGTGCGATGGTAGCACCGGCTAGCGCGGTCATTTCACTTTGATCGTAGGCAGGAGCGACTTCAACCACATCCATCCCGACTAAGTTGATACCTTTCAACGCGCGAATAATTTTCAAAATTTTATCGGTATTAAGTCCACCGCACACCGGTGTCCCTGTGCCCGGAGCAAACGCTGGATCGAGGCAATCGATATCAAAGGTTAAATATACCGGTTTATCAGCAATGATAGTGCGAATTTGCTGCACAATCTCTTCCACCGACATATCGTTGGCTTGCATCGCGTTGATAACATTAAAGCCATGCCCTTCTTGCTTATACTCAGTACGAATACCAATTTGCACCGAATGTTTAGGGGAAATCAATCCCTCTTTCGGCGCATGATAAAACATCGTCCCATGATCATAAGCACTGCCATTAGCATAAGTATCCGTGTGTGCATCAAAATGAATCAACGCCATTTCGCCGAACTGCTTAGCATGAGCACGCAAAATCGGTAAGGTCACAAAGTGATCGCCCCCGAGAGCCAACAAGGTTTTACCATTTTTGATGATTTCACCCGCCGCCGCTTCAAGACGATAGGTAAAATCTTCCGCATCGCCGCAATCGAACACTAAATCACCAGCGTCAATCACTTTCGTCTGGGCAAATAAGTTGAAATCCCATGGGAATTTCTTTCCTTCCCAAGCAAGATTCACTGAAGCACGACGAATCGCATCTGGCCCCATACGAGCGCCAGAACGACCTGAAGTCGCCATATCTAACGGCACACCCAGTACGACCACATCGGCATCGCTATCAATCGGGTTTCTCACATACGGACGACGGACAAAGGTCATCGCATTGGAGTAGAGTGAATAATCAGTTTTCGTAAACAAATCATTCATTTAAAAATCCTCTAAATAAGTATAACCACTCAAGCCTTGCTCTAGCTCTGCTAAAACAATCTCTTGCTCTGCGGCCGCCACACGTTGGCTGACCAATTGACGGTAATTAGCACGAATCGCATCAACATCAATATGCACATAGCGCATCATGTCTTCTACGGTATCGCCTTCATTGATCGAGGTAATTTCCGCGTCTCCGCTGTCAGTAATATTGACCACCACACTGTGGGTATCACCAAACAGATTGTGCATATCACCCAAAATCTCCTGATAAGCACCCACTAAGAAAAAGCCCATTAAATACGGTTTATCCTTTGACCAAGCCGGCACGGGAAGAGTCGTTTCAATCCCCTGCCCCTCAACGTACTGCTCAATCGCACCGTCTGAATCACAGGTGATGTCTAGCATGACGGCACGGCGATCTTCAACATTTTGTAAATCGGACAAAGGAAGCACAGGGAACACTTGATCAATACCCCATGCATCCGGTAATGATTGAAATAAAGAGAAGTTAACAAAGAATTTGTCCGCTAATCTTTCTTGCAGCTCATCAAGAATGGGGCGATGGAAACGATTCTTAGTGCTCATTTTCAAACGTAATTCATAGTAAATACGCAGTGAAAGCTGCTCAATCCATGCACGGTGTTGTAAGTTGATCACGCCCGAAGCAAACAGAGTATGCGCTTCTGATAAATCACTTTGCGTATCATTATAAATTTCAATTAATGCACGTGCATCGGTACCTTCTCGTAAGGTTTCCCAACTACGCCACATATTTTGCATCAGCACCGGCGCATCCGTTTCTGGCTCGCTGATCTGCTCAGGCATATACGCTTCTGTACCAATAACATTGGTAATCAACACCGCGTGGTGAGCGGTGATTGAGCGACCGGATTCAGAAATAATAATCGGTTTCGGTTGCTCATACAGATTACACATATCAGCAACAACATTGACAATGTTGCGTGCGTATTCTTGTAAACCATAGTTCATCGAGTTCGATGATTGGCTTCGCGTACCATCATAATCAATCGCTAAACCGCCGCCGACATCAAAATAATCGATCTGCGCACCAAGCTCTCTGAGCTCACAATAAAAACGAGCAGCTTCATTGACCCCATTACGTACGTCACGAATGTTGGCCATTTGTGAACCTAAATGGAAGTGCACCAGTTGCAAAGCTTCAAGTTGATTCTCAGCTCGCAGACGCTCGACCACCGTTAGCACTTGTGAAGCCGCTAAACCAAATTTGGATTTTTCACCGCCACTGGATTGCCATTTACCCGCCCCTTGCGACGCTAAACGAATACGGAGTCCTAGACGAGGTTTCACGCCAAGACTTTTGGCTTCTTTTAGGATCAGGTCGAGTTCTGAAAGCTTCTCCAAAACGATGAAAACTTTGTGACCTAATTTTTCACCGATTAACGCTAAACGAATGTATTCGCGATCTTTATAACCATTACAAACGATCACTGAACTGGCTTGTTGCGCCATCGCTAGCACGGCGAGCAACTCGGGTTTACTGCCTGCTTCAAGGCCCAATTGCTTAGTTTCGAGTTCAGCTTGACTGGCTAATATTTCGTCCACTACTTCTTTTTGTTGGTTAACTTTAATCGGATAAACCAACAAATATTTATTAGGGTAATCACACTCTTCAATCGCTTGATTAAAAGCGTCACAAATATTGTGCACACGTTGGTGCAGAATCTGTGGGAAACGAACCAATACCGGAAGATTAAGATTACGAGCTTCAAGTTGTTTGACTATCGAGCTCAATGCGGTCGGATGAGCATTATCCTTTCTTGGTGACACGGTCACTTCACCATGGTCATCAATGCCATAAAAACCTTGGCTCCAATAATGAACATTGTAGTCCGCACGAACACGATCTAATTTGGATGATTTTTCCACTTGATATCTCACAAAAACAGAGAGAATGTAGTGACAGCCACATCATGCCATCACACCTGACACCCTAAATGTCACGCGCTTTATCGGTGAAAAGAGAGGGTGTGTCTAATGATAATAATTTGTCGTTAAGACAAGCTTTAGTTATGGCTAGCACCAATGAGCAAAAATCATAAAAACCTCCGTATTCCATCGCTCCATAGACAGTCAATGAACGCCTTTCATCGATTAGAGAAGCCTGAGCCATTTGGTTGTTAAATCGCCAAAATTATCCAAATCGCTATCGCGGCTTTAAGTACCAAAGGACAATCTTAATTGTGGTTGATTAACGCATTGAAGTTTTTGTTACTGTACAGCGATTCAAAATCGGGCTCTTCAAGAATTAAATCGCGCATTGAAGGGCTTATCTCTATCGCCCGTTGAATATCTTCCAACGCTTGTTCATCTGCGCCTAAACGAGCATAAGCACACGCGCGCTGATACAACGCAGGCCCGTTATCGTCATCGAGTTCTAACACTCGGTTACATAAACTCATCGCCCAGTGATATTCTTGCATTTCCATAACGGCATCAGCTTTATAGGTTAACGCTTCGAGATCGCCAGGACGAATTTTGAGGATTTCGTCATACACTTCAATTCGCTGTTCTGCCGTCTGCACACTTTGCGATCTCAGCCATAAATTATGGATCTCATTAATCACTTCAATTTCACGGTTATTGTCAGTGATAATCCGGCTTTTTCGCTTTAAATCTTGCTCTAAAGCGACAAACTTACGTTCATATTCTTGAGCGATTTTATTAATGCTTTTATCGGCCATCTCCCGAGTATTATGTTTTACTTCACGCAGCGATTGCCAACCAATTAAAGCCACTAAAGAAGCCACACCAGCAATGACATAGAAAAAGTAAGTCACGGTAACATTAGAATAACTCAGTGACCGATCGGCGACGGACAATTCACGGTCGGTAATTTGAATGGTTAAGCGACGTTCTAAATCTTGTTGATCCTGACGTAATGCTCTCAATTCATCGAGGATGTAACGTTCGACTAATGGCCTATCCAAAAGTGGCGATTCTGAATATGGCGGCTCACGATCTTCCTGTGCCCAAGCGACTGACCCTATCAGCATCACCATGGCAAAGATTATTCGGTAAATGTGTCGCACGTACTACGCTCCTTACTGTTTTACTGCCACGTTTCGTTTAGCGATTGATTTAGCTTGCAGTGGTGTCGATATTAACGGCATGATTTCGACTTATCACATGATCATCAGAATCATGGAAATACACACCCTGTTCATCCACCACTCACCTTATATGACTTGGAGATGCCAATGGAAAACATTTCAATTCAAAGCATCAGCAACCAAAAAACGGGCCTATTTTTTATAATTAAGCGTTAATATTAACAAATTTAAGTCAAAAAATCATCAAAACGCTTAACAAGCAGCATAAAAATTGTTTCGAACTCTATCTATACTTTCTCTATCCTACCTCCACGAAAAGAATTCGATTGAAATTCCGTGTATTTCAGTTATTTTCACTGCCATTTAATGGATTCATCTCACATCACTTACCGTTGCAGGTAAGCGACAGATAAGAGTCGAGCATGACTCTCATCATCCCTATAAAGATAGATAAACCATACGATTGGAGAGCAACGAACCTAGCCAGCATCGCTGCGTTTCAAGTAGGAAGAGGATAACTGTATTATGCAAGTGCTTTCTTTATTACAAGATAACTACCAATGGGCACTCTCTGTGCTCATCTTACTGCTCTATCCTAAACTGGTTTTTTTGAGTTTGCGGGTATTGGATAAAACCGTTGGGCAACGGGAAGATAGTGACCGATTACAGCGGGTTAAATGGCTACTCAAAACCTCGCTTTTTGTGATGATTCTCTTAGGGATCATGATGATCTGGGGGATCGAATTACGTGGGCTATTGGTGATCGGCTCTTCGTTGTTTGCTTTGATCGGGGTGGCTTTATTCGCAAGCTGGTCTTTACTCAGTAATATTACCTCCTTCTTAGTGCTGTTTATCCAAAATCACTGCCGAATCGGATCTTGGGTAAAAATCATCGATGGGGGTAACTTTATCGAAGGACGATTGGTAGATATGACGCTATTTAATGTCGTACTCGAAACCTTAGACGGTAATCGAGTTCTCTACCCGAATAATTTATTTATTGTTCGTCCAGTTGTGGTTCTCGCCAAAGCTCCCGAAAAAAGTGCCAAAAAAACACAAAAAAAACAATTACCAAAGCTAGCACATCGAAGTATTGATTGATGTTCACCGCTACCCTGATCAAAGGCTGAATAATCAGCCTTTGATGTCCAAACCGTGTATCTCCGAACGACTACGCGTTCGCGATTTGACGATGCCCCTCTTCAAGATGAACAAAATCAACCAGATCATCCCCTGACACTTGATACGCTTGTCCAAAACCTTTCACAAACAATCCATGCTCTGGCTTTAAGCAAAATAGTGAGAAGTCTTCAAGTTGACTGAGGTTATCAATAATGTCACCAAATCGCTGTTGCATTTGTTCAATCACCTGTTGCCATAGCGGCGAGTGACGTTCAATCATGCTCGCTTGGGCATCAAACGTTAACCGCTTGCGGGCAAACAGCTGCTTAGCCGTCGATTCATCTTCAATCATCATGATCGATACTTGAGGGTTGACCGCTAAATTACGCGCATGACGCGCAATATGAGAAATCAGAATAAAGTAGCCTGCTTGATTTTGTACAAAGGGAGCATAACTTACATTTGGTTTACCTTGTGCATCAACCGTCGCGAGCTGTAATGTCGTGCGCTGTTGACGAAACTCTTTAATTTCTGGCTCTAAACGGCCTTGTAGTCTTTCTTGTTTAACTTGCTGTTCCATTGACGTTCTCCTTACCAGGCGATTATTTAAATTGTTGTTGCATCGTTTGAAAACGATCGACCTGCTGAGCGATAAGCTCTCGCTTGTCATCGCGGCCTAAATAAATCTTAAAAATAGAATCCCCCTGCTGAGTGAAAAAACCAAAATAGTGGCTCTCTCGCCCCATAAAAGGTTTACTGACCAAAGCAACGTGATCAATCAACTCTAATTTTAAGTGGCCATGAAGTTGGCCTGGTTGCCCCAACAAGTTGTAGTAACCACGCGCCATTTTACCCTTCGGTAACGGGGCTTTGATTTCAAAAATAGAGCCAAATGACTGCACGATAGTGGTCACGTTTGTCCCCCAATCAGCAATCTCCGTTAATACCATCTGCGCATGATCACCCGAGAGCAGGGTAACCATTTCGTTAGGAAAAGCAGACACGACAGCAAATTCACTCACGCTTAAACGTTCAGCAATCTGTGCTGGGAGTAATGCGGGCTCATCATTTAATAACTGCGCCACTTGGTGTGATAATTGTTCCATTTTGTTATCCAATACAATTACGTGAGTACCTCAACGCGGCTAAGAATAATTAGACACAAACGATAATGCAATTGATAATTGATATTGTTTGTATTATGAGTAATAATTTGCGCTCTTGAAACCAGAAATAGCCAATACCGCGGCAGCTTCATGTAGGCTGGGTATAACGTGGCCCATTTAGTTAATGAGCAGCATTATGAAATTGTCCATACCTTTTATTCGGCGACTTGCCAGTGTTTTATTCCTCTTGTGCGCTCATCATTTATCGGCAGCGGAGCGTGTGATCAGTGCAGGGAGCAGTGTTACTGAACTTATCTTTGCGTTAGGTGGACAAGATCAGCTCATTGCGGTTGATGTAACCAGCAATGAACCGCGCACGCGTGAATTACCTCAAGTGGGTTATCACCGACAGCTCTCGGCAGAAGGCTTGTTAGCGTTGAATCCAACCCAATTAATTGGCTCAGAGGAAATGGGACCAGAAAGTACCCTACGCCAGCTACGCTCTGCAGGTGTCAAAGTCAATATCATCAACAGTGATCCTCATCCGCAAGGTTTGCTTGAACGTATCGATCAAATCGCCCAGTTAATTGACCGCCAATCGGCAGCGAAAACATTAAAACATCAAGTGAATGGGACATTAGAGCAACTTAAAGAGGGACAGCCTGCTCAATCGCCACTCAAGGTGCTATTTTTACTGCTCCATGAAGGGCGAGCAGCCAACGTCGCGGGCTCAAATACCATTCCTGATACGCTGATCACTTTAGCTGGCGCTCGTAATCCTGCTGCCGAGATGATTTCGGCCTATAAACCCTTATCGATGGAAGCGCTGATCACCATGCAGCCAGACGTTATTTTGGTCAGCGGCCGTAGCTATGATCAGCTCGGCGGAGCAGAGGCGATTCTAGAAGCACTGCCGATGTTAAAAGTGACACCTGCGGGTATCCATCAACGCATCATTACCATTGATGGTCATGCACTCGTCGGCGGCGTCGGCCTGAAAACCATTCAAGAAGCACTGCGTTTGCAAGCGCTGCTCTATCCAAAGGGATAATAGCCGTGTTACGTCATGTGCCTATTCATCTATTACTTATTGCCTTAGCGCTAAGTTTGGGAATATTAAGTTTAGCTTCCATTACCGTTGGACCTATGTCGATCAGTTTTCGAGATAGCCTATATAGCTTACTATTTCGCTCTGATGATATTGCGACTCATATTAATCTGGTTATTCACCAAATTCGTCTCCCACGCACTCTCCTGTGTTTATTGGTTGGCGCAATATTAGCGCTCTGCGGGGTTGTTATGCAGGGCTTGTTTCGTAACCCTCTCGCTGAACCAGGGATCATTGGGGTATCTGCAGGTGCGTCATTAGGCGCAGCGCTCGCCATTGTATTACTCGCCTCTTTTGAATTGAATGCCACATGGATGAACATGTTCACGCTCCCCTTGTGTGCTTTTATCGGCGGAGTATTAACAACATTACTGGTTTATCGACTAGGCACCAGTCAATTGGGAACTTCAGTGACCATCATGCTATTGGCTGGCGTAGCGATCAGTGCACTTTCTGGGGCAGGGATTGGCTATTTAAATTTTCTGGCTGACGATCAAATGCTGCGTGATCTAACCCTATGGTCGATGGGTTCATTTGCTGGCGCTAATTGGCCACAAATCTATTTGTGTCTATTCGCACTGGGAATATTAGCTTATTGCTTTCATCGTCGAGCGATGGCACTGAATGCGCTTTTGCTGGGTGAATCGGAAGCTCGCCACCTAGGTATTGGCACTCAGCAACTCAAGCGAGCGTTGATCATACTTTGCGCCGCAGGCGTTGGTATCACGGTCAGCGTGGCTGGGATGATTGGTTTTGTCGGCTTGGTCGTGCCCCATTTAGGGCGGATGCTCGTTGGCCCTGATCATCGATATTTATTACCCGTCTCCGCTCTCCTTGGTGCATTACTGCTGACTTGCGCCGATATGTTTGCCCGAGTTGCCGTTGCACCAAGTGAATTACCGATCGGGATTGTCACAGCGCTCGTCGGTGCTCCCTTTTTTCTCTATTTACTGTTTAAACAAAAAGGGAAACTGTTTTAATGCTTACTCCAGCGATTCAAGCGCATCACTTAACGGTCTGTTTTCATTCAAAATCGATATTAAAAGATATCAATATTGAACTCCATCATGGCGAAGTCACTGCTTTACTTGGTCCTAATGGTGCGGGGAAAAGTACCTTATTGAAAGCGTTAAGTGGCGAGATTGACACCCACTCTCGCATTCGTTTCTTCGGCCAACCTCGCGAAAACTGGTCAGCAAAGACCTTAGCAAAACATGTCGGTATTTTACCGCAAAGTAGCTCATTAAACTTTCCATTTACGGCTCAAGAAGTGGTCGAACTTGGTGCGATCCCGCTTGATATTGGCCATCGACAAACTCGGCAATTAGCGCGTTATTATATGCAAAAGACCGATGTTTTACCGTTAGCTAATAGGCTCTATCCTGAACTCTCAGGAGGCGAAAAACAGCGTTTACATTTAGCAAGAGTGCTCACCCAACTGCATCAATCCGGTGAGCAAAAAGTCTTAATGCTTGATGAACCCACGTCGGCATTAGACTTGGCGCACCAACATAATACCTTGCTTATCGCTCGTCAGTTAGCTCGTGAAGAACAATGCGCCGTCGTGATTGTCTTACATGATTTGAACTTAGCGGCGCAATACGCCGATCGGATGGTGATTCTTCATCAAGGGCACATTGTCTGTGATGCTCCACCGTGGCAAGCTCTGAGCGCCGAGATGATCAAGCAGGTCTATGACCATCATTCGATGGTCGCCCCTCACCCGACGTTAGATTTCCCAATGGTCTACCCGGTTTAATCAAGCTCACTCATCGCAATGATCGATTTACCAATCAACCACTCTAATTGTTGGCGACTTTGTGGTCCCCATTTGTCGTCAACCAGTTTATAAAGCCGAGTCATCATTTGCGCTGAAAAAAACTCGGCACGCTCCGCCATGACCACATGTTGAAACAATAAACGCAGTGTTGCCATAAAAGCCGGAGTCGTGCGTAGCGCCTTCAACCAGCTTTCTGCAAATTCATTCAACCCTTGTTCTAACTCTAAATGTTCCGTGAATTGGTGAAAAATTTTGCTTTCTAACGCTAACGCAAAATCGGTTTTCTTAGGGAAGTGATGACTAATACCCGTTCTCGAAACCCCAGTCTGCTGACTTAATGTGGTGTAAGACATTTTGTCGTATCCCAACCTGAGCAGTTGATCGATAACGGCATCCATAATTCTTTGAATCGTAATTTCAGTATCTTCTTTACTACGTTTTGGCATGGCTCATGCTCTTCATCAAAGGGTGATTATTCGGCTAGATAGTTCAAAGACTGTTGATCTTGCGAGGTTAAATAGTCAGCAAACCGTCGGGATCATCTTACAAAGTCCTAGTGAAGGCAATGAAACCGGTAGCATTATGACAAAAAACTGTCACTCATTCGCACAAATTCTTGACGCATATCACAAGATATTGCCACGTACTCATCGTTCATCTACGCTTCACTGACTACTCAATCATAGTATGAATCATTGATTGATCGAGATTCCACTTCAACTGATATCAACATGAACCAATCCGATCGAAAGCGGATATTAAGTGGTAAGCGACATCATAGCAGGCTAAAATAGCCTTAGTTTTTATAAGAGGATAATGAGATGACCAATCAATGCTACGTAGAAGATGAAGTATGTGAAGCCTGTGGTGTTGCCGGAGAAATGGGATTTATCATTAAAGAAGGTGACGAAGTTGCCGAAGTCACCATTTTTGCGACCGAACAAAATTTACTTCAACAAGAGTTTGATAAATACCTACAACTCGCTCAACAAGTGTGTGCCAACGTTGAATATCAAATTCTTCCTACTCAAGACGCCAATAAACTGCATGCTCAATTCAAATTTGAAGTCAGTGCGGAAAAGTTGATTTTTGAGCTTAAGTCGCGTTCATTATTCCGCTAAAGTGCTCAGGTGGGCGATCACTCGCTCGCCTGATACCCGCAGCAATACAAAGCGACAACCATTCATTGAAAATCCGCAGCATTAGACCGATACTTTTACCGTGGTCACCAACACAAGGATGTCAGCCATGCGGCGCTGGTTACTGGGTGTATTGAGCTTACTATGCGCACTGCCTTTGCTCGCCATCCCTCTTGATTATTATAAAATACTCAACCATTTGGATAATTATGGTAACCTCAATTTACGCAATAAACCTTATACTGAATTGCCTAATGGCCTTGAAGTCAAAGGCAACCTTAATATTGCGCAAACCTCGATTAAACGTCTACCCCCTCAACTTCGCGTAGAAGGCAGTTTGGAAGCAAGCAATAGCCAACTGCAACGTATCCCTCGTGGAACCTTTATTCGTGGTTATGCGAATCTACTCGGCTCACAAATCACCCGTTGGCCTGCTGGCGTTAATGTCGGAGGGTACATCAATTTGACCGATACCCCGCTTGAGCAGCTACCGCCAAGGTTGGTCGTTAAGGGAGATCTAAGCGTCGTCAGAACCCCGCTAACCGAACTTCCAGAAGGCTTGGTCGTTCAAGGTGATCTGTATATTGGCGGCTCCCAGATCACCCGTTTTCCAGACACCATGACGGTCAATGGCAACATCTTTTTAGGAGGGAATCAGATTCAACAATGGCCGACCAATCTTACCTTAGGCGGAGCCGTCGCCCGATAAGGATTAGCTTGGCTGAAATGAATTAAGGTTGCTCACCTAAAATCAATTGACACAGTTGTTGATACTGTTCAACTTGACTGGCAAACAGGGGCTCAATGACTAGCGCTTCTTTTACCCCTGACAGACGGCGCTTTCGTGCCTCACGCACCAATAATGCCAAATGATACTCTTTACTGATCCCAAGATGGCTGTCTGGCGTCCATTGACTCAATACTTGGCTTAAACCGGTGAGTTTGAGTTTGGGTTCAAAGTTTTGTACTTCATACTTCAGCACTTGCAATAAATGAGGATACACTGGAGTTGTAGAGACAGGCTGTTGTAAGCGTTGTAAAATACTGCTGCTCAAGTCATTGTGTTTAATCGTTCCAGCCTGCGAAGGAAACGGACAGCGCAAGCGCACTGAAAAATCCACTCGTGTGATTTGAGTATTCGGAAAAAAAGTTAATGCACACAAGCAATCGATGGGAATCCATAATGCTTGGTGGGCTTCTATGGCGTATTCATGTTTGCCAAGTCGAAATAAAACTAAACCATGATTCACTTGGATTAAGCTATGCTTACTCGTTCGTTTTCGCGCCGTCACTTGCAAATAAGGAAAAGTACAAGTTTCAGATTGAATCGCGTAGTTCATGGTTGGCCTCATGCATTTTAAGGGCGCTAAGAGTAACGCTTCTTGATAAAAAAGCCAACTGAACTGAACCTTATCAGACTGATTCTGGTCTGACCTTGTAAATTATGTGCTTATGATAGCTGCGAGTCACTCAGAGTATGCGTAGAATAGGCGAGCTTTTTATTTGATGTACAATACTATGACCTCAACCAACGATCCTTATTTAGATATACGTCCTTATAATGACGATGAAATTCCTGCGGCGCTTGACCGTTTAATCAATGATGAAGAATTTATCTCGGCGATTTTGCAGCACCGTTTTGCTCACCAACCTGCTTGGCTCAGACCACTATTGAGCCCTATCGTAAAAATCTATTTGAAATTTAAGTGGGCCAAACTGACTTCGGTTGAAGCCATTCAGCTAGAGGTAAAGAAATATCTCGATCAAACCTTGGAACATACCACCAATGGCGTTACTTATAGTGGGCTTGATCAATTAGATAAAAATCGCTCTTACCTTTTTATCTCTAATCATCGCGATATCGCCATGGATCCTGCGTTAGTTAATTATGGTCTGCATAAAAGCGGTCATCGAACGGTACGCATTGCGATTGGCGATAACTTATTGAAGAAACCCTGTGCCACGGAATTAATGCGTCTGAATAAAAGCTTTATCGTGCAACGTTCTGCTAAAGGACCGCGCGAAATGATGAAGATGCTCGGTACGTTATCAGGCTACATTAAGCACTCGCTGGAGACGGGCAACTCGATCTGGATCGCCCAGAAAGAAGGACGAGCCAAAGATGGGAACGATTTTACTGATGCGGCGATTTTAAAAATGTTTCATGTCGAAGGACGTAAACAAAAAGTTGATTTTGCTGAATATATGCAATCACTTAATATTGTACCGGTATCAATTGCTTATGAAAATGACCCTTGCGACGTCGCCAAAGCACGCGAACTGTATGAAAAAGCGACTCACGGCCAATACCAAAAAGCCGAATTTGAAGATATTGAAAGCATTATTCAAGGGATTGTTGGCGAAAAAGGACGAATCCATGTTGCCTTTGGTGACGTAATTAGCGAACCTTTTGCCACTCCAGAAGCCTTAGCCGATGAAATTGACCGTCAAATTCACGCTAATTATCGTCTCTATCCAATCAACTACTTGGCGGCGAATGTCGACCACGAGGAGATACAGGATGAGCATAAAATGCAACTGGAAGCGAAGTTAGCTCAACTCCCTGTTGATGCTCAACGTTATTTGCTCGACAGTTACGCCAATCCTGTACGCAATAAAGCTTAATTGTTGTCCACTTAATCAAGCCACTCTTGACCTTTCAGGAGTGGCTTTTTCTTTTGGCCTGTCGCCGATTTATGAGCTTATTACTTCAATATCGGTTTCAGGAATACTGCAACACGCCAATACTTTACCAAGATGGCGTTCATGATCGGGCAAAGCCAATGTCTCCGGTTGTTCAACACGACCCGATTGCACCGTCACTTTACAAGCGCCACAAAAACCTGCGCGACAACTGTTGGCCACTTTTAAACCCGCTCGCTCAGCTTGCTCAAGCAACGTGGTCTGGTTATCGCCTTGAAACGCCTTTCCATCGAGTGTGATGGTGAGGGGCTGATACGCTCGATTAACCGATGGTGTCACCGTAAAGACCTCCTGATGATAAGCCGTTTCTGGAACACCCAGTTTCAGCAAAAGATTTTTCGCTTTTTGCATAAATCCATCTGGCCCACAGACAAAAACCTGCCTCTGTGTCACATTCTCTATTTTTTTGAGATGAGATAAGGATAGTCGTCCTTTTAAAGCAGGCCAATCGATAGAAGGCTGAGTCAAACTGATCCTCAGTGTTAAGCCCGAATGAGCAGAGCGTAAAGCGTCTAGCTCATCACGAGCGGGAATATCAGCTTCACTACGGCATTGGTGATAAAATACAATATCTTGCATCATTTGGTGGTCAGCTAAATAACGCAGCATCGATAACATCGGCGTAATGCCACTGCCCGCAGACAAGAATAATAGCGGCTGAGATAAATGCTCATCGCGCAAATGAAAATTTCCCTCAACAGATTGGGCGACTAAACTCTCCCCCACCTGAAGATGTTCCAATAACCAATGAGACACTTGCCCACCATCGATCGCCTTAACGGAAATCGCTAAACGCCCCGGCCGAGAAGGACTTGAAGAAAGCGTATAGCGACGATGATGCACTTTACCGTCAATAATCACTTCAATCGGTAAATGTTGGCCGGGGAAATACTCGGGGAAATCACTGCGTTGTGGCTCTAACCAAAAAGTCACAAAATTATTGGCGATGGTCTCGCGTTCGACGCAACGCATTTGATAGTGGCGCTGTCCTTGGTCAAGGTAGTGCTCTTTTTCTTTGTATTCCAAGACTTCTATCGGATCATTAACCGAGATCATCCCTTCATTTTTGGCAATCAAGTTTTGACCGAAAAACACGCCGCCGCGTTGATTGGCGCGAAATTGAGCTAAGGTTCTTAACGGTTCCGTACTGGGGCGAAACTGTCCTGTACTCATATCAACCGTAGTCAAAATACAGCGTTCACAGGGTTTGACCAGTTCAAATTCAACCTGACCAATTCTGATCCGCTTCCAGCTATCTTCGATGAAAGGCTCACCGCCAGAAACGACCAAGTTGGTTCGAAATTGCGTCATGCTATGTCGCTCTGGGCTACGGCGATTCAACTCATCCAACGACGCTTGGCTAATTAATAACAAGGGATAACCATCAGCAAAGCTGACATTGCTGCCGACTTTCTCGCGGACTCGATTGGACTGCTCACCTGTAAAGAGTAATTCAACCCGCTGACCCAACGCAGCACTGAACCAATCATCCGCTTCGTCGGTGGTGGTATAAGCGGTAAAATTATCATCCCAGACTTGAGCCTGCGCCACTTGGTGCTTAAACGTACTATAACGCAGCGTTAAGGGCTCACGACCTGGCGCGGTAAAAATCAAACCATCCGCCGTTAATGCAGAGCGAATCGCGACCATAGCTGGATATTTTCGCGCGGTCACCATACTGCCATCCGCCAAAGCGACCATGAAACGGCGATCAAACATCAATCCTTGTTTTTCAACCCAAGCGGTAGATAGCGATAACCCTGCCGTCGATTTAACCGGATAAATACTAATTTGTGAAAGCTGCACAGCCGACATGGTGATTCCTTATTGGTATTTTTATTGACGCTAAGCCTAACGGAAAACCGAGGGAAATAAAAAGCCGAAAACAAAGAAAAAGATGATATTAAACCACTTTTCCTCTATCATCCTGTCGCCTAAACGGAAGCGTTTGCGTCATAAGTACGTGAACATGGTTTAGGCTCCAATCATTCAACTTTTCCATGGTGGGAGCAATTCATGACAACCTTTACCCTGACTCGTCCCGACGACTGGCATGTTCATCTACGCGATGGTGATGTTTTACAAGATACCGTTCGAGACATTAGCCGCTATAACGGACGTGCACTGATCATGCCCAACACCGTCCCACCGGTCACCACGACTGATATGGCTCTTGCCTATCGTGAACGCATCTTAGCGGCTAAACCTCGCGCTCACTTTCAACCCTTAATGACTCTGTATCTCACCGACAATACTTCGCCTGATGAAATCCGTAAAGCCAAAGCATCCGGTGCGATTGTAGCGGCGAAACTTTACCCAGCCGGTGCGACTACCAACTCTGACTCTGGTGTCACTGACCCGAAAAAAATCTACCCAGTTCTACAAGCGATGCAGCAAGAAGGATTACTGTTATTGGTGCATGGCGAAGTAACGACACAGGATGTCGATATCTTTGATCGCGAAAAGACCTTTTTAGAGACCGTATTAGCGCCTATCGTCAACGACTTCCCAAACTTAAAAATTGTCTTAGAACACATCACGACCGCAGAAGCCGTCGCCTTTGTCAAACAAGCTGGGGAGAATGTCGCCGCGACGATCACCGCACATCATTTACTGTTCAATCGTAACCACATGTTAGTCGGCGGCATTCGTCCACATTTCTACTGTTTACCAATACTCAAACGAGCAACCCACCAAGACGCCCTAGTTGCCGCGGCCACCTCTGGCAATAAAAAATTCTTTTTAGGCACTGATTCCGCGCCCCATGCACAAGGCCAAAAAGAGTCCGCGTGTGGCTGCGCAGGATCATACACCGCGCACGCTGCCCTTGAGCTGTATGCCGAAGTGTTTGAGAAACAAGCTAAGCTTGAAAACCTTGCCGCATTTGCCAGTCATAATGGGCCTGATTTTTATGGCTTACCCCGTAATACGGATACTGTGACGTTAACTAAGCAAGCTTGGTCCGTGCCTAATACGATGCCGTTTGGCAACAACATGGTCGTTCCAATACGAGCTGGTGAATCTATTCACTGGACGGTGAAATAAACCGAGACACCAATTGCAGTACCCGCTTATAACGCTTAAGCTCATGACTTTTCTAACTCTCATTAGGGAAAGTCATGACTACTGCTTATCGTTACCCCATTGGCACACGCGGTCAACCATGGACCGAACAAGAACGTCAGGCTTGGCGTGCACAAACTAAGATTCAGCGCCCTTATCAAGCGGTGGTGGAGGCGATTAATGCTTTATCGGAGCAATTTTGTGTTGAGCAATACGGCGCACTGTCTTACGACCCTGAGCGATATCCGCTGCTGTGTGTTAAAACTCAGCCTTGGCATGCGGATAAACCAACCCTTTTAGTCACTGGCGGAGTACATGGTTATGAAACCAGTGGTGTTTTTGGTGCTCTGCAATTTTTAACCGAACAGGCTTACCGCTACACGGAACAGATGAATATTGTCGTAGTTCCTTGCGTCAGTCCTTGGGGGTACGAAACGATTCAACGCTGGAACCCCAATGCGTTAGATCCTAATCGTTGTTTTTATCCAAACAGTCCAGCAGAAGAGTCGGCTTCCCTGATGGCGCTGGTCGACAAACTACCGGCGATACTTGCCCATATTGACCTGCACGAAACCACCGACAGTGATGAAAACGAATTTCGCCCCGCATTAGCGGCGCGCGATGGTATCAATTATCAGCCGGGGCATATTCCTGATGGCTTTTATACGGTAGGAGACAGCGAGAATCCGCAGTTGGATTTTCAAGCTGCAATTATTGAGTCGGTACGCCAAGTCACTCACATCGCACCCGCCGATCAACAAGGTGAGATTATTGGCTCACCGGTTATCCAAGAAGGGGGGATTGTTTACCCAGTAAAAGAACTCGGCTTATGCGCTTCAGTCACAAATAGCCAGTACTGCTCAACCACCGAAGTGTACCCAGACAGTCCACGGGTCAATAGTGACGACTGTAATGCGGCTCAAGTGGCAGCGATCGTGGGCGCTTTAAACTATTTATACCCAAAAACTATTCATACCCAAACGACTTGAAGTTGCAGGTAAGCGGCAAGTGAGTGAATCCCCATGAGCATAGGCAAATCATGTGATTGGGGTGAACGAATGTAGCCAACACTGCTGCCACTTCAAATCGGAAGCGAGTACTGGCTTGATAAGCTTAAGACAGCAATCGGTTCTTATACTGCTCCGGCGTTTGTCCGGAGTATTTTTTAAACATACTAATAAACGGACTGGCCTGATTGTAGCCCAAGGTTAATGCTACTTCTTTGACCGATTGTCCATGACGCAATAACTCCATCGAATGCAAATAACGCACTCGCAATCGCCATTCGGTAAAACTCATGCCTAATTCTGCCTGACAATAACGGGCTAACGTTCGCTCGGTAGTATGGATACGCTGTGCCCATTGCGAAAGTGTTGTTTCATCGGTTGGATTTTCTTCAATCGCTTTGAGTATCGGCGACAAATATTTGTGATGACTAGAAGGCAGGAAATGGTGCTGCGTCTCCTGCGTGGCTAATTGATCGAGTAACACTTGTACTAAACGCTGATCTTCACGACGGGTTGCGACACTCACTGAGCGCTGACGAAAGTCATCAATGATCGCCGAAACAATCGGGGTGACTTTAATTAGACTGGTTTTTTGTGGGAAACCTTCGGTCATTTCAGTCGCAATATTTAACGAACAGTACGCTAACGGACGTCGGTTATAACTTTTATGGCGGATCCCTGCGGGTACCCAAATAGCCAGATGGGGCGGAGCCAAAAAACGTACCTCTTCTGCCTCCATCTCAAGAATACCTCCGGAAATTAACTGCACTTGCCCCCAAGCATGGCTATGCTCTCGAGTCTCCGTATTAGAAAGAAAAGCCTCAAAATTCATGAATACTGCTGATGGAGCCTGCTCAATAGACAGGGAGGGATGAAGGTTTCTGCTGCGTTGATTCAAACTTGTCTTCCTATCGCTCAAAGTGTCTTTTTAAAGATATATATAATCATAGAGACCTGTCAAACTATAGCCAACAATAACCGACTCTGAGGCAGCGATGATTTATTTTCTTCCTTTGTTTACCGTGCTGATTTGGGGTGGCAACACCATTATCAATAAGATGGCCGCCAGTACCATAGAGCCAAGCGCAATGAGCTTTTATCGCTGGTTGCTCGCGATGCTGATCTTAAGTCCTTTTTGTTTACCAACCGTTATTCGGCAGCGTCACATCATTCAACCCTATTTGCCCAAGCTCGCTGGCCTAGCATTACTGGGCATGGTGTTGAATCAATCTTTAGGCTATTACGCGGGATTAACCACCAGCGCTTCAAATATGTCACTCATCACCTCATTGGTGCCGCTATTGAGTGTGTTTATTAGCGTACCCTTGCTCAATAAACGCATTTCTGGCTTGAGTATTACTGGAGGTCTGCTGTCATTGGTCGGTCTTGCATTAATGCTCGGTCAAGGCGATGTGTTATTTTTCCTTCATCAATCGATCACTCCCGGAGACGGTTTAATGGTCTTGGCGGCGCTGGTGTATGCTTTGTATTGCGTACTGCTCAAACGCTGGAAGATGCCACTAAGTAGCTGGACGATCATCTACTTACAAGGCGTATTAGCCGTATTCATGCTGATTCCATTATGGTTGACTAGCGAACAACTTCTGCCTACCGAAGGGTCATTGCCACTCATCGCTTACGCTGGTATTGCCGCCTCACTGCTTGCGCCATGGATGTGGGTAAAATCGATTGATGCCATTGGTGCCGATTCATCGGCGATGTTTATGAATTTATTGCCCGTGGTCGCTGTGACATTAGCTGCCACCTTGTTGGGGGAATACATTCATCAGTATCACTTCATCGGCGGTTTAATGGTCATTAGCGGAGTCATTTTATCCCAAGTGCGCATTCGACGTCGTTCGACGTTAGAACCGATAGAAAAAGCCTCAACACCATAAATCACAGCCAACGGCTCGCTCAACGAACGTTGGTCGATGGAACCAATATTCATGTTCGTTTTGTGTGAAACGAAGCTTAAAACGAACCAAAAACACGAATAATTTGCTCTCGTTGATTGAATTTAGTCCATTAAACCGTACACTTAGCGCACTTCAACGTATAAGGATAGGCCTGTGAAAGCGGTTAAACGTCATCAAGAAATCATTGAACTGGTGCAAACCCAAGGGTTTGTAAGTACGGAAGAACTGGTCGAACGATTTAATGTGAGCCCGCAAACCATTCGTCGAGATCTTAATGAGTTAGCCGATGCTAACCAACTCCGTCGAAATCATGGCGGAGCCACCATCGCCACCAGTTCAGAAAACTCCTCCTATCATACTCGTCAGATAACCTCGCAAGCGGAAAAAGAAAAAATCGCCGCGGCTTTAGTCAAACATATCCCTGATGGCGCAACGCTATTTATTGATATTGGTACCACGCCAGAAGCGATTGCTCGCGCCTTGATGTTAGAGCACCACCACTTACGCGTTGTCACCAACAACATTAATGTGGCGACCATTTTGATGAGCAAGCCTGATTTCAATATTATTCTGGCAGGCGGTGAAGTGCGGAATAAAGACGGTGGTGTGACCGGAGAAGCCACTCTCGACTTTATCTCTCAATTTCGGCTCGATTTCGGTATTCTGGGGATCAGTGGTATCGACTACGATGGTTCGTTGCTCGATTTCGATTATCATGAAGTACGAGTCAAACGCGCGATCATCGAAAACAGTCGTTGCGTCTATTTAGGCGTTGATCACAGCAAGTTTGGACGTAACGCTATGGTCAAATTAGGCACACTCGCCGATATTGATCTGATCATCACCGATCAAGCGCCGCCAAAGGAAATTGAACATTTTGCCAAAGAAAACGAAGTGACTATCCAAGTTACGCTCTAAGGGGTTAAACAGTCCGGTTATCGCCAACAGCTGGGAATGGCGGATCAGTGAAAAATGAGTGAGAGTCAAAATAGGCTCTCACCATGGCGATATGCACAGATAAACGATGTCATTAGGATAATCGAATATTAACTCTACCGCAGTAACAAAGGGATAACACCATAAGGATAATTGCGGACATTATCTCTATTTAAGTATATTATCAGTTCAGTTAGCGCCTTTGTTGTCAATGGTCATTTATGCAAAAAATTCTGCGCCTGATCCAAGAAAATCCTTTTATTGATAGTTTTCAAGCTCTGCAATCTACGTTGGCTAAGATGAATCATCTCATTGAGCACGAATACTTTTTATTTGGCCTTTCTTTACAGACGACATTAACCAGTAACGACACCCTCATCGCCGATAATTACCCTCTCGCTTGGCGTCAACAGTACGACGAATCGCAATTTATGTTGATTGACCCGATTGTTCGCTACAGCATGACTAACTTTTTACCGATCCGCTGGTCGGAGATTCGCGCACATCATCAAGATAGCCAGATCATTTTTGAAGAAGCTCGCCTTAATGGCTTAAAAGAGGGATTCTCGATTCCAGTGCACGGATTAAGAGGCGAATTCGGGATGCTCAGTTTCGCGACCTCAGACACACGTCATTACGACCTTAATCTTCCGGCTATTCAGGCCTCGCAACTGCTTGTCCCCTTATTGGCACAAAACATAGACAATATTGTCCGCTGCCACCGAGAGGCAAAGCCCAGAGCAGAGTTAACCTGTCGTGAAGGACAATGTTTAAGTTGGGCAGCGGAGGGAAAAAGCGCTTGGGAAATCGCGCAAATTATTAATACCTCAGAGCGAACGGTGAAATTTCATCTCTCTAACGCTTGTAAAAAACTTGGTGCGACGAATCGCTACCAAGCGATTACTAAAGCGATTTTAGGCGGTTATATTAACCCTTATTTATAATGTTAAGCGCCGACACTCTCTCGGTACCGCTCATTCATTGGGATAGATAACGCCACAGATCGTGTTGACCCGAGTACATGCACTTGTTGATTGCCTAACCTTTCACAAGGGATCCCTAAGCGCTGAATGAGTTTTTCGACACCAACCGACGTTACGGTTACATAACGCGTAATACGCTGCTGTTGCGCATGATGATAAAGCGATTGAAACATCTTCATCGTCACGTTACTCACCCCGCCAGCCAGTGCTGAAAAATCTTTATCCACCGCAAAACGGCTCAATTCATACACCTGCGAATCTCGCGGTGCAGTCATCGCCCCAAGTAACTCTGGGAAAGTGTTTTTTAACATATAATCCGAGGTCGTCGGTAAAATTCGCCAACAGCCCACTATCTGTCCTTGTTCTCCCTTGGCATATAAGTAATGCGCTTGGGGTATATCATACTCATCGCTTTCTAAGCCCCCTGCGGTTTTTAACTGCCAATTAAGACGCTGATAAAAAACCTTATAACGTAAGCCTAGTAATGCAGCATAGTCTTGCTCAGGCAATGTCGTGAATGAATGACTGTAAATAGAAATGGTCATGAGACTTCTCCTTTGGTTAATGGAGAAATCACGCTATACAAACTTGACGCACAAGAAACCTGTTCGATCGAACAGTTACATCACTCACCTTGATGCTCTATGATCAGGTCAGCTGAATTACTAACAATCAGTTGGCAAATTGATTAGGTACATACTTCAAAAAATTTAATTCGTACCGTGTAAAAAACCCCTCTTTTAGAGGGGTTTTTTATTATACCCGAGAGATGCATCCCGTTGATCCATTGATACTCCACTGAATGGAATTGCAACCAAACGCGCATCACAACGCTCAGAGCATCAACTATTTACCTTATCTGCATAACGACAACTTCACAAAGCCAAATGACGTTAAGATACGCTTTGCTTGATCTATAGTAATCTTATCGAGATAGCGATAGTCATATTAAGGAATGTATACATGAGTTTTGGCAAACGAGAGATAACCCTACGCTTTTTAGCAGAACCTGGCGATGTTAACTTTGGCGGTAAAGTTCACGGAGGCGCGGTCATGAAATGGATCGACCTTGCCGCTTATGCGTGCGCTGCTGGCTGGAGTGGTAAATATTGTATTACCGCTTATGCCGGTGGCATTCGTTTTGTTGCCCCAATCCATGTGGGCAACTTGGTCGAAGTCAACGCTAAAGTCATCTACACAGGCAAAACCTCTATGCATGTCGCGATCGATGTGCAAGCCAGCGAGCCGACCGCACTAAACAATCGCCTCACAACACATTGCATTGTGATTATGGTCGCCGTCGACGAACAAGGTAAACCAACCCCAGTACCAGAATGGCAACCCACCTCAGCTGAAGACATCGCTTTACGTGAGTCGGCGATACGTTTAATGAACATGCGTACCGAAATTGGCGAAGAGATGGAAGCTCACGTCAAATACCTAAAGCCCAAAACCTAAGCTTCACTCTAATGGTAAAAGATAGCTAATACTTTATGCGTTGTCGTATGCCCAAGCACCTTAGTGTTGTAGGTAGATGGTGAGCATTCATCTATCAGCATCGATAATCATCTGATTGGGACGGAGGAATGCTGCCGAGTTATCGATCATTACGCGCCGCGGCAGCTTCAAATAGGGAAATAAACGTGGCTTGAACACTCGGCTCGCACTGTCTACAATAGCGCACTTTTTCGTAACTTCAGGTCACATATGATGAATGACACAACCGCAAAACCAGCCTTACCCGATCGTCTAGCCAGTAATTCTCGTAGCCCTTTCTTTGTCGCAGAATGCTTTGATCATGCGATTGGCATTCGCTTTAACGGCAAAGAACGCGGTGATGTAGAAGAATACTGTATCAGTGAAGGCTGGATTAAAATTCCTTCTCCTAAAGCGAAAGATCGTTACGGTAATCCAATGCTGATTCAACTCAAAGGTACAGTAGAAGCGTATTACGTATAATACTCCCGCTATTTATGCGTTAAGAAAGGCAACATTGATCCCGATGAATTCGAATCGGGATCAATGGGCCTGATATGCATGGATAAACCAGAGAAGAGAAGAAAATAAAGGTAATCTTATGAATCCAATTATAGCCCTCTTAAAAGAGCACGCGATCAGCGACCAACAAATCAATGACGTGTTTCAAGCACTGACACAAAACCCGCTCGCGGCAATGACCACCATCAGCCAACTGGGGTTACCTCAAGATAAATTGCAACTGTTGCTCGCTCAAGTAATGCAAAATCCAGCGTTAATTAAACAAGCCGTCGAAGAGCTTGGCTTAGATTTTTCAAAAGTCGAAGAAGCACAAACCAAGCTTCGTAACTAAGCGCTTCATCGTCTTTTTCTCGTTCAACCTTAAAGAAAAGTCCTATTGCCTCTCTATAACCCAAAACACTTGGAGTTGCAGGTAAGCGGCAAGTGAGTCAATCCCCATGAGCATAGACAAACGATGCGATTGGGGTGAACGACCCCAGCCAACACCGCTACAGCTTCAAGTACGAAGGGGATAACGACATCTCCTGTCATTGAAACGTCATCTCGCTTTGCTTTAATTGGTCTGTAGCACCGATAATACCCGCACAACTGACGCCAATCTCATGCAATCATAAAGCGGCCAAACTGGGCAGAGTCCGTGTTCTACCCCGTGGGATGAACATACTCTTATCCCCGATTGAGGTTAAATAATAACAACGAGAAAAACCATGTCCTTAACACTCGATAAAATTACGCTCAGTGAATCGACCCTACTCGATGCAAAAGCCGTTGAATATCAATGGGTTCGTTCGTTATATGTCGAAGGCTACTCTGCCGATGAGATTAACCATTACATCAAAACCTGCTTTGGCGGCGATGACACCTTTGCCGATCTGTTTCGAAAGGTGGCTCTAAAGCAAGAAAGCTTATATGTCCTTTTGCAGTACATGAGCTGCGCCCCCTCGACTCGAGAGCTGTAACCCGCGATACAAAATCTTCGATCTGCCTCGCATCCAAATGGCATTCTGCTGTTTGTTCTCTGCTTATTGTTTATCATCTTCAACCGTAGCGAACTTGGCAAACGTCAGGCATAAAAAAACCTGAGTTAAACTCAGGTTTCGGTTACAAAAACTGTTAGTCATGAAGCTAGTAAGGAATAGAGCTAACAGCCAGCTATGCGTAACGCCAGAACTCATATCGAACTCAACTGATCGGCGGCCAAACCAAAAGTGTTGAGTCGATACAAAATGGGCGACCTGATGGTCGCCCTTATTATTGTTATCCTTTCACACCGCCAGCGGTTAGGCCTCCAACGAGCCAGCGCTGTGCAATTAAAAAGACCGCAGTAATAGGTAATGCTGACAATACCGCCGCCGCAGCGAAATTACCCCACAAATAGTTTTGCGGATAAAGGTATTGTTGCATTCCAACAGCCAACGTATAAGAGTTTACATCAGATAGTAATAAAGATGCTATCGGAACTTCACCAACTACCATGATGAAAGATAAAATAAACACCACGGCTAAAATTGGCACCGACAATGGCAGTAAAACCAATCTAAACGCTTGCCAAGGTGTCGCACCATCAAGGGCCGCGGCCTCTTCTAACGAACTATCGATACTTTCAAAATACCCTTTAATCGTCCAGACATGTAACGCGATACCACCAAGATAAGCAAAGATTAAACCACCATGGGTATTTAAACCTAAAAACGGAATGTATTGACCTAATTTATCAAACAACGCGTAAATGGCGACCAAAGCCAATACCGCGGGAAACATTTGGAAAATCATCATCGCTTTTAAGATGGTTTCTTTGCCTTTAAAACGCATCCGTGCAAACGCATAAGCCGATGTTGTCGACAGAGCCACAATAAACACCGAGCTGATCACCCCAACTTTAACCGAGTTCCACAACCAAGTCAGCACTGGGAAAGGCGGCGGGATCACCGTGCCGTCGGCGTGCGTAACCGTCATACCTAATGCCAATTTCCAGTGCTCAAGTGACGGCCGATCGGGGATAAGGCTGCCCGTCGCAAAGTTACCTTCACGAAATGAGATAGCAATAACCATCAATAATGGGAAAATAATCAGTGATAAAAATGCCCATAACGCGATGTGTGAGGCCCAAACTCGATATTTGAGCGACTTTCCTTGAACCATAGCCATATTCTTCGCTCCTATTTAGTTTCTGATACTTTGGCAAAACGTAAGTTGAACAGCGCTAACGCTCCCACTAACAAGAAGATTAAGGTCGCAATCGCACTAGCCAGACCAAAGTCTTGACCGCCCGCACCTTCAAACGCGATACGATAGGTATAGCTCACCAGCAGATCGGTATAACCAGCAGGTTCCGATGTGCCAATCATGTTAGGGCCACCCTGAGTTAATAACTGAATCATCACAAAGTTATTAAAGTTGAAAGCAAAGCTCGCGATCAGTAATGGGGTTAATGGCTTAATCATCAAAGGCAAAGTAATGCGAGTAAAATTGTGTATGAAGTTTGCACCATCAATCGCCGAAGCTTCATAAAGATCATCGGGAATCGCTTTTAGTAGACCCATACATAAAATCATCATGTAAGGGAAACCCAACCAAGTGTTAACAATCAACACCATGGTTTTCGCCAAGAAAGGATCCGAGAACCAAGCTGGGCTTATGCCAAAAATGGCTTGTAGCATCATGTTTATTTCACCAAAACTTTGGTTAAATAACCCTTTAAAAATCAGGATAGAAATAAACGCAGGGACAGCATAAGGCAAGATTAACAGCACCCGATACACCGCACGACCTTTTAACGACTCCCACTGTACCAAGCTCGCCAATATCAAACCAATCACCAAAGTAAAAGCGACGGATAAAACCGAGAAGACAATCGTCCAGATAAAGATGCTGATGAATGGCTCTTTAATACCATCATCTTTCCATACTCGCTCAAAGTTATGCGTACCAATTGACACGATAAATCCGGGAGACACTGTCGGACCGACAAACTCACCTTGTTCGTCTATCACCTGATAAAAGCCGATCTCCATGTTCGGACGTAACCATTCACCGGTTCGATTATTGAATAGCGTCTTACCATCTTCTTGCACCGTGTAAAGAGGGACTACACCGGCAAATTGGCGTAAGCCACTCATCCGAATATCAATGCCTGATGGGAAGTGCAAATCAATCCCCGATAAGGTACTGCGATAGCCAACAATGGTGCGTACCGGTTCAGGCTCACCCAGTGGGCTATCAAGCGGAGCAAGATACAAATCAGCAGGGACAGAACCTGTCAGAGGGAAACTTTCAGTAATATACCACTCATCACCGTCTTGCACAGCGATACGATAGCCACCATCCGCCTTGTGCAGTGTAAAAGGATAGCTATCGCCACTTTGATAAGTACGATTTAATAACACCGTCTGCGCTCGCTCAAAGGAGAGCTGATTTTTAGCGCTGTAGTTGGTAAATGCTAAATTGACGGTATAAGCAAGAGGAAAAAGGATAAACAGGATCATCCCTGCTACCCCTGGATAAATATAACGATGAGCGTAGGTCTTCTTACTACCAAAAATATACAAAGCTAAAACAGTAAGAACCAGAGTAAGCATAGCGAATGCCAGCTCACCGCGAGAATACATTAAAATCGTTGTATAGCCATTCACGATACCTACTGCGCTTAAAACGGCCCATTTAAGGATTGAGCCTTTGCTGATTGATCGTATTTTGGCTGAAACTGATATCGCCTCTGTACCTTGAATTGACTGCATATAACAACCTGCTAGCGAAATGAAAACTGAGAAAATAAGGAGAGGTTACCCTCTCCTCAAAAAGTACTATCGAATAAAATTATCGCGTCATTTGTCTTTCTGCATCCGCCAAAGCGGCATCAACGGTTTGACGTCCATCAACGATATTGATGATAGCGCTCTTCGCCGCTCCCCAGAAAGCGTTCATCTGTGGGATGTTTGGCATCACTTCACCGTTCAGTGCGTTATCCATCGTTGCTGCGATACGAGCATCAGAATCGAGTTCACTTTGGAAAGAGTTCAACGCAACAGCACCCAATGGTTTATCGTTATCCACCATACGTAAACCTTCGTTGGTCAGCAGGTAGTTTTCCAAAAACTCCACGGCAAGATCACGGTTAGGTGAAGCGGTGCTGATCCCAGCGGTTAATACGCCAACAAATGGTTTTGAGGCTTGACCATTAAATCTTGGTAGCGTGGTCACACCATAATTGATGCCTGAACGCTCAATGTTATTCCAAGACCAAGGACCATTAATGGTCATCGCGGTATTACCTTGGTTAAAGGCCGCTTCCGACACCGAATAATCCATATCGGCAGAGATGACGCCTTTATCGACCAAACCTTTTACAAAGTTCATCGCATCTTTAACGCCTTTATTGGCAATGCCAGCGTCTTTAATATCGTAACCGCCGCCAGTGTATTTAAAGGCATAGCCACCATCAGCAGCCATCAGTGGCCAAGTGAAGTAAGGTTCTTTTAAGTTCCACATAATCGCAGATTTACCTTGCTTCTTGAGTTTTGCATCAAGCTCAGCCACTTCTTCCCAGTTTTTTGGCGGGTTAGGAACTAAATCTTTGTTATAAATCAGCGAGAGAGATTCAACCGCAATGGGGTAACCAATCAGTTTGCCATCATAGCGAACGGCATCCCATGCAAAATCAACAATACCGTCTTTAATGCGTTGTGAAGGTTTGATTTCTGCTAATAAACCCGCTTCAGCATAACCACCAAATCGGTCATGCGCCCAAAACACAATATCAGGACCATCACCCGTTGCTGCCGTTTGCGGGAAACGGTCTTGCAAACCATCAGGGTGAGCAACGGTAACTTTAATCCCCGTGTCGGCTTCGAATTTCTTACCAACTTCAGCTAGGCCGTTATAACCTTTATCACCGTTGATCCAGATTGTGAGTTGTCCTTCTTGAATAGCAGCATTTGCACCAAATGAGCCAAGCGCAACCAAAGTGCTTAGCGCGACAGTGCTTAGGGCATTTTTCATCTTCATATCCTTGTTATTTGTGTTGTAGGGCGAACACCGATTGAGGTTTTGCCGTATTTCGCCATCTATCATCAGCAAAAAACGGGGGTGACTCATCCTCCTACTCCCTACGCCCTAGCCATTATGGCCTAGTTTCGTGATCTACATCGTCACAGGTTAGCGATCATAGTCACAAAAAAAGCGTTGACTGTGATGAAGTTCAACTTCATGACAATCAATAATTTGAACTGGATCTATATGATGGTTTTATCCCCTCCTCCGCCTCATCCTTGGCTACTCCCCCTATAAAAAAAAGCAACGGGAGGATGTGAGCAACCACATCATCAAGGAAACTAAGCACATCCAAGAGTGGATGGTAAGAACCCTTTCCAGTATCTATTGCAGTGCTGGCTTGCATTGCCGAATGGGTTTGCTGTCATCACTTGAGCGTTCGTGGTAATTATTGTACGGGGGAGACGTTCGAGCATGGCGGGGGAAGCAAACTGATTCTTGGCTTTGATGGGTGATGTTTTCTACAAGTCAATGACGTTGTAGGCATCACCCTTTCTTTTCTTACTGATGAAATGAGAGGTAACGCAGCATCGCTGCAGAATCATCGGCATTCACCATGAAAAATGATTCACCTTAATGTATTCCTACTGTTATTGCCTGCAAGATAATTCATATAATGATAGGCAGTAATCATTAAAAAATCTTGATCGAGGACGAGCTACATGGCGAGTGTCACGTTAAAAAATGTATGTAAAGCTTATGGTGATGTATTGATTTCTAAAAATGTTGATTTAGAAATCCCAGAAGGCGAATTTGTCGTTTTCGTAGGTCCATCAGGTTGTGGCAAATCCACCTTATTACGCTGTATTGCTGGCCTTGAGGAGATCACCTCTGGTGACCTTTATATCGGCGATCAACGTATGAACGATGTCGAACCGTCAAAACGTGGTGTCGGCATGGTATTTCAATCGTATGCCCTTTATCCGCATCTTAATTTATACGACAACATGTCGTTTGGCCTCAAACTAGCCAAAGCCAGTAAAGCAGACATTAGCCAACGAGTAGAAAAAGTGGCTGATATCCTGCAACTAAGCCATCTATTAGACCGTCAACCTAAAGCACTTTCTGGCGGTCAACGTCAACGGGTCGCGATTGGGCGGACCCTAGTTTCTCAACCCGATGTGTTCTTACTCGATGAACCACTGTCTAACCTAGATGCAGCGTTGCGTGTACAAATGCGCTCTGAAATTACCAAGCTACAGCGCAAACTCGGTTGCACGATGATCTACGTAACCCATGACCAGGTCGAAGCGATGACCATGGCCGATAAAATCGTCGTTCTCGATGCTGGTTTTGTTTCGCAAGTCGGTAAACCGCTTGAGCTCTATCACTACCCGAAAAACCGCTTTGTCGCTGGATTCATTGGCTCGCCAAAAATGAACTTTATGAGTGTCACGATTGAAGAAGCAGAGAAAGAGCGCGTAAAAGTCAAACTGTCTAACGGTTTCTCTTTCTGGATCCCTGTTGATGGTACCACCGTCACCGCCGGTGCTCGTATGTCACTCGGTGTACGTCCTGAGCACTTACTCTTACCAGAAGATGGCGATGCGCCCATCGATGGCAAAGTGATGATTGTTGAAAAACTCGGCAATGAAACCCAAGTGTATATGAATGTGAAAGGCTCAGACTCTGACATCATCTACCGCCAGCCAGACACGCTCGATATCGAAGTCGGGGATACGCTCACCATTGGTCTGCCCGCTCATCGCTGCCATTTATTCCACAGTGACGGCCGTGCATGTCAACGCTTACATCAAGAAAAAGGCGTCGTGATTGAGCGTTAAGTCTCGTCCTTGCAGACAACGGTCTGAAACCGTTGTCTGCCGCATGCAAAATAACTTAATTTTCCAATATTAAGCCTCGCTTTCGTCCCCATAGCTTCGGCTTTTTGACGACAAAGTACACCGCTAACGCAGTTAATATAAAACCTAATATCCCCAATCCATCCAATGATTCATCAAACGCAAACCATGCCTGAATCGCCGTCGTCGGCGGAACCAAATAAAAAATAGAGGCCACATTAGATGAAGCACCATGCTCGACCATGTACAGCAAAAGTAAAACGGCAACACATGATAAAACAACGACTAACCAAACCATGGTCAACACAAACGTCGTCGTCCATTGAATACTCATACTTTCAACCTTAAGCGCAAGAGGAATAAATAGTATGGAAGCCGCCATGTATTGCACCAAGGTTCCCCCCAATAGATCACTCTGTTGACAAAATCTTTTCTGGTACAAAGTGCCAACGGTGATGCCAAACAAAGAGAGAAGACACATTCCTACTGCTGCCCATTGCTTCTCTTCTGATTGCCACTCAAGGTTACCAAGCAAAACCAAGCTGATACCGACAAATCCTATCCCCAGCCCAATCCATTGACTAACAGTAAAACGTTGTGGCGTCATGATAACCAACAGCAAAACGGTCATCACAGGTTGAGTACCGACTAACAATGAGGTTAACCCTGCCGGCATCCCCCAATAAATCGCCTGATAAGTTCCGCCCAAATACAACCCATGAATCAGTAAACCAGCAACACTTGCGTGCCATAGTGCTTTCCCTTTTGGGATAGATTGCCGTTTAAAAAGAGCCAGCAAACCTCCGAATAAAAGTACCGTTAACAGCATACGCAAGCTGAGCAATGTCATAGGTTCAGCATAAGTCAGCCCATAACGAGCACCCACGAAGCCTGAAGACCATAATATGACAAACAGAAAAGGGATCATTTTAATGAACATAGAAAATCTCTCGCCATGAGGATAACAATTACGCTACTTTAATTGGGTACAGAAAAACAAAAAGGCACAGTTTCCATTATTTCAACGGGTACAGAATGGTCAAAATTTGCAAATATAAACAAGTTGAAGCGTATTTACGCCATGCCATTGAGCAACGTTTGTTTAATTCACACGAAAAACTACCATCCATTCGTGAATTAGCCCTTGCCCTATCGGTGAGCAAAAATACCGTCATTCGAGCCTATCAGGTGTTAGAAGCTCAAGGATGGGTGTACGCTCAGCCAAGAAGTGGTTACTGTGTTTCGCCACCACCGTCATCGTTAGAAATCAGTGAGCAAACACCTCGCCAAGTCGATTTGTTGTCAATGTCGAAAGACATTCTGGCCAATCCAATCAAACACTATGAGATGTCAGCAGGTTCCGCACACCCGAATATCGACTCTAGTGCCATTCGTAGTTTGTATGCACATATCGGACGTCACAGTCGTAAACAAACGCATATTCCCAGTCACTATCAACTACCACCGGGGAATAACCAACTCGTAAAACAGCTAGCAAAACTTTCGCAAGAGAGCGGTATCTTTGCCCAGAGTCGAGACATTGCCATTACTCATGGAGCACAACAAGCCATCAGCTTAGCTTTTCGAGCGCTCACTCAAGTGGGAGACATCGTGGCCGTCGAGTCGCCTTGTTATTTTGGTACCTTATTGTTAATCGAGTCTTTAGGGTTAAGAGTGGTGGAAATACCCAGCCACACAATAACTGGGATTGATCTAGATGCACTGGTTGATGCTTTACAGCGCTGGCCAATCAAAGCGTTATTGCTTACGCCTAATTTTACTAATCCAACAGGGGCATTGATGCCACTGCTACACCGTAAAATACTGCTAGAAAAAACATCCTCACTGCCAATCATTGAAGATGATGTCTTTGGTTATTTAGGATTTAACGACCCAATCCCCAGCTTAAAAAGCTTGGATAACCACGATAGAGTTATTTATATTAATTCGCTGTCTAAAACGTTAGATTCTCGACTTCGAATTGGCTGGATAATTGCTGGACAATACATGGAAAAAATAGATAAGATTTTACTCAGTGAGAACATGGGCAGCCTAAATTTAATACAATCAGCAGTGGCTGAGTTTCTCTCTTCCGGTCAATACAAAACTCATCTTGCTAAAATGCGCCGCCTATATCAATATCGCCAGCAAAAGTTTACCACCATGTTGAACCAAGCATTCAATGGCCAACAAGGATTACAGGGACAATACCACCTCAGTCATCCAGAAGGTTCCTTTTTAAACTGGCTAACACTACCGTCTCATATCGATACTTACGAGCTCTACCAACAATGTCTACCAAAAAAAATCAGCTTCTTGCCAGGGCATCTATTTGCGACCCAACATCAATTCACTCACTGTATTCGCTTTAGCGTGGCAAATTTGAATGATGAAAAAAAATGGCAACCCAGCTTAAATCTTCTCGCGCAGATGATCACGGCTCAACTAAAATAAAGATAAACCGAAGCAAATCATCTTAGTTCGCAGAGATCCGCCCCCATTAACCACTATGATGTACAGTTAAATACAATAAAAGAATAATAAGGATTATCCATGAAACACCAGCTATCTCTTAGAGCTTTAGAGCGCGGCGACTTGCGCTTTATTCATAATTTGAATAATAACCGCAACATTATGTCTTACTGGTTTGAAGAGCCGTATGAATCGTTTGATGAACTGGAAGAGTTGTACAACAAACACATTCATGACAACGCCGAACGGCGTTTCGTGGTTGAGAATCAGCAAAAAGATCTGATTGGCTTAGTCGAGCTGATCGAAATTAACTACATCCACCGCAGTGCTGAATTTCAAATCATCATTACCCCAGAGCATCAAGGCAAAGGGTTTGCTCGCACCTTAATTCATCGTGCGCTGGATTACTCTTTCACCATTCTCAATTTACACAAAATTTATCTGCATGTATCGATTGAAAACGATAAAGCGATTCATCTATATGAAAAATGCGGGTTTATTGAAGAAGGGCATTTAGTACAAGAGTTTTTCATTAATGGTCGTTACCGAGACGTCAAACGGATGTACATTCTGCAAAGCGACTATTTAAAAAAAACCTATCCAGAATAAACGTCCAACCTGCACTTACCTTGCACCACAGTATGACTCTTGATGAGCGTAGATAGACTTAGGTAATCATTGCACGAAGCGCATCCGTCGCTTCGTGCTTATTGCTAACGAGCAATATCCAAACGGTTTTCGGTCACCCCGTTGGTTCGAAACCAACCCGCAATGCTGATCCGCTCCGCTTGGGTCGGCAGCACTTCATGAGGGAATTTCTCCGATAAAAACACCACTAAACGACCTGAGATAGGCGCAATCGTCTCAATCAGCTGATCGTTCAAATCATAAAGTTTTAGCTCTCCGCCATCGGCGGCGCACCAATTGGGGTTCATGTAAAATACGGTGGTTAACTTGCGATTTTCATTACCGCGAAACGCATCGAGATGTTTTTTATAGAAATCACCGGCTTCGTATTTCGCAAAATGCGCTTCGTATTCAAATAATCCTAAAAAGAAGTCTTGATTCACTTGCTGGCGAATCTGCTCCATCCGCTCCAAATAATCTTGTATTGGCTGCCCCATCGATTCTCTCAGCCATTGAATCTTATCACTGCGGATCTGGCTTATACGCTGGGCTTCCTCTTGCCGGCCGATACGCGCTCGCTGCCAACTTTCTGGGGCGCAAGATCGTAAACGGCTGACTTGATCGGGCGTTAAAAAATCATCCCACACATACCAGCCTTGCTCCGCTATCGCGTCCAGCAACTTCTCTAATCCCATGATGTTCACTACTTAGTTAATGAACCATGGGTTATAACCAGACTCGGTTAGCCGTACAAATCACGATGTTAATCCATAAGGATAATAATCGTTATCGTTGTCAATAATAGGCGTAACACAAGAGGATGCGAGGAATATTGAGTTGCTTCGATAATAAAAAAGCCACCGGAAAACCGGTGGCTAAGATAAAAAATCGTTAATCGCTAAAGCTTAGCGATTCAGCTTGGTAAGCGCTGCAAAGACGCTTTCGACCGCAACCGCTCCGGGGTCTTTAACACCGCTTAAACTGTCGCTGGCTAAATAAGACGAGCGCCCAGCATTGGCTTTGTTCATTAACGCGGTGGAAGCGCTGCCTTGCTCGGCGGCGCTTGCCGCTTCGGTTAGGCTTTGCCCAGCCACTAACGCTTCCAGTGCAGGCTGCAGCGCATCGATCATCGTTCTGTCACCCAACTCAGCACCGCCGTACTGTTTCATTTTATTTAGTCCTGCCACTAATGCGCTCGCCAGTGGTTGCCCTTCACTCATCTGCTGACCCGCCGCGGTAAAGAAAATTGACAGTAACACGCCACTTGAACCGCCCATCACGGTCGCAAGACGCTCGCCCACCACACCTAATAACTTATCGACTTGCGCGAATGGCAATTGATTCGCTTGACTCTCACGATAGACTTGTCGTGCACCAGCAGCAAAGGTAGAGCCGGTATCGCCATCACCAACGAGGCTATCAAGACGGTTAAGCTCACTTTCATTAGCAATCAAGGTCTGGCAAATACAGTTAACGATCATTTGATGCTCAGCATGCTCGGAGGCTTGATAGTGCAATTGATCGGCTTGCTTTTCGACAACGCGGCGTGCCACATCATTGACCGCTAATGGCGTTGGCCAACTGCTGACTTCGGTTGGGGCCAGTAATGCCGTTTCCAGTTGCGGGTTCAAATGCAATAACGAGAGAGAGAAGCCTTTCATGTCCAACGCCGTCATCAAGGGCGCTGGCCCCACTAAGTATTGGATTGAGGGCGCAAGAGAAGAATGACACAGATCGCGCGTTAACAAACTCATTTCAAGATTAGATACACCACCCAAGTTATTGAGTAGCAACGCGACTTTATCATCAGCCGTTAACGGATAAGCGCTCAGCAGCTTTTCAATCATGATGGCCAAAATCTCACGGCTATTTTGGGTTGCTAAAACCGAAACTCCGGGCTCACCGTGAATGCCCAACCCTAGCTCAGCATGACCCGGAGCGACTCGTTCGCTGTGCGTTTCACCCGGCAAATGGCAACTGGAGAGTGCCACGCCAATACTGGCGGTGCGTTGAATCGCCACTTGCGCCGCTTCGGCAACCATCACCAGCGATTGACCTTGCTCCGCCGCATAGCCCGCGACTTTATGCACAAATAAAGTACCCGCCACACCACGAGGCTGCTTATTATCGGGCAAGGCAATGTCATCACTGACCATCACCATTTCAACTTGATAACCGAGACGCTTGGCTTTTTCTGCCGCTAAACCAAAGTTTAACCGGTCGCCGGTGTAGTTTTTAACAATCAACAAACAGCCCGCGTCACCGGTGACTTGAACAATGGCATTGAACACCGCATCAACACTGGGCGAAGCAAACACATCGCCACACACCGCAGCAGTCAGCATATTCTTACCCACAAAGCCAACGTGAGCCGGTTCATGGCCTGAACCACCACCAGAAATAATCGCCACTTTGCTTTTATCCCAATCACGGCGAACCACGATGCGAATGTGTGGGTCGATGTCCAGTTGTTCTAGGTTTTGCCAAGGGCTGGTTAACACGGCCCCTTCAATCGCTTCATTTACTAATTGCTCTTTATTATTAATAAAAAATTGAGTCATCACGTTATTCCTTGGATTGAAAGTAAATCAACAGCCTTGATTGTGCGTATGAGGATGGCGAACAGCAAAAAAAATCTCACGTTGCAGAATGAAACGTCATTAATTCGACGATTGGTTCATAATGAAACGCCGCTAAGCGTCCCTCGAATTAGATTGTGAGCTTAGACAATATGCCGTGAAAAGAACCAAAGAATGGTCCCTAAACGTTGATGAATCACCAGAAAGACTGAGCTTTGTCGCTTTCACGATAACGAAAAAAGTCGCACCAATCGCTGCGTTACTGTGGGGAGTGTCAATAGAAAGGTAAAGCAGCCGATACTGGTGCTGCTTTATTACAATACAAGATCAAGAGAAGAAGGGTGAAGAAAACGAACTACGCAGTTGAGAGATGTGCAAATGCTTGGTGTAAACTGGCGATCATCACTCGGCTTGATTCAATCCCAGGGTCCAAATACCCACAGCTTTGCTCACCTAAGTAGGCCGCTCTACCGCGCTTAGCGGGCAGAGCAATCGAATCACGAGCCGCTTGTTGGCAAGCATCCTCCAATTCAATTAGGCTTTGCGCCATGGTCTGTTGATTAACCACACAACGCTCTAAGGTTTGTGTCGCGACATACCAAATGTCATATAAGGTTTTATCTTGGTACTGTACATAGCCGCGCGTTTTTATCCCTTGCTGGCCATTCAATAATGCTCGATAGAGATCATCGACACTGAGCGCGGTTTTACCTTCCACGCTGTGCGCCGCGCGCTGAAACAAGGTGTAATACAAAGGCCCACTCGCTCCTCCAACGCCGGAAAGAAACACAAACCCTAAATTTTGCAATAAATGGGCAATACTCATGTCCGCTAAACTCGGCAGCTTACTGACCAGTAACGTGCAGCCACGTTGAATATTCACACCATGATCGGCATCACCAATTTCGGCATCCAACTGATTAAGGTATTCACTGTGTTGGAGTAAATTTTGGCTGAGCAACTGTAACCAGTGATAGACCATCGCTTGGCTAAGCATGGTTTATTTCCCCCATTGCCAATAGGCAGTATCCACTGGAGCTTGCCAGCAAGATAAAGCCCGATCATCAAGGGCGAATAAAGTAACAGAAAAAGCATTAGGATGCGCGCCACGGCATACCGCTTGTGCAATCGAGTCGACGATGGTCATCTCACACTGGGCTAATTGCTGACTGACCCATTGGCAGAGGTGGCCCAACTGCTGCTGATTTTGCCCACTCAAACCATTCACTAACAATAAATACCGTGGATGGGCCACCAAGGGTGCGGTGATAAATTGCTGCTGCCAGTCATGGGTTGTACTCGACCATTGGATTTGTAATCGAGGTCGTAGTGGCGCATTCGCTAGCTGCTGCTGCAAATGTTGCAACACCTCGGAAAATGTCCCTGAGGTTAACTGCATAATCCCTTGTTCATTGTGCAGACCTACCCCAACTTTGATCTGTTCAAGCACTTGATCTGGCTCGGGAGCTTGAGCCCCTACAAAACCTACGCTGATGGTATGACATTGTGCTGTCCATTGCCGGGCCTGCTCCACCAAAACGCTCAGTTGTTGTTGACCAGACAATCCCGAACCGGCCAATTGTAAACTGTAAGCACCCAGCAGTTTTTGTAGTAAGACAATCCCCGCCAGTCCTTTGCCCCCCATCGAGCAGTGGTCTGGCAAAGGGGCACAATCATCATCAACCAGACAAAAATCGACCCAATAACCTTGCTCGGTTAACCACTCGGTAGCCATTTGAAAATTCAGCACATCACCGGTGTGATTTTTCACTAAAAACAAAATCGGTACTGACGATGAAAAATGCGCGTTCACATGGTCGGTAATTTGCAGTGCCGATGGCGCAGTAAAGTGCTCACCAATGCATGCAGCGGCCAGCATCCCTCGACCAACAAATTCACTGTGCAGAGGCTCGTGGCCTTGACCACCACCGCTAATCACCGCAACAGGGGAAGGAGAATAGCTCAAAAAGTGGCCATCAAACACATTATACACAGACATCGCTCCAGGCTATTTTTAGCCCAAAACTCTACCACGAGCGCTAAATTAAGCAATTTATCAGCCAATGGTTTCATTATGAAACTCTCAGAGCTACCCCAGCGTTTCATGATGAACCAATCGAGTTAAATTTGTGAACTGTGTCTTTCCTTGTTTAACGAGAGGCGGCGAAAAGCAATGAAATGTGAAACAAGGATTCGATTCGTCATCGGGTTAACAAAATTGATTGCTAAGTCAAGTCAAAGCTCTTACTACTAGAGCCAACCGAGCACGGCATCTCTTCTCACCGTCAGGCTCATTATAAAAATGGTTCATGCAAATAATAAGGATCAATAACGTGGAAAAAATCTTAATCTCACCCAGCAAATACATTCAAGGCAAAGGCGCTATTCATCAAGTAGCTCGTCATGTTACGGGCTTTGGTCAACGGGCTTTCGCGATCACCGACCCGATGGTTCTACCGCTGGTTGAAGATAGCCTAGCCACTCAGTTTGCTGGCCTCGACATGCATCTCACCCTATCGCCTTTTCATGGTCAATGTAGCCGCAATGAAATTGAACGCTTAGTTCAGATCGCCAAAGAGGATCAGGCGCAAGTGATTATGGGCATCGGTGGTGGCAAGGCGCTTGATACGGCGAAAAGTGTCGCTTACTACTTAGGTTTACCTGTGGTGATCATCCCGACCCTTGCCTCTACCGACGCACCGACTAGCTCACTGGCGGTGATCTACACCGAACAAGGCGAATTCAGCGAATACCTATTTTTCCCCGCTAATCCGAATATGGTGTTGGTCGATAGTGAAATTATTGCCAAAGCTCCGGTACGTTTATTGGTTGCAGGAATGGGCGACGCGCTCGCCACTTACTTTGAAGCGCGGGCAGCGATTGCTTCTGGTAAGGCTACCATGGCTGGAGGCCTCGCCACTAAAGCCGCTTTTGCGATTGCTCAAACCTGTTATCAAACACTAATGGAAGATGGCTACAGCGCGATGATGGCGGGGAAACAAGGTCTGGTGACTCCAGCGATGGAAAACATCATTGAAGCCAATACCTATTTAAGTGGCATCGGTTTTGAGAGCTGCGGGCTGGCGGCCGCACACGCGATTCATAACGGTTTAACCGTACTGGAAGAGTGTCATCACCTCTATCATGGTGAAAAAGTCGCGTTTAGTACCTTAGTTCAATTGGTATTAGAGAATGCACCTAAAGAAGAGTTTGCCGAAGTGTTGGCTTTCTGCCGTCAAGTGGGTTTACCGACCAACTTGCATGAAATGGGCGTGACCACCATCGACCTACCACAAATCATGGCGGTATCAGAAATGGCCTGCGCCGAAGGCGAAACCATTCATAACATGCCATTCCCAGTGAGTGCAGACCAAGTCTATGCGGCGATACTCACCACCCATGCCTTAACCACCGCCTAACGATACTCTTTATCCCCCATCTTGTTTGGGGGATTCGTTTTTTGGTGAGCTTCTTGTTACGATATCCCCAGCCTCCCTACCCGCAGATGTATTTATGGTTGCCGATACCTATAAACAATGGAAAATTTTTGTCGATACTGGCTGGTTACCCACTAAAGGCCAGCAAACCGAACTCTATCAACAGTGGCAGCAAGCTAGCCAATTTTGCCAAGCGAAAGCTTGGCAACCACCCAAAAACTTAAGAGGCTCAACACTGAATGAGACTCTGCAGTCACAACAAAATCTACTCTGTTTTACTCAGCGAGTCTTAGATGCGATTACCGAAAAGCTACGCGCACCCGCCTGGTTATTTTGCATAACCAATGCACAAGGGATCACCTTACACCTGCAAGGGGCGGCAACAATTAGCCAAGCGCTATCAAACCTAGGTTTATGCGTCGGAGCAGATTGGACAGATAAACGGATCGGCAATCATGCCATCGAGCGCTGTTTGGTCACTCATCAAGCGCAGTTATCAAGCGGAGCCGAACATCTGAGTAAAGCACTGCATCCTTGGTTTTTCTCGGCGGTGCCTATTTTCGATCCCATGGGCGAGTTACTGGCAAGCTTGACGTTAATTGGGGAAACCCAACAACACACCATGATGATCGATGCATTAATCGAAAGTGCCGCTCGGGAAATTGAAACGCTACTCAGCTCAGAGCAGCGCCTCACTCAAGCCAATACGCTACTGACCCAGCGTGATGTACTGTTAGAAGGAATAGAGCAAGGCGTGGTCACTTGGCAAGCGTCAGGATACGTGCAATACATTAATCACTGTGCTCGGCAGTGGTTGGGCTTAGATGAAAGTCATATTGGCCTACACATTGAAGCGTTATTTCATTTTCCGCCCGTGGTTGAGCAAGCCTTAGCAGAGAGAACCAAACTGGAAAAAGTCGAAGTCATGGTCGATTGTCAGCATCAATTGCTGAAAGTGATCCTCTCACTTAAACCACTCAGTAGCGGTGAAGTGATGGCGCTGTTTCATCCTAGCGAACCACTCACCCAGCCTCATGAACGTCACTTTATTGGCGGCGACTATTGGCAACCGGGCGAAAACCTGTGGTTATTAGAAGGCCACCCATGTCAGCAGCGGATTGAAAAAGCGGCAAAAGTCTCAGTGCCAGTATTACTGCAAGGCGAAGATGGCGTCGGTAAACTCTCGCTCGCGTTAGCCATTCACCATAAGAGCCAACAACGTCTCGCTCCACTGATGATTATTGATTGTGCGGCCTTACAACCCGAACAATTGGCGCAAGCGCTATTGGGTGATGATCAGCAAAGTCAGCCATCGAAATTTGAATTGGCCTACAATGGCACACTGATTGTAGAACATGTCGAGTATCTACCGCCTACCTTACAAGCGAGCTTATTAGCGATTTTAAAAACCGGGTTTCTCACTCGTTTACATAGTCAGCAAGTGATTCCCGTTAATGTGCGGGTGATCAGCACCAGCAGTGCTGATTTAGACAAGTTAGTCGAATCAGGGTTGTTTAGCCGTCAATTGTGTTACGCCATGCAAGGGATTGAGGTGTGTATTCCTCCGCAGCGTGAAGCGCTTGATTATACTCGTAGCCTTATCTCGCATATTGTCGACCGAGCCAACTACACGCTTGCCGCTGACGCTTTGCAAAGGCTGTTGGATTATAGCTGGCCCGGTAATCGCAGTGAGCTATTGAGTGTGATGGACAAAGTTCTGCTCAGTTCGGCTCATCGCGTTATCCGCCTTGGCGATCTGCCCGATAGAATTCGTCAACGCACCGACCAAGCGCAACCCATTCAAAGCCTCGAATTAATGGAAAAAAATGCCATTATTCATGCGTTAAAACATCATCAGGGTCATTTGCAACAAACCGCTAAAGCATTGGGCGTTGGCCGGACAACCTTATGGCGTAAGATCCGCAAATACGACATTGATGAAACCGCGATTATTGAATCTTCTTAGCTAACGATCAGATAGACCTGACATCAATCCTATCCAATCAATGTAAACTGGCACCAAATATGCTTAATAAAAATAACTCAGCGCTCACTCGTCATCATGCTGAATACCACGTTTAGAGGAAAGCATTATGGGCCATCTCTATAAAATTGAATCTTACAGCGAAGAAGCCGTGCGAACACTTGCTCAATTCATTCAAGCCAAAGGGGGCAAATGCTGCATCGCAGGGTTTGCGGTGATCACCAATCACCCTTTCAAAGAAAGAGACGCCGGGCGTTTACTGCCATTGATTGGCAAAGTCACCGATAATCTCACCGAATGGGATAAAAGTCAGTTCGAAGTGCTGGATAATCAGATCGCTTGTTAATTCATTCGTCACTGCTAATAACAAACCAAAGCGGCTTATGTCTTTTAACTGAGCAACAACCATTAAAGACATAAGCTACGGCTTTAATAAAAAGCAAAGCAGTGTAATAATCAACCAGGCGATATGCAACAGTTTCATTTTGCAACGCAGATTGCACCTAAAATGGCGCTATTTCGACTGCAAGGTCATATCGAGACCGTACTTGCTAACTATAGATAGAAAGATATGCTTCAATGACGACATAAAAAAAGGAGCTCAATCAGCTCCTTTTTAGTTGATACGGGATAAAATTACCCAAGAAAATTTACGCTTGCCAATCAAGAATCACTTTGCCGGAAGCCCCGCTGCGCATGGCATCGAAACCCTGTTGGAAATCATCGACCTTGAAATGGTGAGTGATGATTGGGGTTAAATCTAAGCCCGATTGAATAAGACTCGCCATCTTGTACCACGTTTCGAACATCTCAGGAACAAGCCTTATTTAGATTAAATTAATCAACAAGTTACATTTCAGACTTTTGTTTGTGGGGCTAAAATGGGGCTATATTAGGATACATATTTAAACGCTCATCAAATCCGGCTCAACTGGCAGATCAATATCGCACGGAAAACCCTCTTGGTCTGTCACATCAAGCAACATTCGTCGATATTCCGCAAGCACCTGTCTTTCGTCTTCTGATAACTCCATCCAGCGAAGTGGATTCATCGCAAAATTATCCAGATCTTTGAGCTTATTATCTCGCAATGAACGTATCCTTGCGGATTCCGCTTCGAGCTTTTCACGCCCTAAATCTTCTGCTGTTTTGATGTTTTTAAACGTCATTGGTATCACCCTCAAATAAAGGATCTTCAGGATCAGGTAGCCAGCGAATAGGGCAAGGAACTTCTCCTTGTTCAACCTCAAAAGTGTAATCTGCCCAGTCAGTTGATTGTACTGGCTCTGCTTTTGTCGAGTCGTAACAGTAATTAATCTTTACTAAATCACGAGTAACAATATCAATAAACGGACTACCTTCTTCCGCTTCGGCTTGACCTCCTAACGGAATTACAGACAAATCGTAATCTGTGCCATCCACTGTAATAACCAGTCCGTTTACCGATACTTTGGTTGTGTGCCACACAGGACACGGATTTAAAATTATTTTCACTTGTTGCTCCTAGTACCATCTACCAACCGCTTCAATCATCACTTTTGCGCGAGATGCGTCGTACTGAGAATCAGTACAAACTACAAATATGTAGGGGCTTCGTGTTCTAGATGGGAAGTCAGACTCTAGCCCTGAACCTGCAAGCTCTACCCGTCCTCTCCTACCTCCCGTGCTTGCATCTAAAGCTACGCTGACCTGGACTGATACTTTGTGGCTAATGAACGGAGCCGGAAACATCCAAGCGCCAATATTTACTTGAGTATTTCTAGGAAAACTGTCAGATATAATATACCAGTGGTAACACCTCTGCTCACCGTTTGCATATCTAAAAAACATTCCATTTGGAGTTTCGCCCCAATCCATCAAACCTCCAGTGAGGGCTCCTCCTGATTGAGATACCGCGCCTACTGCATTATTGGTGTGATAAAATCGCTGCCATTTTTCGTAACCGTTGATGTTACTCCAAGTTCTAAACAACACCCCACCATTAGAATTTCTCAATCCACGCCAAGCAAACATTATTGCATCATTTGCACCGTATCTTTCAACGCGTACAACGCAGGCATCACCATCAAATGGTTTATCTTCTCCGAGCGTTTGACTATTTGTTACGTAAGATGCACCATTAATTAGTTTGCTAGTGTCGTTATAATTATCCAAATACGGCAAGTTTGAATTGGGCGATGTAGCAAACCCTAACGCACCTCGAGCCATTAGAGCATCTGGAGTTTCCATATCCGTAGGAGACGTCATCACATCCCGACTAGCCGCACTGCCCAAGCTTGCAAAAATAGCAGACGCATCTGCATCCATTTGCTGCAATGTTCTTGCTGTATGCTCTTCGCCGTCTTCACCTTTAAACGTGACAGTGCCAGTTTGAGTGCCCCATGCTTCTAGCGCACTGATATTATTCGCGGTATTTTCGCGTAACAGACGAATCTCGCGCACTGCTTGATTAAAGTCTCCAGATGTCGGTATAACTTTAGCGTCTAGTGTTTCGCTAGGCGACGGCCAAGGTTCGCGCAGTACGATTTCTTGCGCATGCACTTCTGCGATTTCTATCAGCTGATTTGCTCGCAAAAGCAGCGCATCGAAAGGCTTTATTTTCGATGTTGAACCTGAAATGATGATTGCTACTCGATTGTCTTTTTCGAGCTTTATTTTCGCTCTAGTCCACATTAATTAACTCCACAATTAATAAAGTTCACCACTGTTTTTATATAGTGACGCTGTGAATTTACGATCCAATTTCGTGCTATCGTGATCATAATTGACCTTTATGTAAGATGCGGCGCTGCTGACAGGTCTGATTTGTAGGTAGTAATCTAGCTCACTCGATCCGCCGGGTATATTCAGTTCGATGCTGGGAATGGTTAGCGATAAATAGTGGGGTGCGTTATTGCCCGGACCTCCGTAGCTAGAGCTCCCCGTTCGAGAAAAGTAAATCTTAGAAGTGGACTTGTTAACCAGTCTCCACTCGTACCTAAACTGCTGAGCGGTCGTGCTAGTGTTAATGTGCCGCAAGTAGACCGACGCGCGATTTTCAAAGTCAGATATCGTCATGATTCGATCATAGTTTCTTGAGCTCGCAATACTGACACGAGCAACATCAACCCATGACCATTTGGGCACTTGGGAGCCCGAAGATCTAAACATGTAATGTTTACCAACTCTTGACACTATATCTCCAACTATCTGGTTTGCTTGTATGCGGCCAAGGACGTTGCAATCCTCCCCGATCGTTAAGTTGTTTAAATGCCCACCCCCAATCGAGTAAATGTGTCCGTTGCCTTGCAACGCAAAAACAACATCACCGCTGGGGTTTTGCACAACAATCACGTTGTGACCAGGGTTGGAGACTTTGCGAATAAAGACTCTAAACCCGCCAGCAGAGCCAATTTCAACTTTATCAATAAACGAGCCATCTTTAGCTGTCACTTTGCCCGTAAAGTCGCCCGTGCCACCAATAACGCGTGGCGCGGATATCTCTGTCCGCGCAGTAATCCGATTACCGTTCAGGCTGTCTCTAATCATCATGTCGCCGTGGATGATCGCAGCCGGAGTTGTCCAGCCGGAGCCTGTGTAACGCTTGGTCGATGATGCCTGGCCGTTTGCGCTCAAGTACGTCAAGTGATCATCTTGATTCGGTTTGCGCGCAAAATATTGCTCAAAGTCAGCCGTGGCAACGCTATCTGACGGAAAGGTTCCGGCTCGCAGAGTTAGTTGATACAAGCCAGGGGAAGAGAGTTTTTGTACCGACTCTTTAGAGTCAATCGTAAAGCCATCCCCAAGCTGCATTCGCCCTCTCATTACAAGCTCTCGACTCCAAGTATCAAGGCTCAGCAATGGATTGAATCGACCATTTATCATCGTGCCAATTCTTGTTCTGTCTGCGATCAAATCAATGGCGGATACTTTTCCGTCTTGATGATTGACAAAACCGGAGACTTTGCCATTGACGTCAGTAAGCATTGACCCCTTAGCAACTAGGTTGCCATCGCTGTCAACAAAGGCTTGACCCATCTGTGACACGCTTGCTGTACCTGAGCCTGTGCTCACTTGCAGATTTCGAATAAACTCAGCAAGTGGGCCGTCTAGCCAAGAGTGCCCGGCGGCGACACAAGCGACAGCATTGGTGTGCGATGTGATGTTGCCATTTTTATCAATGCAGTAGCCCACGGCTGCTCTAGTGTATTCGTTAGCGCGAGCAAGGGTTTGCTCATCTCCTTTTTTTATTTCTGCGCGAAGCAAAGTTGCCGTTTCCGCTAACGCGTTTTCAGTGTCAGAAATAGCACGACTGAGTTCTGAAATATGACCGCTGTTTTCTTCCGTTTTTGCAAGCAAGTCTTCCGCTATCTCAGCAAATGCAAGATCACTCTCAGATAGTGATTTTTCAACTGCTTTAATATACGATTCATTCTCTCCCACTGCCGAGTGCAGCTCTCGCTTCGCTTCTGCTAGCGCTTTATCTGTATCAGACAGCGCTCGTTCAACTGACTTGATATATGCTTCGTTATCTTCAAAATGAGCATACAGCTCAAGCAAATTCTCAGCGTAAGCATTAAGTTCATCAGCGTGCTGTTTGAGCGTTTTTTTTGCGTAGGCACTAGCAATGCTCTCTTTTTCAATCTCCACTTTTTGCCGAGTTTGTTCGAGTTCGCTCAGTAACGCTTCAAAACCTTCGTCTTGACGATCATTTAATGCTTCTGCTCGCTCAGTAGCTTGATTCACTGCGCTTTCTAGCGATTGATTGAGCTTTTCGTCAAGCGAATCGCCAATGATATCTAAGATCACACTGGCATCATTGGTCGTTTTAGCGGTGACGGTTTGATAGCGGCTTTGGCCAACGGCGTTGACAGCGCGAACCTGAAACTGGTACTCAGTGTCTGGTGAAAGCCCTTCGAGCTGCCATGCAACGCCACGGCCTCGAAGTTCGCCATCAAACCAAAACTCATACTCAGTACCCCACGCGAGGCTTTGCGACCGTGGCCGCAAAATCACGTAAGTGTTACCCGCGTCCACTTCGACCGCGAATTCCGCGCTCGGTGCGGTAATATCAGCGTCCAGCACAGACCAGCCCGATGCAGCCACGGCCCCAATCGACCGAACTGCAAACGTGTAGCGACCACTGAGCAGTACCGGTACATCGATAAAATTCAGCTTAGTGTTTTGCTGCCAAATCACTTCATCATTACCCATGATGCGCACATCGTAGGCCTCGATAAAGCCTGCTGGCGAAGACCAGCTCAGGCGACCGACGCTTTGCGTGCTTTCCGAGCGCGCAAAAGAAAGGCCGCTAGGAGCGGCCACTTGGTTTGGGTTCGGCAGTTGAGTGTTTGGGTAATCTGGCTTGGGCGGCTTAGGGTGCCACAAATAATTGCTGTCTTGGTACTCGACAAGCTTTAGCTTTACGTCGCGCTCGGTGTACTCAATTTCGCGCACAGAAAAGGGCTTTGCTTCCCACCCGCGCAGCTTTGACTCGAACGTGACGACGTCCATTTCTTCAAGCTGTTCGCCAACAAAAAAGTTTACTGACACATTCAATGTCATACCGCTTCGGCTTTGTCGCGCTAGCACCTCAGCATATTGATACGCTGATTTGTAGTTGTCGATGCCTTCGACGGTTTCTTCTTTTGTCAACGGCACGTAGTTATCTTCAGACAACCATTGATCATGTAATTCACCGCCGGGAACTGGGAACGTGACCTCATTTTTTTGATAGTTGTTTTCTTTATCTGGGTAACGAATGGTGACCGAGTTATAACGCTCATTAATGCTCACAGAGCTTGTGCTCATACCCGATGTCAGCATGTTTTCAGTGATGTGCATTGCTGCGTCTTTTTGACGATCAATTTCAACACGCAGACCATTTTGACCTTCGATTAAATAGCCGCGACAGGTTTGGAGTAGATCACGGACGTTATCAATCAATGGAGCGTCGGTATCGAGTGCAATATGACATTCAAACAAACGCTGATCGTCAACAACCGAGTTGCAGAGATTACGCATTGTCGTATTAAACTGTTCGTCCCAGTCTAGCTCACTAAAACCGCAACCATAATCATTGTTTGCAAAGTAGTCACGTAGAGCTTCAATCGGATTGCTACTTCTTGCCGTGATTGTCGCTTTAAACTCTGGCCTCCCTTGTGGGTATCGCTTGTACTCTTTATCCATGACGAGCTTAACGTAAGTTACAGCAACGCCACAAAAGCGCATGTCTTTCATGTCATCTGGCGCTTCATTTCGAAACCACGCTGGCATAACTTGGTCTTTATGACCGAGGCAGTGCTCAATGCGCTGACCATTGCCGCCACCGAACGAGCCAAACTTCGTGTAGGGCAGATCGTCAAAATGCAAATCAGCAATAGATTCAACTGGGCCAATGCCCCACACTAAAATACCGTAGTACGTTTCATTGGGGACGTCTTTTTCAACCACATCTTTGACAGCTTGATAAACTAAACAAGGAGCAACTCGACGCGTGCCATAAATCACTGTGAGCGGCTCATCGGTACCAAAGCGATTGACGCCGATACCAGCTCGACCTTGGTTTTGCTGCTTAGCCGCTTTTTTGGCCATGCGATACGAATATGCAGTACCGATTAGAGAAATAACACCGACAATAATACCGAACATCAGTTAGCCCCTGCTTTACCCGCCCAATAGATAGTTTCTGCCGCTTTTGCAGCATGTTTGAATGCATCATCATCAGGAAATCGACGATGATGAGATTTAGATGTAGTTCGCCATGCATTAATGCGCTCAAATTCAGCCCAGCGCGAGGCGGCTTTGAGCTGGATTGTTGCGTCTTTGTCGTTATCTGAGCGGCCTGTTACTGACCCCCGCCATACTGACTCTAAATGCAATATCTCGTTGCTTTCCGACAAGTAGGCGCGATGAATGCTCACGCGGCGCTTATACACGTCAGTGCCGAGGATGGTTGCTGTGATCGCAGCGTTGGACATGGCAAACGAGAACGTCACTTCGCCGACGCGCATTTCAGCATGACGACTGAGCGAGTCTAAGCCGACGAACTCGCCCGATGAGCGATAGTTTTTGCCCTGATGTTCGATATCAAAGCCAACATCAGTGAAATAAAACGGAGTATCTAGCTCAAAACTGAGCAAGTGAGCGCGCCGGATAATGCCTGATTCGAGCATATCCAGCACGGCTTTAGGATAAATTTTCATAGCAGCTCGATAAATGACAGTTCAATGGATTCAACAAAGCGAGTTCCGGCTTTCAAGCTGAACTCTTGAGGCCGCGAACCGGGTTTTAAAATCAGCGTGAATTCAGCGCCGTTGGCATTGAGCACTGTGTTATTAACCGCTCGTTTCAGTGGGCAGTTAAGTTTCACGGTAGCCATGCCTGCATTGTTAGTGTTGACGTTGTTCATCACGCGATACACTTTTGTGTGATTCGCAAACGTAATAAGATCGCCGCGCTGCAAAAAAAGCGCATTAGCTGGCGCGCTGTAGATAACCACTTCATAGCTTCCAGCGGCCGTTTCCGTGCAACTGGCAACGCCGCCAACGCCAGCTATATTGCTGATAATCGGCGGTTTCCATTTGAATGGCACCGCACCACCGCGCAACTCTTCAACCAGCATCCAAAAATCATTTAGCTCTGTGTTGCGGTCCAGCTTCACTGAGCGATAAGTCAGCTCAAACCGATGGCTCTGCATATCAACAATGTTGACATGCAAGTTTGGGGACTGATTGCTGTGAGTTGGATAGTGCGTCGCGAGCGTGGCTTCTTTGCAGTAATCAGTCCAGCCCATCAGAATTTTTCTCCCATGTCGTTTTTCACCATTTTCACAGCGTTATAGATGGTTGAGCGGTGGTTGAGGATCAACTCATCCATACCCCGCGCATCAAGTGCGCTAAACTGGAAGTGTTGATGGATGTCGCCAGAATTAGACGCCGACGAACTTCCTGAACCTTGGATTTTTTGCGCCAACTGAATGACTGCAGCGTGAAGCGCATCCGTTCTATCGGCTTCAGGTCTGGTTTGTACGCGCTGGCCTTGATCAAGCAACCACGTTCCCTCTTTGGGAATTCGACCATTTGCAAAGCCACTTGAACCGTCGTGAGACATCCCAGCAAGCGCAGTTCCTGCTGCAATGCCAACACTGGCGTACCCCATTGCGCGCACCGATTCAGCGTAGTAAGGAGTAAGGGGGAAAGCAGCTAGCGCTTTAGTGTAAGCCTCGTTAGTTGCAACGATCATCGATGGGATAGCCGCTGCCTTTTGTGCAAAAAAGAGAGTTTTATAGAGCTTGCTTGACTCTTGGCCACCATTCTTTAGCATATCTGTTGTCATTGACATTTGCTGCTGAGTGAAACCAAGCAGCTCCATGCCGACACGCTGTTGATGCTCTGCGCGCTTTTTTGCTGATTCTTTTTCGATTTCACTTAGTCGATCTTGATGGTCTTGCCAGAGCACCTCACGACCCATGAAATATTGCTCTTCAAGCTCTTGTTGCAGCACATGATTGTTTTTCGCCGCAGCGTAAGCGTCAGTAAAGTGATCGGCGAGCTTGGCCATTCTGTCTTCATAAGCAAACTCTTCGCGCAAAGTGTCAGCTTGCTCGCCAGCGGCATTAATTGCGATGCGACGTTGCCAGTCCTGTGCAAATTCCTCATTGGCTTTTTTAAAGGCGAGGACAGCTCGATCTTCTTTCTCTTCTCCGTCAATGCTTGGTAATTGCATGCCCGAGTTTTGGTTAACACTTGCCGCGTAGCCTTTCGCAAGCTGATCAAATTTGAGTTTTGCGTTTTGGTACCAGGCCTCGATACCCTCCGACGGCAATGGCTGGCTCGCAAGGGTTTTCAGCTCCCAAATGGCTTGGTTTAAATCTAACTTGGCTTGGTTTGCACTGGCAGCGTCGAAGAGTTCCGGCGCTTGAAAGCTGGTCATTTGATACAAACTGGTCGCCATCTCTGCCGCTGTATCGCTAAATCTTGCGGCTATGTTGAGCGACTCTTGCAGCGGCCAAATCACAGTTTTGACGATCATCTCGCCAAGAGAGATAACGCCATCAGTAACAGCTTGCAGACTGATCATTGCACCAATTTTAAAACCAGTCACAGCAACTTCGAGCGACTTAACGATAAGCTCTACGCCTCGCCAGCCATCGGCAAGATAGCCAACGCCCGTTACCATAATACCAAGACCATCGGTGATCATCTTGTTCATGCCGCCGTATCGAGTCGACATTGCCAAGAACTCATCAGCAAGCCCTGCCATTACTGGCGCTAGCTCAATCGCAATATTTTGCTTTAGCGCTTTAGTAAGAGAGTTGACTCTAAATAACGAGTCGTTCGCCATCTCGATTTTTGCCGCATCGATACGCGACAGCGTAACGCCGAGCCGATCAGCTTCGGCGGCCATGTCATTTAAGCCTTGGGAACCGTTCGCCAGCATGTTAACCATCGCTGCACCTTCGGTATCAAAAAGCTGAACAGAGAGTCGCAAACGATCTGACTGACTCTCAACGTTTTGCATCGCATCAGCCACGCGCTTGAGCTGCTGGTCCGGTGTAAGCTGATTTAACTCCGCAGCCGTTAGATTTAGCTCTTTGATAGCCCCCGCAGCAGCCCCCGTTCCTTGGGCAGCTTCAGACATACGGCGCGTCATACGTTGCATCGCGGTATCAAATTTCTGCTGGCCGACGCCAGTCAGTTCGCTAGCATAACGATACTGCGTGAGCGCTTCCGTACTAATACCGATGCGGTCAGCAAACTTAGCAGTTTGATCGATAAGTGATGATTGTTGTTTATAGATGAGCCCTAGCGCCGCAACGGTTGCCGTGGCTGCTCCGGCGGATGCTTTGGCAGCACTAGCAAAAGAGTTGCTAACATAACTAGACCAGTCTTTTGATTTCTTTTTCGATTTCTCTAATTCGCTGACAAATTGCGCAGAGTTTGCGTAAAGCGCAACGGTTAGTTTTGCTATATCGGACATTACATCATCATCCTTTCACACTCGGCTATTTGGGCGTCAAGATCTGACAGTTCAAGCAGTGAACTATCATCGTCTTGTCCGTATTTGATTTGCAAATAAGCGCGCCAAAGCGCCAAGGTTTCGCTATCTAACGTTTTGTAGATAACAAAAGGGTCAATGACACCGCCGATATGCTCGGCGAGCTCAAAGCAAAATAACAGGAGAGGGTCATCTTTTAATCTTTTTTTGCGTCAGCTTCCGACGTAACACCCATGAAGTTAAAGCTCATGAGTTTGTCGACCGCATCTTTCAAATCTTCGTGATCGTAAACCTTGATAATTTCGTCCGGTGAAACCGAATCACTGAGTGGTCGGCCATCTTCATCGATGATGGAATCAAGCACTAATGATGCTGACGCTTGCACAGCGGCATCGGAATCGTCTGAGGTTCGCGCTTTAACAAACGCTTGATTGTAATGCGCAAGTAAATGAGCACTCAGACGGCGGGCAAGAAATGTTTCGCGTAACAGTTGAAGCTCAACAGGAGGCTTTGGCGCTGGGGTAAGTAATTTTTGTTTGATTGACATGGGTCGTTATTCTCCACTTTCTGCAATGATTCCGCGCTTAATGCTGTTCTGTTTGCCTGCAACTGACAGCATCATCGGCTTACCTTTCTCCAACTCTTTGAGTTCCCATCCGCCAAGCGCAATGACCATTTCAGCCCAGCGCCGATTTGGAAATTCAACATAAATAATTACCGCTTCGTTTCGATCTGCTTTTTCAAGCAACCAAGCTGTATTCTCATCGGTTGAATCGTCAATCAGAACCCACTCTTTATCAGGTGCTTCGGGAGTGTCCGCCATGAACTTTGGTTCGACATCAATAAGCCGATCAACTTCAACAAAGCCGGATTTCTTGCCTGTTGTGCCAATAGCGTTCATGTCTTTAAGCAGCTTTCGTGATTCAGGAGTGTCAATTTCGGCACAATAAACCTTGGTTCCTGCAGGAAGTCTGGCGTACTTAACGGGGTCTTTAATATCAGTCATGTCGATTCCTTAATGGTAAAGGACAAAGTCTCGGTTAAATTGGTACTCATCGCCGCTTAGCCACTGATCAAAGCCGCCGCTAAAAGTAATGAGTTGGATGTAATATTCATTTTCGGTCAAGGGGTTTAACGCGCCATTGAAGTTGTCTAGACGCTTAAAAACAGCATCAGCGAGTGCTTTTCCTTTTTCTGGATCGCGGTGATAAATCGTGATGCTATAGCTATCTTCACGAATGCCCGTGCTCGCTAGATTGGCTTCAACGATGCCGGGCGAAATGCATCGATAGACGACGGCGTTATCTGCGTGATCTGGCCGCTTTAACCAATAGCATTTCAGCCCAGTTAATTCACTTAACCAGGCATTTAAGGCTTGCTCTAGATTCATTTTACTTGTTTCTTAATGGCTTTTTGAATTTCGATAGCCAGTACGGTGCGGAATGTACTGACTACACGGTGACGGTTTTCAAATAGCGCTGGGCGCATAAACGGCACAGCGGTTTGTTTTGCTGTTCCGTATTCTTGTGCGATGGCTTTTTGGCTATGTTTTTTCGACGGGCCGACACGAGTAGTCAGAGCGTTATCTTTGCCGCCATACTTGCTGTCTAGTTTTTTGGTGGTGATCTTGATGCTGTCGCGCATGTGTTCACCTTCCATCGATTCATTATCGTAACCAGCACCCATGGCCATAGCGAACTGCACCCCGCCCATGGCTTCACGACTAGCCTTGCGTAAGGTGCGCAAGCCAGCCTTTTCGCCGATGTCAGTCAGGGCTTTTTCAAGCTCTTGCAAACCAGATACATCCCAACTCTCTATCATCGTTATTCCTCCCCCTTTATCGGTGGCGGTTTTGATTTTGGATTGGCAACGGCGTCAAGGATAAGCTCTTGGCGGCGAGGATCGGAATCGTTGACGCCAGTGATTTTCATCCAGCGACCACGCCAGTGCAGCCAGTGGTCTTGCTCGATATTTTCACGCCAGCGCAACCGCCATTGATAAGTGTTCTCGGGCCGCTCTCGGTCGTTGCCAGCGTTTTGGCCGCTGGCGTTTGCGATGAGTTCTGCCCAAGGAGAGGCTGACTTAACGAGTTCAACCGTGGGTGCACCGCTTGGGCTTTTACCGGTTGCAGTGCGATACAGGGTGATTCGTTGATTGAGTTTGCCTGCTTGCATACACCCTCACAGATTAATATCTCGATCAAAATCCAACAGAAAACTAACGCCGAGAGGAAGGGTTTTAACGCTGTTTTCTGTCACTGCTTCTCGATGCGCAAACCAGTGGCCAATTAACAATAACACCGCCAGTTCTGTGTCCTCTCTGGCCACAAAAGCATTTTCTGGCACTAACTCTGGGTCTTGCGGCACTTCCTCTTGGGTCCAGTAGACGGGACGATTGAGGTAGTTCTCAACGGCTCGCTTAGCCGCCGACAAGTAGAGAGTAAGCTGCTGATCATGCTCGGTGATGTCGTCATCGATACTGCACTGGTTTTTTACCTTAACCAGATCAAGCATCGGCTTTTACCGCCGTACCATTCTCAATAAGGCGCTGCGCCTCTTTCTCTGAGCATGGATACAGATCGTTAATCGTGAAAGAACGCTGTTTTAGAGAATCCCAAAGTGGCATTTTCAGCTTTACTTGAACTTCGTCGGTTGATGCTTCAGGCGGCGTTGGTGATTCTTGGCTCTGCTGAACTTGAGACTCTGGTTCCGGATCTTTCGGTGATTTAGCGTCACCTTGCGTTTGAGTTTGTTGAACAGAAGGTTCTGACGTCGCTCCCTCTTGCGCGGTGGCGTCACTTGGAGCTTTCACTTCTGAGATTGTTGCTGAATCTTTGGTGTTCTCTTTCGCTTTTGCAGCGGGCGTTTTGGCTTTGGTGGTTGTCATGGGCTATTCCTTCTTGCATGAAAAAGCCCACCGTTTGGTGGGCTCATTCTGAGGGTGATAATTAAGCCGCAGCGTGTTCTAGCGCGGCAATAGCTGCAACGTCTTCCAACAGTACATCAAAGCGGTGGAAGCCAATGAAGCCCATCTGATCGAATTCAGCGTAACGCTCGGTCAAGCGGCGCAGGTTCATGTACGCCACACGGCGTAGCACGACCGATAACCAATCACCATAGAACACGGACTTATTGCTTGCGCCCGCTTTAGCGATGCCTTGGTCGATCACGTATTGATCGCCATCAATGGTGGCTGGTGCAACACCGGCAATCGCTGGCAACCATAGCGGACGGCCATTGGAATCATTCATCAGCTTGAAGCCTTTGAATGTGTCGTCGTTGAATGCCCAACGCGTATTTGGGCCGTTACGATAAGCTGGATCCACTTTGTGCTTGAGGTTAATCAAATCAGCGTAGGATACGCCAGAGAGTGCCGCCGCTTCATGTTTTAATTGCACCTGTTTGTTCAAGCCATTTAAGTTATTGCCAAGACCATCCCCAGTAATGATTTGGCTCGCTTCCAGACGACCTAAGCGCTGACCGATACGACGCGCCACAAACGCATCGACATCAATCATGCTGTCTTGCAATAGCTCATTCGATACCAATACGATTTTAGAGCTGCCTTTCTTTGCGCCAATCTCAACTTGACTGAATGTCGGATCCCCTTTTCCTGCTTCTTGGTTTTCTGCCAGCATTTCACCAATTTCAGTTCGACCATCGGACACAGCCCAAGGCATAGAACGACCATCTTGAGTTGTAATGACCTGACAAACGTTAGCAATGCCACCGTACACCGCCATACTTTCAACCACTCTATTTACAAAGGTTTTTGGTACGGTAAAGCCGCCAGTCGTACCAGCTGTCGTACCTAGAGCACGAAGCTGGGCCTTGTCTTCTTGCGATAGCTCAGCAAAACCATGGCGCAAATAATTGGTAAAAGCTTCGGCTTGGCGCAGCTCGGTTGGTGATTCTTCAGGGTTGTTTGGCGTATTATTGTTATCATCACGAACAAATCGCTCATCTTGTTCTCGAAGCTGGTCTTCACGTTCAATTTGTGAATCTAAGCTTTCCAGCTCTGACGTCATGTCTCGCCATTGAGTGGTTTCATCATCCGTGAACGCGCGTTTTTCATCTTTCGCCTTATCGTTTAACTCACGCATTTGACGCGCGATCGTGTCACGTTTTTTCTTCATTTCATGGTATTTCATTCAACTTTCTCCGGTTTGAGTAATGAAAGGTTTTACAGGGTTTGCAACAACCGATCGCGGTACTGCTGCTCTTGATGCTGCGCCAATTGGCGCTGTTCTTCACTGTCGTCAGTACAAGCCGCGCGCGCTTCTTCAAGGGCTCGGGTACTGGCTTCGGTGTCGTTGTAAGCTGGATAGGTCACTGGGCTGACATCCAACAGTTTTGAAACGCGAGTGATGGTGCGGACATATACCCCATCATCATCCTCATCCCATCGATATCCGTCTGAAGGTAAACGAAACGCAAACGAGCTTTGGCTGACGTCGCCACGGTCCATTGGTTCGATCACCATGTCTCGCACCGTTTGGGTGTCTGGCGGGGTGATCTCGTAACGCAAACCAACCTCATCAACGGTCAGTGTGAGCGTACCCGCTTTGGTTCGGCCTAGGACAAAATTTCGGTCATGGTTAAACAGGGCGCGAACGTCATCGTCCAAAACGTCATCAAACGCACCAGGGGCGATCACTTCGACAAAACCGCCGAGGTTGTTACTGCGAGTGTTGAACTTGGCCGCGTACCCGACGATACGTGGCCCCTCTCCGTCCTCCCGTTTTTCAACTTTGATTTCATCACTGCGGATAAAAATCTCATTGAGGTTTTTACTCATTAGGTTTGGCCTCTTTTGTTTGAAGATCGGCGCTGAGCAGATAAGTATCCAAACCATCGGCTTGGTTCATATCTTCCAGTTCTCGTACTTGGTTGCGGGTCATCCAGCCATCACGAATGGCTTTCGAATAGAATTCAGCGCGTTCTTGGGCGGTACCGCGTAATAGACCGTTTAGGTTGAACTTGACGTAATACCCAGCCCGTCGTTCTTGCTCAGTGAATAGTTTCCGGTTGAGCTCCTGCTCCCACTTCACGACCCACGGGATCATAGTGTGACGAACGAACTGAATGGCTTGCTCTGAAATGTTGGAAAAGGTGGCTTTTTCCAGGTCGTTAATCATGTGTGCCGGCACGTTGTAAATACCCGCTACTTCAGAACGACTGAATTTGCGAGTTTCTAAGAACTGTGCATCTTCTGGCGGAATGGTGATCGACTGATATGCGAGCTCAGATGGTAAGAACAACGTTTTATTGTCGTTACTTTGCATCTCTGCTTTCGACTTTCGCCAGCGGTCGAGCAATCGATCCCAGCTCGATTTCTCTAGTTGCGATTTGACAGAGACAATACCCGTTGGCTTGCCCCCGCTTCGAAAGAATTGGTTGCCATAACCTTGGGTTTCTAGGCCTAACGCAAAGGATTCCCGACACTGGGTGATTGGACTTTTCCCTACTTTGCCATCTGAACCAATCGCTTTTATGTGGATCATATCTTCAGGACTGACTGCTCGCCCACGTGCGTCGTCACCAGTAACGGCATAGGTGTAACGTCCTGAATGGGTTTTGACTAAGTTGGATTCCCAAGGTCTAATCAAACCAAGTTCGCGCACTTCCCCCGAACGAGGATGACGCACGATTTCGGTGTAATGATTACCCCAGCCGCTCACATGAACCATACCTGATTCTCGCCAGTCATAACTAGTTTGAAAGGGATTTGGCTCATCATGTAGCAGATAGTAAACAGGGTGATCCGTGGCACGAGAAACGAAGCCATTTTCATTACGGCGCATCACATGCAATGGCAACTGGCCCATAGAGCGACCAAGAACACCAATACAGGAATAGACCGCAGACAAGCCCATCGCGGATTCCACACTAACACCTGAGCCCACTCCCCAATCAGCTGGATCGAGCTCAGACAACGGGACGGATGGGTCTTCTGGATTTGAGCGGCTTTCAAACAACAAATCAAGCATGGCGACTCCCTAGTTTTCTTAATGCCAATAAGGCAAAAATCAACAGCATGGATCCGCCAAACATTAAGGTAGCCGACAACCCGAATTTGAGATAAACCCCACTCAGCAACGCGGCAAAACCTGCGAGGCCGATCAGGTTGAGTATGTATGTCACAGGTATAAATCCTCATCATCTAGATCGTCGTATGGGTCAAAGGTTTCCGTTGCCAAGTGCGCGCGATAAACCGCCATAATCAACGCCACCGCACCATCAATTTTCTGGTCTGGTTTGTCTTTGCGTGGAAAGTGGTTTTCATTGGCATCTGGCTTGCTGACAACGTTGCTCATCATCCAGGTGAGCACTGGATTTCCGTCATGGTGAACACGCCCTGCTTTTAAGGCGGCTTCAAGTTCAATCATGCCCGGTGATAGGTGTGCCGTGGTTTGCGGTACTTTGACGGCGGTAATTCCCGCCGCCGTAAGCTCTTGCGCAAGCTGGGTGGAACCCCACGGATCGTGGGGTACTTCGCGCACTTCAAACTCATCAGAAAAGTTCTGAATATCTTCCCCAATCTCGTTGAAATCCACCTCGGCCCCGTCAGTGGAGATCAGCGCACTGCCGCCACTGTTTGGCCAAGGCGTACTTACCCACTTTTGGTAAACCTTGCGATTCTTAGTGTCGGGGTCGAATACCGTATCTTCCGGCAGATAATGCTTGGAGAAGATGTAAAAATGAAGCTGTCCTTTGTCATCCTTCCGAGTAAACAGCATGATCTGGCTACATATATCAATCTTTGATGCCAAGTCTAGCGACAACCAACATGAGCTGTCTTTGAAATCCTCTATCAATAGGCTGGTATCTTCGGCAGCTTTCCAATCTTCCATATTGAAGAAAGCAAGTGATGCGGACACCCATCGATTAAGGTGTTTTGTTTTGAACGTATTGGCATAGCGCGGGTTACGAATAGCGCGCATTTGTTGACTGCGCAGCCAATCTTCATCCACGGATACGCCCAGGTTAGGGTTAGCTTTGGCCAGAACGGCGGGGTCTGTCCAATCGTCGTCTTCATCAATGGTGTAGATGATGCCAAAGATCTCGTCGTCATCGGTCGTGCCTTCTAAGATTTTTACGACATCGTCGTGCAAGTCTTTACAAGGGCCAGCTATGTTGTAGCCCGAAGTGGTGATCACAAAGATGAGCGGTTGTTCACGTGCCCCCATACCTGTTGACATGGTGTCATACAGTTCGGGACCATCATGCTCGTGATACTCATCGACGATTGCGCAATGTGGGCTTGAACCGTCGCCAGGGTCACCGATCACCGGTTCGAAAATGCTGCCGTCTGGCCGTTCCATTTTCTTGGCCATGACGTCAATCATGAACGAACGACGAAGGTTTGGCAGTGCTTCGGCCATCTTCTTCGCTGGTTTAAATACCTCCCAAGCCTGTTTCTCTGTGGTTGCGCCACAGTAAACCTCTGCGCCGTATTCGTTATCTGCCGCAAACATCCAGAGACCATTGCCCGCGGCGATGATGCTTTTTCCGTTCTTTCGTGGCACTTCGACGTAAGCCACTCTGAAGCGGCGACGCTTATCCCTCTTTCGTTCCCAACCATAGAGAACGGCATGAATGAACAATTGCCAGGGCTCTAACTTAATGCGCCGGTCTTTTAATGGCTTTTTTGCCCATTTACCTTTGGTGTGCGGTAAGAGCTGTATAAATCTACAAACGCCCTCAGCTTTGTCTTTGTTGAAGCGATACGGATACGCTTTGTCTTTGCTCTTTTCGAGGTCGTCCAAATGGCGTTGACACGCTTGGATAGCGTATTTACAAGCAATGATCCGACCGCTAACAATGTCCCGTGCGTACTTCGCTGCGGCACTTACGTTCGGATACTTAGCCATAAATCATCTCGACATAAATCACCTCGATGGTAAGAATTCAGCGAATTCGTTTTCGTCGCTCTTATCTCCACCACCCCCTCCGGCCATTCGACGCATGGACAGCGGATCTAAACCAAGCAAGCTACCAATGCGCACGAGAGCAGAAAGCGCATCTTGACGAACATTGACCACGGGATTTTTTTTAGGACCACCTAGGGCACTGTTAACGGTCATACCGGCTTCACTAATGGCTTTCTCAGCTTCAAGATATAAAGAAAAACTATTGCAATACGCCATGAGAAGCGGCAGATGGTCGACAGTTAAAATGCGTCGCTCGATTAAGACTTTGGCTTGCGTTTTCCAGATAGCCACCGCGTTATCATCTCGTAACTCATCGGGAGGCGGTGCTTTAGTCATAGCTTCGTGAGCGGGGGCTGATGGCAGCGTAGATTTGCCGCTTTTTCGGCCACCGCCTGCTGCTCTCGTCATTTTAAAACCTCATCTTTAGTGACGTGTCACAACAAGGATCTAGCTGTAAAAAAAAGATCCTTATTTATTGCACATAAAAATTTACTTGGGGCTGCGGTACCTATCGAAAAGGTCGTAGAGATTTACCCCACCCCCCATGGTCTGAGAACGGGAACAACAAGCGAACTAAAACCGCCTTGAAGCCTTTTTGATTATAGGATTGAGGTAGCATCACCTTGATACCTTTTCGTGCTGTCTGTGCGACCTTGAGAGGGTCTGGTTATGTGCCAAAGGTTCGGCAAAACAACACCAAAGTTTTTAAGTAAATTGGTACCCAAAACGCCCATTTGATCTGCAAAACGATCATTATTTGCTGTTTCGAATGGGTGTTTTCGTTCTTTCTCGTGCAGTTTTCGCTTTGTGGCATGGCCGACATAACGCCTCCAAGTTGCTATCTTCATCCGTTCCGCCATGTTCCTTGGCTATGATATGGTCCACATCACAAGCCGGAACAGCGCGACCACCACGTAAGCAGCATTGGCATAGGTACTTATCTCGTCTCAGTATTCTGGTTCGGAGCTTATCCCAATCACTGCCATAGCCACGCTGATGGCGGCTGCGTCCTGCTTGGTGCATTTCCCAACCGGTGTGACGATGCTTGTCACAGTAACCACTCTTGTCATTAGTCAGGCCACCACAATGGGGATGGCGACAAAGCTTAGGGGTTCGTGGAGACATAACAAAATATCCTTTGAATACTCACTAAATACACAAAGGATATTTAAAAAGGGTCACCGCCGTAGGCACTGCTGTTTAATGGCCGAAGCCTGGCAACGCTCGACGACGTCGCAAGTCACTAGCATTCTTTGTCTTTGGCGGTGTTAGAACTGGCTTTAAGGCAGCCAGTAGCCTTGGGTCACTTTTCTTGTAGCTAACTTATGCACTATCGGGCGCTAACCGATCCTTATCCCTTCCTATTGGACACATGCGGGATTCGTTGCGATCACATGCTGACTTAACTGATAACAAGTGCAGCCAGTAACAACACTCGGCAACTATCTGGAATTACCGGATAGTTGAAACCTAGCCAGGATTAGCTTGGTGATAGTCAATGCAGCTATTTAAGTCCTCGATATACAACTGCATATTGATTACTGACCTTTGCGGATAGTAGATACCGCCACCGTCCACTTCGTACCACTCAAGCTGTGGGGGCGTTGGCTTACAATCCACATAATCAGGTGTTGCTATCATCGGGGTTGATTGACACGCGGCCAGCACTAGGGCCGAACCGATCAGCATGACTAGCCGTTGGGTCCTCTTTAATCTCATTAAGTCGATCCTCTCGGCGTATTCGTTTTGCTTCCACGCGGCGGCGGTCTAGCTCGTTAATGAACCGTTTAACCAGGGCGGGAATTACGGTTAACCAGCCAGGTAAATTCATGTCGTTTTTGCCCGCTTAATATGTTTGGGGTCGTTCCATGCTTCATTGCCCGCCTTACCTTTGTTCGCGGCTAAGAACTCAAGAACATCGATCAACCAGTTTGGTAACTTAGCCATCCACTGTGGCGGGATAAGCTGGCGGACTTGGGACCAGACAACAAGGGCAACAGACACCCAGGCCGCTATCGTTTTACCATGCTCACCAAACAGAACAGCAAGCAACGTTACCCAATCAATCGGCGGAACTTCCGGAGAAACTCCATTAGCTAGGACTGTGGGGGCGATCAGAAAGAACGCCACCATAAACAGATATTTCATGTCGGCTTTACTCCTCTATATATAGAAAAGGCAGCCATCATGACCGCCCTGTTAATGCACCGTTCGGGTGCGCTGCTGTTCCTGCTTAACAATTCAGTACCTCAAGCGGGAAATTCTTCTTGAACTCGTCAACGGTACCCGCACCCAAATGGGTGTTGTAGTGGTCTTTCCAGTACTGGGCCAAGCCATCAATATCACCGGCTTTCGGTAACGCGGGCTTTTTTCGAAGATAGTGAACACGACACATGGCCACCGCAAACGCTAAGTTGGTGATCAATTGGGTAACATCCGGGCGCATATCTTCATCTAAGCTTGCCATACTGGACAGTTCAGTGATTTGATTCGCCAGCTTGCGTTTATATGTCAGGTAGTTGTCCCAGATATCTTTGTATGTTGCCGGCTCCATTTGGATAACACCCAGTGCCGGACCATTGCCCAGCTGCTTTAAGTATTTGGCGTGGCTTTCTTGGTAGATCGTACCAACGATAAGCTGTTCAGCTGCGCGGCTGTGCAATCCCAACTGTTTCAACGTCGGTCGCACAACTAAGGTGGTTAAGTGCTTTGCATCGATCATGACTCCTCCGCGATTAGTGGATCCGTTATATTATTTAGCTTGCTCGTCGCTATAATCCTCTTTGAACCGCTTTTCTTGCCAATACCAGTTAATCGCAGCGGTTATCACCATGCCAATAGCACCAATAATTACCGTCCACCAGTCCGGCGAAATACCAGGAACCCATGCGAATAAACCGCAGAACCACGCCCACGCATACGACAGAGAACTGGAGATTTTTTCATTCATACGCATATTCACCCCCTGCCGGAGTGCCCTTGGATTTTGTTTTGACAATAAAAAAGCCCAGCAAAAATGCTGAGCTAAACGAGAAATAGTAGGCACAAAAAACCGCCTTTAAAGCGGTTACTTAGTTAACTGTATACTTATCCATACTAGATATACATACACTAATATGACCCATTTTGTTTTTCAAGTGTTTTCTTAAAAAGAAAACGGGCGGACTTATCATAATTCATCAAGAGACTTCTCATCTCCTCAATATTTGAATGCCAAACATCCCAATGCGTCTGGTAATATCGTCTACGCTTACTTTCAAATTCCGAGTTTCTAACACTCTCGGAAGCGTTTTTGAGGTCATGCTCAACAAGCAAATGTATCAGGTAAGAACGAGTAAGCTTAGGCTGGTAACTTAGCCCCCTATCGGTATTTATAACTGAAACTCCTTGTATCTGCTCTAAAGCAAATGCACCAGCAACAACAGAGGCAAGACAAGCCATTCTCTCAAAAGTTTTTTTCTGAATAACTGTGCCTTGTTCCAAAGAGAGTACAGCCCAATCATTCATTAGTGTTTTCAGAAATCGGATTTTATTATCAGTTGAATTCCACAGGGGCGATGCATAAGCAAACAAGCACCAATCTGCTAAATGCTGCGCGGTTATTTCCATCTGATCGATTACAGCAAGAATTTTAGCTCCATCTAACTTAGCACCGATTTCTCTATCTGCAGCACCAAAGCCACCCCCACCGGAACCAGCATTGTATTTAGCTCTAATACCCTCGGTAGCTATGCTGATAGCCGCAGCCATATCCCATCGCTCAACATTAATAACCAACCCCATTGTTTTACCCACCTTAACTACAAAGCTGTATAAAAAAACAGTATAAGCTAATTCTATGTGCTTTTATATAGCACGATCCTCATCACTAAACTGTGGAATTATCTCTCACAATAGCGCCCCCAAATCCAACGCTTTCTTTATCGTCTGCTTTACATAGAACAACTGTGATCCATGTTGAGCTTCCCATTTTTTAGGATCATCATGAAAGCGGCGGTGTTCATCAATATGCAGGGGTATAGTGAATAAATCATGAGCCTTCGCTCCTGCCTTTCCCTCGCCATGTCCTATTAGATGATGAGCGACAACATCCACTGTTTTGCCTGTGATAACGCAAGGTAGTGATCGAACAAACTTAAGGTATTTTTCACAGTGCCAAGTCAATTCCTTTGGTCTAGCCATATACAGAGCTGGTGGTTCGTCATCAACGATTAGCTCGACTTTCTTTACTCTGTCACGCAGTAGATCTTTGCTATCAACATAGTAGCGATCATCACTTTCTCGTCGAATTAACTCACCAGTTGTCTTTTTTGGTTTAACACCAAAGATTTCATCAACTATGGACTGTGGTAAATACTCATACACAGCATTAACAACACTCCACCAGCAAACTTCTGCTAGCGTCAGGATATGCCCTTGCTCTAATTTAAGTTGATAGCAAATCCTCTCCATTGCCCATAGCATTACGTTTCTCTTTGCTATTTCTTGGCATCGTTCTGTTGGTATAGCTCTCTCATGATTGTCGTGGTGCCAGCAGAGACGAACGCCTCCAACGTCAAGATTAAGCGTGGTCAGGTTCTTATCACAATAACCATCATCCGAAAGCTGACAGTGAGGGATACGCTCAAGCCAGTAATTGAATCCCCCTAGTCGCTTTTGCACTTCTTGATGTATGAAAAATTCGGCAAGTCGGTGATCTTTTACTAATGACTTATCACCAGATGATAACAATGGCTTATTGAGTTTTCCGCTTGGTACGTTAACAAGCTCGTCCGGTAATGGCATAACTACCAGCCGGTTACCTTGGCTCATTTTTACTAACTCAGAAAGTAACGTTTTACCGGGCTTAAACATCACAATACCAAGATCGGCTTGCAAAAAAGGCTGTAGCACTAACATTCGTAAATGACCTCTAGCCCTATATCCATTGCGTAATCATGTTCCATATTTGCCCCTCTCGATCTCTCCCATCCTTTCAGCATATAAACAGCATCAGAAACACGTACCATCGGAAGGCAAATCTCCATATATTCATGATGCTCCAACCCATCAGGGAGAATGGCGGGATTAAGGACGGTATAGTTCTCGCACTTCAACTTAAACTCTGCTTTAAAAAATTGAGGTTTATTAAATTCAGGCAACCCAGTCATTGGCCCTGCAATATAAATTTTCTTCAACCCAATGCCTCCTCTATCATTTTGATTGCCTCCCCTCGCTTTATCATGTCTCCCGTAAATCGTAAAACTCGCCATCCCATCAATGCTGCTGTATTGTACTTTTCACAATCCGACTCATAGCCTTTTGCGCGGTTATGTCGCCCCGTTGTCCACGTACCGCCTTCAACTTCAATCGCTAATTGATAATCAGGATAAGCAAAGTCAAAACGCCATTTACGCTTGTGGTGAAACCGATACTCAGCCTCGGGCAATTGGAGTTTTACCGCTTTAATATGGGTTAAAAGTAATTGTTCTAAATGACTGATCATGACGCCACCGCTTTAAGATACTCAAACTGCGCTAACATACTCATCCCTCTATCAACCAAAATTTACTGGTATATGCTGTTTCTGCACTGTTTACATGTTTAAGCGGCGCTCCTTTAACCTGAGCTCTCTTTATCAAACTAATAAGCTCACAAACATGCATTCCTAGCGCGTCGCAAAGTTCACTAGGGCTCCACAACTTACGGCGAGCTTTCATCAACACAATAAGATCTTTTTCACTCACCATGCACTCCCCCTTGGGCCCGCTCAGCAATACGAGCAAACACTGACCCCTTACGAAACTGCTCTGGTTTAGGTACACCACAACGCTCTCTTGCTATGTCCGTAGGCATGACAACTGAACGTGGAGGAAGAGCGGGCACATCCTGTGGAATGTCTCCAGCAGAAAACCGTTTAATCCACTTATCAAAAATTCGCTTAAAGGTTTTTTCGTCATCGCCAATCGCTTTACGTTTCACATTGGCATGCACCGCATCAGTAAAAACCAGTTTTTCAAATTGATTTTGTGGTTTGTTGTTTTGCATGAATCGTTCAAAACACTGGATAAAATCATCATTACGACACCAGTTAATGAACTTACCCACACTAGGGAAAAAATCACTTTCACTCATACGAGCGTTGCGGATCCCTTTCTGAATAGCATCCATGCTAGATAAGCCATTCTCCACCAGCCCTTTCAAATACGATTGTTTAAGGGCATTCAACTCAGCGGGATTACGTTCAAAACGAGCATTCCACGCAGGACATGCGCTCAATAATTCACGAAAAATAAAATTCACATGACGAGCGGTCTCATCAGATTTCACGCCCACATTAGGATTCTTAGGCTGATTCATTGAGCGCTGAAGATTGGTAACCGTCGCAAGTTGACTAACACTTTTCATAGTGACCCCTCTGGCATGTCCATGTCATAAATCCAATCGGTGCTATCGTTGATATCAGAAAGGCTTCTGGTAACTTGGCCACCCAGCGATCCCTCCACCACGCGAACCACCACATCCGAACGCAAAACATAATCAAAACTGGCTCGCCAACCACGATCGTTCACACCAGCATAAAAATCACCAGCAGAAGCGTTAAAGGCTTGAAAGTAATCAGCAACAGAGTCAACACCTAGCGACTCCAACTCAGATACAAACTTCTTAATCGAACGCTTTCGTTTGTCGTTGAGTGTTTTACAAAATACAAACCGCTGCCCAAGGATTTCATTGTAAGAATCCATAACCACAGAATTAATATCTTGTTGGCCTTCCCCTTCAGGGGGGCTTAGGGGGATGATCTGTTTGTTAGTATCTGGTTTGGATCTGTTAATGGAATCGGTAAAATTACCACTTCCAAGGTTCTGGTAATTTTCCCGTTTGGATTCGGTAATATTTCCACTTCCATCTGGTAAAATTACCGTTTCCATTTGGGAATTGTGTTCACTTTCTTCCACTGGATTCGGTTCTGGTAATTTTCCCAAATCCATTTGGGAATCTTGCTCATTTCTGGGGAACATAAGTTCTACCAGCTTATTGCCATCTATTTGATAATGAGTAGTCGGAACTCCATTTGCTTTTTTGACTCGACTGATGATCACGCCGTCTAAACGCTTTTTAAGCTGACGAATAGCATAGCGAACTTGATCACAAGAAAGACAAAGCTCCTCACCTAACTCGTCATTAGATTTATAAAACCATTCCCCATCTGATTTAGTACCAGACCAGAAAACAAGCTGAGAAAGTACAGCGGCGTGGGTATGATTACCCTCGCAAAACTTAATATATGGTCGGGGAATGCTGATTGATGATGAGTGGCCTGAAAGCTCACGCACCACCTCAAATAACCTAGTCATGATTCGCTCCCCTGTTAATACTCAATGCCAAACACCACAAATCGGATAACAAGTCCGGCTTACGGACACCCATGGTATTTTTCGGTTTAACGTAGGGTTTTATTCCCAACGCCTGTTCAATATCCATTCCTCTTTTGTTAACGCGATGACGAAGCGTGGAAGGATTAATACCAAACTTTTCAGCAATAGCACGAAGCCCTTTAATACCTTGATAGTTATGAACTAAAGACATCACTCTGCCCCCCCTTCATTGCCTTAAGTGCATTTTCAAAATTATCAGTGCGGCTTTCTTTAGCTAACTCGTCATCCCAATTATCAGTGTCAACACCGTAGCGATCCTTGACGTGCATTTGAGCTGAGCGGTAGATGTCGTAAATGGTGGGATGATTGTCGATAAAGCCTGAATCATAAGCACCGCGTATCATGTCAACAAATTCCATTACTGCTGATGCTTTGAAATTTTTCTCCAGTTCGCTCATGCCACCACCCCAATCGACTCTAGATACTGAGTGATCATTTCAATCTCTTGGCTCACATCAACAAGCGCCTTTGCATCCATGTTGATAACTTCAAGCTGAGTTTCGTCTCTCACTTTACGCTCAAGACCGTGTTTTATTGCTTTGATAAAATTTTCAGCTTCTTCTAACTTTTCAATAAGTTCTCTGTCTTTAGCCATCATCTACCCCCGATCAACTTTGCCGTACTTAGAAAATATCCGCTCAATCTTTCCGAACTCCATGCCCGCAAAAGTTAGAACGCAGCCTTTGGTTGCTCCCTTCACCTCATTACCGTTGGCATCAAGGAAATGAACTCGCTTGTACAGCCAGCATCTTGGGAATTGATACAAGGGCTTAAACCAATCTTCCGAAGTACTTGCAAAAGTGAGTGCGACGCCACGACGAAATTTATCCGCCTCATACTGCTCAATAAACCGGTTGATCCAGTCTGAATTGCCAGGAACATAATGCTCCGTGTGGTAGCCTCTTTCTTTGCATCTTTTTTTGTTGCAAAGAAAACGTGAACGATCGGTTTTGCTTCTCACGCAAGCCTGTTCCGGCTTACCGAAAGGATGATTCATAAACACATTGCCAAACCAATCACGACTAAGCCCGTCATCTGCTTTTGTGTAATAACGCGTTGCACCAACCGTTTTATTAGCAACTTCACAAGAGGCAGGATCTAAATCAATTCCGCCCATCAATTCAGAGCAAAGCGATGTTAGCCACGACGGGGTGTACCACTCAGTACAGCCAGAGCTTTGGTTAACTAACTGATCAGCCGTAAGGGGTTTATCTAAAATCAATTCACTATTCGACATTAGATCGCTCCGCCCTCATAAACCGCTTTGACATAAAGACGCTTCGCTTCATACAGATCAGCCAGCTCATCATGAGTGATTTCGATAAATAGCCCATTCTCCACCTTAAACCAGCGGTACTGGTGGTTCTCTATCCGTGCTCTTAGTGCTATGCTTATCATTACTGCTTCTCCGAAGTGGTATGTGAAATTTCCTCGCAAGGTTTTTCACTCGGCTTTAGACCGTTGCCGCGGTTTAAAGCCAACTCTCTTTCATCATCTAAAACACGCAAATGGCGCTCACATTTCTCTTTTAATAATTGAATCTGTTCACGCTCAAACATCGTTGTGTTTTGCCCTTGATGCGCTGCAACTCGACAAGTATTTGTCGTCATCATTGCCATCTGTTTTACCGTTTCCCAAAATGTCCCTGTTCTCATGTAAGTTTCCTCAGTGTTATACCGCGCAAATACCCATGCATTTTTAATTGAGCATCACTTCCATCAATTACCGTTACCTTTTGAATACAAGGCATCCATCTTCAACATAAAAGCTTCAAAAGCCGCTTGGTATTCCCCTTTTAGCTTCGCTATCGCTTTACGTTCCTTAGCATCAAATACTCCATCTGCTTTTGCTTCTTCAATGGTTTGGTCTAACAAACCTTTCACCGCATTGAGGTGTAAATGACAATCAAACATATCCACGCTATCTAGCTCAGCAGCGCTAGGGCACTCGACAACAAGGCAATGGACACGGCGAGCAAAATACTCAGCAACGTATGGGGTATTAGTTAAATCCGCCATTTCCACCAGCTCATCAACACTGAAGAAACGTGAGCCTTTCTTTTCGTACAGGTGGTTATTGAAACTATCGACGGACATACCCAGCATCGCTGCAACTGCTTCTTTTCCTCCGGTGATGCCTGCAATGGTTCGGTTAACCATTTCTTTCTTATTCACCATTTACTCCTTATGTTGGTAGTTACTTAAAGCTCTAGGTTTTGCAACAATCAACTTATCTAGGGATGCCCAGAAGTTGTTCCTTTTTGTAGTCACCGTTTGATAGAGCTTCGATTGTCTCTGCATAATTGGTTTCACCTGTGTACTCGGTGCGAGGCAGAACGCCTTTCTCGCACCATTTATAAACAGCACGAACGCTGACGTGACACTCTTCGGAAATTTTCTGTACACCAATAGATGTAATGGCTTCTCTCAACATATGTCTCAACTCAAAAATGAACTTTAAGTACATGTTACAACAGAACTGAAAGTACAGGCAAGAGGTATTATGATTGAACCTATGGTTCATATTGATAATGTGCGATTAGAATTCTCCCGTCGGCTTGCACAGGCCTGTTCAAACGCTGGGATAGAAGAACACGGAAGAGGCGTCATACTCGCTAGAAAGCTTGGCATTACACCTAAAGCTGTTAGCAAGTGGCTAAATGCTGAGTCGATGCCTCGCCCTGATAAAATGACAGAGCTAGCTCATACCCTTGGTGTGAGCTTATCATGGCTCCAACTTGGAGAAGAAAAACTCGAAGCAAAAGGAAACGCTGAACTAATTGGAAATATGCAAGTTTGGGACAGCAAAACGCCGCTGGGCGATGATGAGGTCGCCATTCCGTTTTTATCAGATGTGCGGCTGTCAGCAGGTAATGGATTTATTTGTGATACCGAGCAAGACAAGGGTTACCGCCTACGTTTTGCTAAATCGACGCTGCGCCGATATAACGTAGACCCCGCAAATGCTAAATGTGTTTCGGTAAAAGGCGACAGCATGGAGCCCGTACTACCAGATAATTCAACTGTGGGTATTGACTGCGGTAATAAAACGCTGGTGGACGGAAAGCTTTTTGCTATCAACCACAATGGTGAGCTTTTTATCAAGAAACTGTACCGGTTACCTGGCGGTGGCCTCAGAATTTACAGCTTCAACGAGCTAGAATATCCACCAAGGGAATATACTGAAGCACAAGTATTAGAACAGCAAATCACGATTGTTGGCCGTGTGTTCTGGTATTCGGTGTTGCTATAACGCGATCTAAAGGAATAAGGAATAAAAATGGCGCATAAAACCTTTCGTTTGGGTGCTCTAAGCATTGTCATTCATCCACACTCACCCAAAAAGTACTTAACATTGTTTCGCCAAGCGGAAAAGTTGGATCGCCCCGTAAAGTTAAGGGGGGATACGTACGCAAATATATCTTTTGTTCATAAAATTGATAGGGAAAAAAAAGGAACGGGCCCAATTAGCGGGGAGTTTATCAAGTACACCGAGATAGATAAGAACTCGGAATGGTATAACATTGTTAGCAAAGAAGCTGCTAGTGAAGATGAACTAAAAAAGATAAAAGAACTCCCAGAACATTTGAAACCGAACATGTCTAGATTTTCTTTCATCTTTTATCCAGATAGCCACTCATTAATTTTTGAGCAGTCATATGACAACAAATCATTTCCTCCTAGTTTTGCACAAAAAACCCTTTCAAATTTACTAAACAATCCTGAATTATTTGATAAATATGGAAAAGTCCATATTCACATTATTCCTGCAATCAATAAAGTTGATGAGATTCTTAATAACCAAACCATTTCTTACTTTAGCATGCTAATCACTCGCCCCAACCCTGATGATGTAAAGTCGGCTGAAGCAAAATTCAAAAAACGTTTACAAAGACTGAATGCTGAGCGCCAAGAAACAACTTTGGTTCCACCAAAAGGTGAAACACTTCAATTGGATGAAGAAGAGAAAATCATTGCAAAAGTTGCGGCTAAGAATGGTTTTGTTGAAGCTAAAGTGGTGAATATCGAGAGCAACAGAGTTGAAACCCTTTCAACAAAAGCGCATCATTTCTTTGAAACAGTCGTCTATAACCCAGAAACAACCGACGCATTTAGCCAAATAAAGATTAAGGCTCCAAAAATCATTCAAAAAATTAGAGACTGGATACAAAATGAGTAATACTTCTCCATTCAAAGAGTACTGGTTAGCATACGGAGGGTGGTCAGCACTGCTTTCCAGCCGGTATTTTTGGATGGCGATATGCCTAACTTTTTTGATGTACAACTCTTGGTATCCTATTGAAAGTAAATGGTATCAACAGGTAATTTCCGTTATTCCTAGCGTTTTGGGGTTTACTCTAGGTGGTTTTGCTATGTGGGTGGCAATTGGTGATGAACGTTTTAAGAGTTTAATCGCTGGGACTGACGAGGACGATGAGATATCTCCCTACATGGAAGTTAATGCAACCTTTACCCATTTTGTACTATTACAGCTTTTATCTTTACTTCTTGCGATTTTAGCAAGCAGCTATAGTGATGTTGTAATTACTAATTTATACATGGTAATAGGAGCTAGATTTTACGCATTTTTTGCATATTTCCTTTTCATTTATGCCTTGTTAACGGCTATAGCAGCTGTCTTCGCTATTCTCAAAGTTGCAAAATGGTACGATGATTTTCAAACATCACTACGCAAACCCAAAGATTAACCATAACTAAATAACTTTATCTTATCGTCTGCCTCGCAATTAAATATATGTTTAGCTCTTTACAAAACACGACCTTACGTACAAATACATAGCTAGAGGCCATCCCAAATCGTGCTTTTCGAGACCTACATTTGCAATCACCGTTGATCTCGAATTCAATGCCAGAGCGATTTTTTGGCCCCTTTTATCAAAAAATATGCCTGTTCCCTAGTAGTGACCTCAGAATTTACCTCTTCAATGATTTAGAATGTCCACCTTGTAAATACACCGAAGTATAAGTGATAGCTCAAAATGTCACGATTATTGGTCGTGTGTTCTGGTATTCTTTAATGTTGTGATTGGATATAACCAAGAGCACTGAGCCGAAGGCAACGAATAGATAAATCAATACGATATTCAGGGAATAAAGATAATATGAAATTAAAAATAACGTCAACAATACTTGCGGTATTTGCCACCGGTTGTACTTCTGTTCAATACAATGGTTCACCGGATATCAACGTAAGAAGAGTCGACTATCCCGCTATAGGCCAAGAAATTACAGCATACATCGGAGATCATTTGGTCAGTAAAGGTACAATGGCAGAAATGGATGTATTGAAAGTAACTCAGATAATGGAAAGTCTAGCTTATGACATTCCACCAAGCACTTATGCACAAATCGGTTATGATCAAAAACAAACCTTTTATTCCCCAATTGGGGTTGTAAAATCAATATTAGCTGATCCATATAAGGCCCTATCGGTTGCCAACGGGAATACTACTGAGGTCTGTGTTGTCACTATATTTGGAGCTAAATCTTGTATTGAAGGCGAAGGAAAATTCTCAATTACAAAGCAAGCCTCCTCGTTCCAAGACAGCTTTCAGCAAACTTTGATTTACAGTGGTAAAATTGGAAATAAGGTAAATATTAGTTACCGTGAGTTTAGCAACAACTCAGCGCGGCCAGCGTTTAATAACGAAGCTGAGTATGATTTGTCTGAATCAAATGTAATTGGTTACAAAGGCGCGCTGTTAGAGGTTATCGATGCAAATAATACTAGTATCACTTATAAGCTCATTAGAAATTTTCGGGATTAAAATCATCACGTTATAACACTTCACGTAGGCTCGGTTATTAAAGGGATTTACTCAATGAATATCACACCAAAATCAAGAATTACATCCTTAGTACTAACGATACTTTTTGGTCCGTTAGGCGCGTTCTACTCCACTATCGCGGGAGGTATTGTTTTAACCCTGATAGCACTGGTAAGTGCGCCAACTTTCATTGGTCCCGTTGTATGCTGGATTCTCGCAATCGCTATTGGTGATCACTGCACCTACAAACACAATAAAAATATTGATAGCCTTAAAGAAATGCTTTCAAGCAAGGCAAACTAATAAAAATTCACGACTATGTCTTAGCCGCTTTAATAGCGGTTTTTTTATACCCCTCGCAACAAAATGTACTTTTAGTTCTTTACAACAAATGAACTTGTGGTACATTTGGTTCATCAGAACTTACCCACCAGCGAGGAAAACACATGTCCAAACCAGAAGCGGGAAACCTCAGCCTTGAGGACCGTACCACCAACTTCCCCAAACTGATGCAAGACCTTGACGGCGGAGTGATCTCCAACGTGGTTGGTTTAGCCCTATCGAACGTAGCTCGTGCTGTTTCTTACAGCGACAAACAAGGCAACGTTAAGATGGATCTAAAGCTCAAGCCAATGGGAACTAACAATGAGATGGTTGAAATTACCGTCAATATGTCAGTGAAAGAACCCAAAACTGGCTTTGGTACCAAATCTGAAGACTTTCAATACACCTCAATCGCGTACGTAGGCAAAGGCGGCAAACTTACCTACGACCGCCCTAAAGAAGATATACGCGGTCAGTTGATCATAGAAGATTCCAAACTGCGCGAAATTCGTTAATTCATTTATCAAACAAACTCAAGAGAAATAGCTATGACTATGGATAAATCAGCCATTCAACAGATCCAAGAATCCGGAAACGCAAAAGAGTTTTTGGGCCAATTACTCAAGGCTTCGTTTCCTATTGCTGCGCTGCCCGAGTCGTTCAACGTACACGACTTAGAAAAATATATGCCTACCCGCAATCAGTTTCGTGGTGTGATGGAAACCAGCAATATTGATGAATTTGTTCGTTACCATGAGGAGTACCAAATCGAAGGCAATCAATGCTTCATTAATGCAGATCGTATGGCAGCAGTAACCATTTTTGATGTGGGAACTATGGCGTTACCCGGGCATTGCAAACACCAAGCAAAACTAACACTACGTAAAACAGCCGCTTACCGAGCGTTACTAGAAATTAACGGTGACCGCTTACCTCAGAAAAAACTCGCAGAATGGATCGAAGATTACAGCGATTTTATTCAAGTGTTTGCAACTGACGGCGAGCTTATTGGTAATCCTGTGGCTTCCGCAGCAGTACGTAATATGAAATTTGAAGCGAAAGCAGGGCGAGAGTCAAATGTAGATGATTTTAGTCACCACCAATCAGAATATGAATCTATTGCTGTTCGCACTAAAGACGAGTTTCCAATGCCTGCTGTCTTTAAATTCACTTGTGAACCTTATGTGGGCTTAGATGATCGCACGTTCGAACTACGAATGAGCACCATCGGCAATGAAACCTTAGTTCTACGTATCAAAAAGCTAGAACAGCACGAAGAAGAAATGAGTGAAGAGTTTAAAGAGAAACTCTGTAAGCATTTTGTTGATGAAAGCATAGCTATCGCAACGTTTATCGGCTCGTTCTCTTCTTAATTAACCATCAGCGCCCTCTCTTCGGGGGGCGCATCTTGCGAGGAAATTATCCATGGCGGCAACCATTGATACCCAGTACGGAAAGGTCACCACTTCGGAACCCTATTACAGCCACCAGCTGAAATGCTTGGTGCGCAATCTCACTCTGGTGAAAGCAGAAAATATACAGCATGGCTGGGGGGTAAGTCGTGAATGCCCAGCCAACATCTCCTTATCTCCTGAGTTTCTCACTATGTTTGCTCGTGATGCAGATGCTGTGCTGTCATATAAGGAGTTGACATGATGAGCCAAGAACAAATCCAAAAAGCCGTGGAAGGTATTATGGCTCTGCGACCAGTTGGCACTAAACCACGAACCACCGAACCTAAACGGCCTAATCAACTAAAACGCATGAGTGATATGCAGTTCCAGCAAGAACTCGCCGCCATTATGCGCGATGAAGAGTGTGCGACCTCGGTTTATTTCTTCAATAACAGTGATGCCAGTAAAGGCGGGCGCAAAAATATAAATTTCAATCCCTACGTTGGTCAAGGGAAGAAATGACGCTATCAACCACCAAAATCAAATCTTTTTGGTGGTTACGCCCAAAGACATAACAAGCTATATAGGTCTGAACAATGAGTAGATCTCAAATTGCTATTGTCACGCTTAAAAAGGCTGCGGAAGAAATTGGCCTAAGCACAAAGACATTGAGAGAAAAGGCTCTTGACGGTCAATACCCATCCACTGTCATGAGAAAAATTCACGGCACTTGGATGGTTGATATTGAAGAGTGGAATAGATGGCACAGAATGCAATAGTAGATAACCTCCCATCCGGTATTGAAGTACGTGGTAACTCCCTACGTATTTCGTTCTACTACAATGGCAAACGCCACCGCGAATCTTTAGGGCTCCCCCCTACCAAACAGAACATCAACTTTGCGAGGCAAAAGCGTGAAGCTATCCAGTACGAGATCAAGATCGGTACATTCAATTATGCTTTTCACTTTCCAAACTCCAAACATGCCTCAGGAAAACCCAAGGCATTAGATATTAAGCATCTTTCGGAACTATTTCTTGCATCAAAAGAGCACGATATTCGAACTTCTACTTACAACCGATACAAGTGGGTGCTGAAAGACTTTGCTGAAACTTACGGTGCAAACCGAAGTTGTGACACATTATCCCCTCGTTCGCTTACTCAGTTTCGGCAAAAACTGGTAAAGGGGCGAAGTAGCAGAACAGTGAATAATAACCTAGTGACGATCAACGCCTTTTTATCCTGGTTACACAAAATGGAGTATGTCAGTAGAGATCTTTCGGATGCTCTAAAGCGAGTGAAACAAGGGGAATCGGATATTCAGCCTTTCTCAATGGAAGAAATCACCAAAGCTCTTTCTGTATGCCGCCAACTGCAACATCGTAATATGATTACCTTGCTCGTTTACTCTGGAATACGCAGTGGTGAGCTTTGCGCACTAGCTTGGGAAGATGTTGACTTTGAAAACAAGACCATTCAAATTCGCCGCTCGACCTACGATCATCGTGGGCTGAAAACGACAAAAACAGATAAAGAAAGATTTGTCGATTTACTGCCACCAGCCGTTGAAGCACTAAAAGCTCAGCGTCACCTAACTTATTTATATCCAGCCAAAGAACACAGTGTAGAACTACCGGGCAAAACATTTAGAACTGAAAAACTGCGCTTTGTATTCAACCCCAAAGCCGTAAGAGAACAGAAAAACAGTGACTATGACTACTATGGTAAGCGAGCCCTTGGAAGAGTCTGGACAGAACTGTGCAAAAAGGCTGACATTCCTCATCGTAACCAATATCAGCTACGCCATACTTACGCTAGCTGGATGATCACCCACGCCAATGTGAACATAAGTTACTTGGCTCAACAGATGGGACATGCCGACATTACAATGGTGGCAAAAGTTTACGGGAAGTGGTTAAAGGAATCGAACAAGAAAGAGTCTGATCGGGTGTGGCTTGAACTGCTAAAGCTGAAGAACAGTATTTGATATGCAAAGTTAAATGTAAACTATGTGCTTTTAAGTAAGGACAAAGCCAGATTTGGAGGAGTGATGGATGGACCATAGATCATAACTTCAGCTCCTTTCTTCTTTTCCTGAGCTGTATAGCTTAAGAAGTATTCATCAGTGCGGTAAGCAGCGTAGATTTCTTTTATTTGAGGCACATTATCATAGGACACAATCCAAGGGTGTGACACTGAACTAAGTGTCTTAGCGATTTCTACATGATCGTCATGTCTATAGAAGTTTCGATAAAGACCTTGTCCTTTCACATAATAAGGAGGGTCAAGATAAACTAGTGTTTTTTCCGGAAGCGTAGGGACAACAGTAGTAAGCAAATCTACCGCATCTTTATTGTACACATGTATTCTATCTTTAAAACGGCCGATCATTTGGATACGTTTAGTCAAGTCGTCCTTGTTAAAGCGAACATCAAGCTTCCACTTCCCACTTTGCTCTTTTCCTCCAATTACACCAGCTTTCAGTATTCCTGACCGGTTTGTTCTGTTTAAAAAGAATGTAGCAAAAGCGACTTCCAGCATGTTGTAGGCCGATGGGTTATTCAAGACTACCTTTTGTTTATGCCAATTTTCTATTGTTACTGGTGTATCATGGATTACTTTGCATAAATCATCGGTTTGCTCTGTAGCAATTTTCCAAAAAGAATAGATTGCCGGATCTAAGTCATTAATATGTATATGACTTGCAAATTCATTAAATAGTAGATCTAGTGCAACCCCTGCACCACCAGCAAACGGTTCGACATAGTGTCCATCAAGTAGCTCATTAGTTTCGAATACTTGTTTAACGAAATGGGAAAATTTGCCTTTTCCTCCGGGGTAACGGAGAGGTGTTGAAAATTTATGCGACATCGTTTCAAATTGATTGAGAGATCATACGTAAATTAGACCACATTTTGTATATGATGGCCATACCTGAATCACGACCAGATCGCCTCTAGTAAAGGCTTATACTCTTCAGCCACGTCTTTAAGTTCCGAAGCAATGGGCGAACTGGCGGCACTATGCACAAACAAGTTTAGATGATCAATCGAACCGACTTTGTCTAATGCTCCTGCTCTTTTTGAGATCGCTCTATGTTCTTGACCACCGATGCATTGTCTCTTTTCTAGATGCGCACTTACTGCAACAACTTTTTTCCACAACGGATCTTTTTCAGATAAAGGCTGTTGGTTATCTGTTTTCTTCACAGGGGTAGGCGACTTCTCATAACGCTTAGTGTAATCATCACAGCTTGTTTCCAAAAAGACTCTAAAAGTTACTGCAACTGCATTTGGTGTTTTATCAACTATCAAAGAACTTTTGAGTTCTCTATAAATTTCGTTAATACGAGAATTGCCAATTCTAAGAGTCCACGGAAACAGGTATTTTCTTGCCTTAGTCGTTCTTTGAGATATGGTTTTAGAATTACTTTGAGTACCATCTCCGCTACCTTGAGGAGCAGTATCATCTTTAGATGCAGTATCACCTTTAGATGCAGTATCGCTGTTTTCTCCGCAATTAGATTCTGATGATGGCTCCTTATTACCACTTCCATTCATTCCGTTGCTATTTTGTGCACTACCATTATGACTACTTCCTTGTCCGTTTGGAGACGAAGCGCCACTATTTTGCTCTTGTTTACTAGGCAGCAGCTCTGGTGGTATGTGGCTAATAAATTCACGACGATCTTTATTTCCTCGTATGTCATTAACGTTGTACCCTTCTTGTACAAACATTGATATCGCAAATTCTACGCTTGGGGCTATATACTTGAGAGCAACACTAGGAATAAGAAGTTTGTTTTCGATCTTTAGCTTAAAAGTGTTTTGAGCAGGAGTGGATGCAAATAAACGGGTCAGTGTAGTAACCGGTATTTTCTTTATATTTTCTACTGTTTTGGAACCAAATATCTCAGCGTTTTCAGAGACCAAAGTCCTTATCTGACGCCCAACGGACTCCACTCCAGTCGCTCTTGAACGAACTTCATCACGAATATCACTGCTCCAATTTACTCGGCCCACACCGTTGTTCTGTCCAGTGTGCTTAAGTTCTACCCAAATACTTCCATGAGCTCGACTGGGAACAACGCTGCATGCAATCTCATAGGGTAAGTTACCGCTCAGTTTTTCCTGAGCGCCTTTAAACCCACGAACAAATTTTTCTACTGGGCACAACAAAGGGTTCTGAAGCATTTTTAATGCAGTCAATCTTCTGTTTCCTTCAAGGACCACATAAGAGCCGTCTTCATCTGGGTATACTAATTGAAGCTCTGTCGGATCAAGTCCATTCTCTGCGATATGTTCGGCCAATCGAACTAACTTTTTAACATCTTCGACATCAGCCATCATTAGTTCAAGTGCTTCTCTTTGGCTCTGAGCAATATCTCCACCAAATCGCACATTCTCTTGATCAAGTTTAATTGAATTGAGAGGTATAAGTTGAATGTCTCTTTCCATACCAATTGGCTCCCGACGTATCTAAAATGAACTTGTAAAATACTATTATTTTAATTGCGTAACGTTATAACAGAAAACAATATTAATAGTTAGCGCGAGTTAACCAGATATAGATCTGTCTGTCCTAATTATCCATTTTTAAATACAAAACATCGCTCAATGTTGTTCCATAGAGACTTGGCGGAGAGATTATGGTTTGCTATGTCTGAGTACTACTAGTCACACCAGTTATATGGGACCAAATTTTAGAAATAAGTTTGATAATTGCAAAGCGATGGGACCAAAATGGGACCATTCGTGGGGCTAAAAACAGCTCGATCTTCCATTTTACTGTTTATGCTTACAGTGATAGTAAAAATGAACAGCGCCCCTTTTCGGAGCGCTTTGTTCATTATTCCCAATCAAGGATGACTTTGCCGGAAGCCCCGCTACGCATAGCATCAAAGCCTTTTTGAAAGTCATCCACTTTGAAGTGATGAGTGATAATTGGGGTTAAATCTAAGCCCGATTGAATGAGGCTTGCCATCTTGTACCAAGTTTCGAACATTTCACGACCGTAAATGCCTTTGATGACTAAGCCTTTAAAAATCACTTGATTCCAATCAATCGCCATCGATGAAGGTGGAATGCCCAGCAATGCCACACGTCCACCATGATTCATGGTTTGCAGCATTGAGCTAAACGCACTTGGCACTCCAGACATTTCAAGGCCAACATCGAAGCCTTCCGTCATGCCGAGTTCGTTCATCACATCTTCAAGCTTTTGCTCAGCCACGTTAACCGCTCGCGTTACACCCATTTTGCGCGCTAAATCTAGGCGGTATTCGTTCACATCGGTGATCACCACATGACGAGCGCCAACGTGTTTCGCCACCGCCGCCGCCATAATACCGATTGGACCCGCACCAGTAATGAGTACGTCTTCTCCCACTAAATCAAACGACAAAGCCGTGTGCACCGCATTACCAAACGGGTCAAAGATAGACGCAAGATCATCAGAAATACCATCGGGGATCTTAAACGCGTTAAACGCTGGTATCACTAAATACTCTGAGAATGAACCAGTGCGGTTCACCCCTACGCCAATGGTATTGCGGCAAAGGTGAGTACGGCCACCACGGCAATTACGGCAGTGACCACACGTAATATGCCCTTCACCAGAAACGCGATCCCCTATCTCAAAACCGCGAACTTCTTGACCAATACCAACCACTTCACCAACGTATTCATGACCCACCACCATCGGCACAGGGATGGTTTTTTGCGACCATTCATCCCAGTTGTAAATATGCACATCAGTGCCACAAATCGCAGTCTTTTTGATTTTAATCAGTAAGTCATTATGACCCAGCTCTGGCATATCCACTTCAGTCATCCAGATGCCTTGCTCGGGTTTTAGCTTTGCTAATGCTTTAATTTTCATTTGATAAGCCCCATCTCTTGGCCGACTTGAATAAAGACGTCAATCGCTCTGTCGAGCTGCTCGCGACTGTGAGCCGCTGACATTTGCGTGCGGATCCGCGCCTGACCTTTTGGTACCACCGGGAATGAAAAACCAACCACGTAAATGCCCTTCACTAATGCACGCTCAGCAAACTCAGCGGCGACTTTCGCATCACCCAGCATAATCGGGATGATCGCATGATCAGCGCCGCCCATGGTAAAACCTGCCGCTTCCATACGAGTACGAAAATGTGCTGCGTTGCTCCACAATTTATCGCGCAGCTCACCACTCTCAGCTAACAGATCCAAGACACGCAGAGAAGCGGCCACAATCGCTGGTGCGACGGAGTTTGAGAACAGATAAGGACGTGAACGCTGGCGTAGCCAATCAATCACTTCTTTCTTACCGGAAGTATAACCACCAGAAGCGCCGCCCATGGCTTTGCCTAGCGTTCCGGTAATAATATCAATTCTGTCGATAACGTTATGATATTCATGCGTACCGCGGCCATTTGCGCCCATAAAGCCCACCGCATGGGAGTCATCCACCATAACCAAAGCATGATACTTGTCCGCTAAATCACAAATCGCTGGCAAGTTCGCCACTACGCCATCCATAGAGAAAACGCCATCTGTGACAATCAGTTTATGGCGTGCGCCCGCTTGATCAGCGGCAATCAGCTGCTGCTCCAACTCTTGCATGTTGTTATTGCTATAACGAAAACGCATCGCTTTACATAAACGAACGCCATCAATGATCGAAGCGTGATTGAGCGCGTCAGAGATGATGGCGTCTTCTTTATCAAGTAACGTTTCAAATAACCCAGTATTCGCATCAAAGCACGAGGTATAAAGAATGGTGTCTTCTTTGCCAAGGAAAGCAGACAGCTTCTCTTCAAGCTGTTTATGGATATCTTGCGTTCCACAAATAAAACGTACCGAAGCCATCCCGAAACCATGGGTCGCCATGCCTTGCTGGCCCGCTTCAATCAAAGCCGGATGATTAGCCAAACCAAGATAATTATTGGCACAAAAGTTAAGTACTTCTTGACCGGTTGAGATAGAAACCGCCGCTTGTTGCTGTGAGGTGATCACGCGTTCAGATTTATAGAGGCCTTCGGTTTTAACATCATCCAGCTGTTGGCGTATTTGTTGATAAAAATCACAAGACATTGCATTTTCCTTAGTGGTTGCCGTTATCTCCAGCAGATTAGATAGTCAGTGTAATAGAAGCCTATGAATGGGATTATCTCGCTTTGCGGAAAAGCATTCATGAACTTAATTCACAAATAGACTTCATTGACTAATAACTAGCGACCAATGTACTCAACCATCGCATAAGAGCAAGCGATACCGCTCGACGAACGCCATCAGAATAAAAAAGCCTGAAGACACAAAGCATCTTCAGGCTGACTCGATGACTAAAAAACACGCAAGAGGTTAAAAGTTAAAAGTTAAAATATTGCAGTCCATTACCAGGAGCTAACAACGTTTGTGAAATATAGCGATGAGTCGCCGTGGTTGGATGGGTGACATCCCAAAATACAAATTTATCTGAACCATCACGAGCACAGGTATTGGTGATCGGGTGACGATATAAATAATCTGCTGCAGAAGAACGGGTGAGATTCAAGCAGGGTTCACTGGCATTGGTAAAACCATGCTTTTCAGGTTCAGCGACCATTGAATCAAATAATGCATGAGTATCAAAGAGATGAATCGCGTAACCTTGTACGATATATTGCGCGGTTAGCTGCTTTAAAATGGTATTCAATGCGGTAATTTTACCGCGAATTAAATCAATTTCCGCCGGTGTCGAATAGGTAAACTGCGGTGCTTTAGTCACATCTGGTAGCGTCATCATTAAAATATTTTGCGCACCCGATTGCGTTAAACGTTGTAACGCTGTCGTAAAGTCTGCCTCAACCTCAGCAACATCGCGGTTATAATTCATAAAATCATTCAAACCAAAGACCAAAGTATATAAGGTATTTTCTGGACGGTAATTTTGTGCTTTACCCATGTACTGTAAATAAGAATCTACTTGCCCAGTGACACCGGTTAAAGCCACGTACTGATTAGCCCCCGCTGCACCACCAACCGCCCAGTTATAGACCGGCATGTTTTTAGACTGAGCAAGATACTCTGTCCATACCAACCCATTAGAAAAATGCCCTAAAAACCAACTATTTGGATTCGGGAAACGCCACTGAGCGGCATTAAAAATATTGCCCGTATCCGATAAGCTATCACCGAAGGCGACAATCTTGTTGATTTGATTAGCCTGCATCACAGGATCATTCGACCAAATCGTATGGTTTAAAGATAAACGATTATCCGCCGCATAAAAGGTAATATCCGCATTATCATGGTTAATGCTTAAAGTGTGTTCGCAGCGCTGACGAATGGTATTTTGTGAGGTCTGAGTATAAAACATATTTTTTAACCCGACCGAGCTCCACCAGTAACCTTCCAAGGTAAAATAACTGCCGTCATTATTTGTCGCCCACTGCCAATCGGTTGCAGGATCATTACGACTATGACTCGTGCGATACCAGCAACGCACATAGGTATAAGTTTGTCTACCTGTAGGAGCCACTGAATAATTTGACTGCGCAGCTTCAGGAATAGAAAAAGTGGGAGTAGGAGTAACCGATGTACCAATAGGTAAAGTTACACTTAAAAGAAACGTTAATATATTCATATTTATACCCCATATGTATACGGTAGATAATTGGTACATCATTATCTGATTAGTGAATCAAAACATATTAACCTGAGTTATATGACAATAAGTAGTAACTGATAAAAATTGTGGCACTAAGGTCAAATTCGCGATTCTCCTATCGTCATTTATTTTCATACCGATATCATCCCGATAAGAAAAAACAAAATAACCACATAAATATCAGTGGGTTAGTCATAGACCATTAACTTAATTCGTTTATTTTGTGATCTTATTTCAATAAAAATACTAATTATAATTGTTTTCTTTTCTGTTTAATTATTTTGCGCTATACGTGATCAAGTCATTAGTCTTGATTATGAAATCTCGCGCAGTGACATGATTAAAATATGAAATGTTCGCGGTTGATTATACGATCTGGCCAACCGACTTGACGTTGCTGACAACTGGCAAATCCATGATTCTCCATGAGTATCAGTAACAACACGATTGGAGTGAGTGAACCAAATAGCGCAGTAGCTGCAAGTCAACTGGGTAATATCGGATGATCAACCTGCAAAAATATCGCTCAAAAAGGACAGGGCAAATGATAAAAAAAAACCAATTAAAACGTTACGTTAAACTAGGTACAATAACGATTGTCGCCGGTAGTGCGACTTCCGCGATGGCTCACCCAACGCTGGCATTTGATGAAGCGAATATTCCTACTCGTTACATTGTCAAATTTAAGCAAGATGAACAACCATTCTCGATGGCCAATAACCCATTCTGGGGCCCACGAATTGGTCAGCAAGCTCTATTATCACAGGTACAAGCCAGTGATATTGAACCTATTGGTCATGATGCTTTATACAGCGCGAAACTTGCAGAAGAGCGCGTTGAAGCCCTCCGTTCACGCCCCGATGTCGAGTATGTAGAAATCGACCCACCGCGTTTTTTAATGAGCGAAACCACACCTTGGGGTTACTTTGCCGTTAAAGCCGATCAGTTAGAGGATAGTCAAGCTGGCAATCAAACCATCTGTATCATTGATTCTGGTTACGACCTCGCCCATAACGATTTGAGCGGTAATCGAGTCACAGGGACGAACGATCGTGGAACTGGGCAATGGTACATTCCGGGTAGCAGCAATGCCCATGGCACCCATGTCGCGGGTACGATTGCCGCCATCGCCAACAACGAAGGTGTAAAAGGCTTACTACCAAATCAAAATGTTAACCTGCATATTGTCAAAGTATTCAATGAATCTGGTTGGGGCTATTCATCGACGCTCGTGCGAGCGATTCAAACCTGTGCGGATAATGGGGCAAACATTGTCAACATGAGCTTAGGGGGTAGTCAATCAAGCCGCACCGAACAAAATGCAATGAATGCATTGTATGAACAAGGCGTATTAATGATTGCCGCTGCGGGTAACTCTGGTAATACCGCACACAGTTATCCTGCCTCTTATGATTCAGTGATGTCTGTCGCTGCCGTCGACAGCAATTACGATCATGCTTCGTTCTCTCAAGCCACTAACCAAGTAGAAATCGCTGCGCCTGGAGTTGCCGTACTCTCTACCGTCAGTGTAGGTGAAGGGGTTTTATCAACAATAATCACTGAAGATCGTGATTATTTTCGCCGTGGTGTCGTGCCACATAATCGCTTAAATAATAATGGCTTTGGTTTTGAATCGGCACCGATTGCGGGGCAATACACCGCACCTTTAGCGTTATGTGATACGAGCTCTGGTCGCTATCAATGTGGCGATATGCGTGGCAAAATTTGTCTCACTGAACGAATCGCTAATGAAACGCCATCCGTTCGTCCAGAAATTAATGCTGTTGCAGCCTGTAACAATGCTGGCGCGTTAGCAGCGATTGTCTACAGTAATCAGCAACGTCCTGGCCTCCAAAACCCGTTTGTTCTCGATCAATACGACACTCATCCGTTATTGTCTGTCAGTGTTAATCGTAACGTAGGGCAAGAATTGGCGGCTTTAGTCGGACAAGACATTACCGTATCCACTCGTACCGGTGAAGATTATCAGTACTATAATGGAACTTCGATGGCAACACCGCACGTTTCAGGCGTTGCAGGCTTAGTGTGGAGTTATCATCCACAGTGCTCTGCAAAACAAATCCGCCAAGCATTAACTCAAACCGCTCTGGATTTGGATGTCCCGGGTCGAGATAATCGCACTGGCTACGGGTTAGTGAATGCACTCGCAGCGAAAAACTATTTGGATGCGGGGTGTAATGGTCCGCGAGGTTAATTCCTCTCGTTAGGCTTAAAATGTCAGGTCGTCAAACGGCGCGATCCCCTTGATTTACTGTCCATGTTGTCTTGGGGATCGTTATTTTCAAAACATAAACGATGATAAGACGACACCCTATCCAAACCTCTAAAAGTCGCAGGCAGGGTGAACAAAGAGAAACCAACACCGCTGCAGCTTTAAAGAGGCAGAGGATATTGATTAAGGAAGAGAGGCCATTATGTTAGCATCCTTACTATTGATAATAACCAGCTTATCACCACTCCCCACTGCCACTCAGACCAATTTTCTTGCGGAGGATAGCACCATCGAACAAAATCAATCTACGTCACGTTTTTATGTCAAATACCATACCGATAAAAAAGCCGTGGCGCTCGAATTACTAAAAAGTTTGGAACTGACCTTAATTGATAGCTTCGATGACCAACAGGTGCTCGTCATCGAAGGTGAATCATCGATTGTCGAATTACTCAACGATAGTCCATCGATTGAATATACGGAACCCGTTCCTATTCGCTCCCTTTTTTAATGATTAGCGGGTTATTGAGGAAGGGGATTACATCACCTTTCATATAAATAATGACTAATTAATCAATGGCATATATCCCACACTGCATTCTCCCTACAAAATCTCTGGCACAAGTCACAAAAGTAAATATTAATAATGATACATAGCGACGATTTGGTTATTAATCTGCCAAAATGATGCGCTTTTTCAAAATAACCGCATTGCACTCTGTAAAGTAAACAACCATATTGCCGATGATTTCGTCTCTGTGTTGCCACGAGAAAAAATGAACCGATCACTATTGTTAAAAGTACTGTTGTTAAAAGCGGTAAGCAAAACCAATCCTCCTTCCTAAGTTGGGAGTTGAGGTTAATATTATTAACACTTAATTAGATAAGCACAGGCACTATGCTTAACACCAAACTTATCAGTCTACTTCCTGATCTTGCGACGTTTATACTGGTCGTCAACGAAGGCAGTTTTACTGCTGCTGCTCATAAGCTTGGGGTCACTCCCTCAGCGCTCAGTAAACTGATCACTCGCTTAGAGCTGGCTCTCAATGTCAAACTGTTTGAGCGTACCACGCGAAAATTAATGATCACTCAAGCCGGGCAACGGGTTTACGACCAATGCTTAGTGATGATTAACGCGGCTCAACAAGCCGTTGACTTATCTGATGCTGATCATAGTGAGCCATCCGGTTCACTGACCGTCGCCGCCCCTGAAGCTTTTCTGCATTCGGTGCTGCAGCCTTTTGTACTGCCTTTTCTTAAGCAATATCCTTATATCCAATTAAAACTACGCGCCGCCGATGGTGAAATCGATTTATTTCGACATAATATTGACGTCGCCTTTAAGCTGACCGATAAACCCGATGAAAATTTAGTGATGCGTGAACTCTGTAAAACAAATTTGGTGCTATGCGCTAGCCCAGATTATCTTCAGCAACGTGGAGTACCCGCTCATCCCACTGAACTCATCGCGCACGACTGTCTCTATTTAGCTGAAACCGAACGCGATCATATTTGGGATTTTCTTAAAGAGGATGAATTTCATACCGTTGCTGTCACCGGTCGATACGCAGTCAATCAATCCCAAATCCGCTTAAATGCGGTAAAAAGTGGCTTAGGGATTGGTATCTTTCACGATTTTGTAGTTCAAGATGCCATCGCCGAGGGAAAAGTGGTGCAACTACTGCAAAACTGGACGATAAAAAGTAACTACCACGGAGCGATTGCCATGCAATATGCTCAGACTAAGTACATGCCAGCGCGCTTAAGAGTTTTCATCGACTTTGTCTTAGCCCATTTAAAACCCAAATTAACCATGCCGACGCCCGAATAAATCAAGCCCAAGCGATGAGCTTGGGCTTGATGACAACAAAAGGTAAAGCGTTAGCGTCTTCGATGGTATTCCATACGTAATTGATCAACCTCTCTCAAGGTGAGCTTAGCTTGAGCTAACTGACCGCTGTCGAGTTCATCTCTCAACTGATCCAACACCGCCATTAGCTTAGTGAATCCCTCTTGATAAACATCATGTCGACGAGGAGGATATTGACCTTGTTGGGCTTTATTTACTAACTCCGTTAACTTAGTGACAGGGACTTGCATTTCTTGCACGGTTTGCGCGCTCGCCGCCTGAGAAAATTCAGCTCTCATTTGACGCATCACTTGGCGTAAATCGACATCCGCTGCCCATACTTGACTACTCAACAGTAATCCGATTGTTAACCACACACTCGATTTAATGATCCTTTTTTGCATCACTGGCTTCCTTGTTATTATCGTATTAGTTATTTGCTATCCAAGACTTCTACTGCACCATTATAGTCAATGATTGAAAAAAGTGACGTCACCAAAAGTCGAAAACCACTCATGACTCCATACAACTTATCCCAACACATCATTAACGATAGTAATCCTGATATTCGCTAATTCTGGCTCTTCCTCTTAATGCTAAAAAATCCAAAAACTGTACAGGAGTGTGAGTAATCACTTTAGCGCTATCCATCGCTAAGCTGTCTAACAACTCACTGGCTAATGTCAGGTTACCAACATCATGACAAAAATGGGCGTCACTGCCCGTAGTTAACCATGCTCCGTGCTTTTTGGCTTCTTCGGCTATCTGATAGCAACGATCAACACTGCCCACTCGACTGTGGCCTTTTAGGGTACTGTTATTAATTTCTATCGCCACATGATGCTCAGCAGCACAAGCGACGACCGCCGCGAAATCAAAATCAAAATTCGGATTCCCCAAATGGCCGAGCGCATCCACTCGGCCACTTTTGATGGTATTGATTAACGCTTGGGTATGAGTTGCTTTATCTCTGGGTTTAAATACGGGCTCATGAAAGCTGGCGATCACCCAATCGAGATTTTGATCAACGGAAGGATGGAGATCGATCTCTCCTTGAAGATTAAGTATATTCGCCTCAACGCCACGTAATATCGCCACATCATGAAGAAATCGCGGCAAAATACGTTGGTTGGAAAAAAACCAGTAATGGGGAGCGCCCGGCATCGAATGGGCATGGTCGGTGGTGCAAAACATCGACAGCCCTTTCTCCTGAGCCGCTTTGGCATTTTCAATCAAGGTACTATAAGCGTGACCACTGGCGTAGGTATGGGTATGAGTATCGACGGCAAGTTTCATAATCAACTCCCTTTATTTAGTGAGCTTACAGTTTACCAGCCCCGCCCTCGGCTTACCAATCAACTGCCATACGAGTTCGCTACGAATCTATTGTTCTATCCAATTCCTACTCAATAAAGTCAGGTTAGATTCACACAATCGATCAGCCACCTTGGCAAGTCAATCGACGTGAACAATACTTACTCCATTGCATAGCTTAGGGCATCGTCATGGTGAAGCGTTATTTCTCTCTCAGCATACAAATCAGCACACTATTTATGGTGTTAGTGAGCTTGATTGGTATCACTCTTATTTCCATCAGTTATTACCATTCACGTCAACTGATGGGTAATATCGCGGATAATATCAGCCATGAAAATAGCACAAAGGTTGAAGTTGCCTTTCAACAAAGTATTACCCCTATTTTAACCACTCTCGATTTTATGGCATTAAGTCATTTTATTGAAATGGAGCAACTACCAACGGAAAATTCTCATTTTTTAGCTTCACTACGTTTAGTGTTTGAACGCAATGATAATCTTGTCGCCCTCTATTTTGGTAATCATAAAGGTGATTTCACCATGATTCGCCCACTCTTCAACCCACAAACTCGATTACGCTTTCAAGCACCTGATCAGGCTACGCTATTCATTAATCAAACTAGAACCAATGGGCAAGATACGGTTATTTTCTTAGATAACGATTTTCAGACCATTGATCGCCGTGAACATGGTAACAATATCTTTGATCCGCGTGAGCGTCCTTGGTATCAAAATGCCCATGAGGATGGTCAGATTCGTTTAACGGACCCCTATTTTTTCCACTTTCTACAAACTTTTGGAGTGACTCTTTCACGTCGTTCAAGGGATAACAGCACTGTAGTCGGCGCAGACTTCACTCTTGATAGCTTATCTCAACAATTGGCGACGATTGCTTACTCGGCTAACACTCAATTAGCCTTATTTGATCAACAGTTTCGTCTTTTAGCCGAACATAATAGTCCATTATCATTAACCGATGATGCGTTGATCACCCATCAAAAATTATCCACCAGTGTCTTTGCCGGTGTAGCACAACGTGTTACCCAACAAGCGATATTTAGCGATGTGGCTTTTAATGGGCAAACTTGGTCGGTTACCTTAATCCCTATTGCATTAAGTCCACACGTTCAATTATCGTTAGCTCAAGCAACCCCCCAAAAGGAACTTCTTGCCGCATTGCTCAGTATGCGTAATCGACAAATTGGGGCCGCTTTTATGATGCTCGGCTTAGGTTTCATTATCGTTTGGTTTGTTGCTCAGCGTCTTGCTCGTCCCCTCAGTAACTTAGTTGTCCAAACCGATAATATCTCTCGCTTTGATTTCCAAAAAACTCGCTATCCGAAAAGCATCATTAAAGAAGTAGCGGATTTAACAAAATCCATCGAATTAATGGAACATACCTTACATGATTTACTGCGCTTGCTGCGTGATACCGCCTCTAACCAAGACTTTGAGGTATTTGCAAAAACGATTACTCATCAAAGCTATTTGATCACCAAAGCTGAAACGATTTTGCTCTATACCTACAACCACGAGCAGCAGCATTTCACCACGGCGGCCAATCATGCGATCATTCCGTTTAAAATTGATATTAATTCACTGGTACAAAATACACCTTGGTTATTGGCTGAACTTCGCCAAGGACAAACGGTACATTTGAATCGCAACGACAATGTGTTGTTCCCATTGAAAGAACAGCTCTATAACAGCGACATTTATCTTTTCCCATTGCTCAATAAATCACGCCAATTGATTGGTGTGTTGAATTTAGGTTACGAACGCGCCATCACTAAAGCTCAAGCGGATAAACATGCCTTCCTGCGTGAAGTGCTCAGTTTTGCTGAAATTGCCAAAGATAATATTGATAAAATGCAGCAACAAAAGCAGATGCTGAATGCCTTTATTACCTTGATCGCCTCAGCCATTGATACTAAATCGCCCTATACCGGCGGTCACTGCCAACGAGTGCCTGAATTAACCAAAATGCTCGCCAAAGCTGCCACTAAAGATAAGCGCTATTTCCCTGATTTCACCTTATCAGCCGAGCAGTGGGAAGAATTAATGCTCGCCGCTTGGATGCACGATTGCGGTAAAGTCACCACACCAGAATTCGTGGTCGATAAAGCCACCAAACTGGAAACCATTTATGATCGAATTCATGAAGTTCGCATGCGCTTTGAACTGCTTAAAGTTCAGGCTGAAGCCGATTACTGGCAAGGGCTCGCCACCGGAGGCGACCCGGATTTACTTAAAAGCACACTCATTAAGCAACAGCAAGCCCTTGATGATGATTTTGCCTTTGTCGCACAGTGCAACATCGGCAGTGAATCAATGACGGATCAAGATATCGCCCGTCTTGAACAGATTGCTCAACGGCAATGGAAGCGTACCTTAGACGATCAGATTGGTATTTCTTGGTTAGAAGCACAGCGCCACACCAACAAGCCCAATTTACCGGTGATGGAAAACGTGCTCGCCGATAAAATCGTTCACCAGATTCCGTGGGATAGCGATCCGCTAGCCACAATAGAACAAGAAGGCTTTGTGCTTAAGCCCAAACCGCTGCGCTATAACCGAGGTGAGCTGTATAACCTCAGAGTGCGCCGCGGCACCTTAACCGAAGAAGAGCGGTTTATGATTAACGATCACATTGTACAAACCATTGTGATGCTAAAACGGCTTCCCTATCCTGAGCACCTCAAGCAAGTGCCTGACATTGCAGGTGGTCACCATGAACGTATGGACGGTAAAGGCTATCCACGAGGATTAAACGAACAGCAACTGTCGATTCCTGCGCGGATCATGGCGATTGCTGATGTGTTTGAAGCGCTGACCTCTAGCGATCGTCCCTATAAAAAAGGCAAGAGTCTGGAAGAAGCCATGCAAATCATGACGACGATGGCCACCAGTGGGCATATTGATCCTAAACTCTATCTGCTCTTTTTAGAACAACACGTGTATCTCGATTATGCACAACAGTTTCTAACCAACATTGAATTTACCAGCTTTGACCCCTCATCCTACATCACGACCGTAAAAACCTATTTACGAGATAGCGTTAATATTTAATCGATTGCGCTATCAATAGTTGATGTGTGTCAAATTGTCGTAGACAATACCCTCCTCGCTTAATCACGCTAGCCAGCGTGATTAAGCCATACCTCACGACTTGGACGTATCGCCTCAAGTGGTCAGGTATATCGGTTTTGACGATACCAACAATAGTCAAAACCTACTTTTTATTTTGGTATTGCGCTGCTAGGGTTGGCGCATGCTAAGTACCTCGTTTTTAAGGGAAAGATGATGGTAATACCTGAAAACAGTTGCATCGTAATTTTTGGTGCATCGGGCGACCTAACTTATCGAAAGTTAGTGCCTGCTCTGTATCATTTATATGCAAGTAAGCAACTACCTGAATCCTTTACTATTTTAGGTGTCAGTCGTACAGAGTACAGTGACGATTCTTATCGTGAAAAATTAAAACGCTCACTGCGTGAATTAGAGCAAACCGAGCCAGCTATTCTTGATGCCTTTTGTGAACATCTTCACTATCAAGCACTTGATACGTCCGATATGGACGATTATGCCAAACTCTCAACGCGTTTGACTGAGCTCGCCGAGCAGTATCAACAAGATCAACGCAATACCTTATTCTATCTCGCCACCCCACCGAGTTTATATGGCGTCATTCCTGCCTGTCTCGCGGCTCATGGCTTAAATGATGAACAAGACGGCTGGAAGCGCTTGATCATCGAAAAACCCTTTGGTTACGATTTGCAGTCAGCGCAAGCGCTCGATATTGAAATTCATCGTCACTTTGCCGAACACCAGATTTATCGCATTGACCACTATTTGGGTAAAGAAACGGTGCAAAACCTGCTGGTGTTTCGTTTTGCCAATGGCATGTTTGAACCCCTTTGGAACCGTAATTTTATTGATTACGTCGAAATCACTGGCGCGGAATTTTTAGGGGTTGAAGAGCGTGGCGGCTATTATGATGGCTCTGGCGCTGTGCGGGATATGTTCCAAAACCATTTGCTGCAAGTGTTGGCGATGGTCAGTATGGAACCACCTGCAGAAATCAATGCCAACTCTATCCGTAATGAAGTAAACAAGGTTTTACAAAGCTTACAACCTCTTTCAGAGGCGGATTTACGCAATAACCTCGTGCTGGGGCAATATACAGAATCTGAGATTCGTGGTCAGTTCCTGCCCAGTTATCGAGACGAGCCGGGCGTTGCCGATGATTCACGCACTGAAACTTATGTTGCGCTGAAAATGTTCATCAACAACTGGCGTTGGAATGGGGTTCCGTTTTATGTGCGCTCTGGCAAACGCCTGCCAACCCGCGTGACCGAAGTGGTTATTCACTTCAAACGTACCCCCCATCCAGTGTTTGGCCAAAATGCCCCTGACAATAAGCTGATCATCCGTATTCAGCCTGATGAAGGCATTCAAATGAGCTTTGGCTTAAAAGAACCGGGCGCTGGATTTAAAGCCAAAGAAGTGTCGATGAACTTTCATTACACCTCACTGGCCGAAACCAAAATGCTCACCGCTTATGAGCGCCTTTTACTGGATGCGCTCAATGGTGATGCGACCTTATTTGCTCGCACCGATGCGGTGGAAGCGTGCTGGAAGTTTGTGCAACCAATCCTCGATTTCAAGCAAGATCCACAAGCATTGTTTGGTTATGCCTGCGGCACCTGGGGACCGATGGAAGCCGATCAATTACTGGAGCGAGATGGCCGCGCATGGCGTTTCCCTTGTAAGAATCTCACTGACACGGATTACTGCGAACTATGATCAATCATAAAATTTTTCAAACACCACAGCAGGTGGTGGATACGCTGGCGGATGAGATGCTGCGCTATAGCCAGCAGAACCAACCGGTACATATCTCCCTTTCTGGCGGTAGCACGCCAAAAATGCTCTTTCAACGACTCGCAAGTGCGCCCTACGCTGAAGCGATTGATTGGCAAAATCTGCATTTTTGGTGGGGTGACGAACGCTGCGTTGCAGCGGATGACCCAGAAAGCAACTATGGCGAAGCCAATGCGTTACTGTTTAGCCAAGTGGCGATCCCTGCACAAAATATTCATCGTATTCGCGGTGAAGCGGATCCACACACCGAAGCTGAGCGCTTTGCCGCTGAAATGCTGCAATGCATCACCAGCGAGAACGGTACTCCCGTCTTCGATTGGATATTACTTGGCGTCGGTGCCGACGGTCATACGGCGTCACTGTTCCCTGACGTGACGGATTATCATGACCCACATTTATCGGTGGTGGCAACTCAACCTCAATCAGGTCAGTTACGAGTATCAAAAACCGCCAAAGTTTTACAAGCGGCGAAACGGATCAGCTATCTTGTGCTTGGCGCAGGCAAAGCAGATATCGTCCATGAAATTCACACTACTCCTGCGGAAGAGTTACCTTATCCAGCAGCAAAAATTCAGTCGACAACGGGTGAAACCGAGTGGTTTTTAGATTTAGACGCAGCGAAAAAGATTGCGTAAAGGAGAGAAATAAATGAAAGGTGATATTGGTGTAATCGGCCTAGCAGTAATGGGCCAAAACCTAATTCTCAACATGAACGATCACGGCTTTAACGTGGTGGCTTATAACCGTACTACCGCGAAAGTGGATGAGTTTTTACAAGGCCCAGCCAAAGGCACCAAGATTGTCGGTGCTTACTCACTACAAGACTTAGTCGATAAGCTCGCCACGCCTCGCAAAGTCATGCTGATGGTCCGTGCTGGAGATGTGGTGGATGCATTTATCGATCAATTAGTTCCTTTACTCGATAAAGGTGACATCATTATCGACGGTGGTAATACCAACTTCCCAGACACCAACCGCCGTGTGGCCGCGCTACGCGAAAAAGGCATTCACTTCATTGGTACTGGCGTATCGGGTGGTGAAGAAGGCGCGCGCTTTGGCCCATCCATTATGCCCGGTGGCGCACCAGAAGCTTGGGAAGCGGTCAAACCGATTTTCCAAGGTATTTCAGCCAAAACTGAAGCCGGTGAACCTTGTTGTGATTGGGTAGGCAACGATGGCGCTGGTCACTTCGTGAAAATGGTTCATAACGGTATCGAATACGGTGATATGCAGCTCATCACTGAAGCTTACCAGTTTATGAAAGATGGCTTGGGTATGAACCACGACGAGATGCAAAAAGTCTTCGCCGAGTGGAACAAAACTGAACTTGATAGCTATTTGGTGGAAATTACCGCCGATATTCTTGGCTATAAAGATCAAGATGGCCAACCATTAGTAGAAAAAATCCTTGATACCGCTGGTCAAAAAGGCACGGGTAAATGGACGGGGATTAATGCCTTAGACATGGGTATTCCACTGACGCTCATCACTGAGTCCGTATTCTCTCGCTGCTTATCCGCACTTAAAGATCAACGCGTTGCAGCGGAACAACTGTTTGCAAAAACCATCACGCCAGTGGAAGGTGATAAGCAAGAGTGGGTTGATGCGCTTCGTCAAGCCTTGTTGGCATCGAAGATCATCTCTTATGCGCAAGGCTTTATGTTGATGCGTGAAGCCTCTAACGAAAACGGATGGGACCTTAACTACGGTAACGTAGCATTGATGTGGCGCGGTGGCTGTATTATTCGTTCCGCTTTCCTCGGTAATATTCGTGATGCGTTTGACGCCAATCCAGACATTGCTTTCTTAGGCTCTGATGCTTATTTCAAAGGAATTTTGGATAATTGCCTTGGCGCATGGCGTAAAGTCGCGGCGAAATCAATGGAAGTCGGCATCCCGATGCCGTGCATGACCTCAGCACTCACTTTCCTCGATGGCTATACCACCGCTCGTTTACCAGCGAACTTGCTGCAAGCTCAGCGTGATTACTTTGGCGCACACACTTATGAGCGTATTGATCGCCCACGGGGTGAGTTTTTCCATACTAACTGGACTGGTACTGGTGGTGACACCGCTTCCACGACATATGATGTCTAAACGATTGGCTAGCGAAAGGGTTGACTACTGATAAATTCATCCTTAGTATCTACGCCTAAAAAATAAGCATCAAGGAGGATGTTAACTGAGTTAACATCCTCTATTTTTTAGACTCCAACATCAACATTGAGATCCAACGATGACCATTAACAAGTTCTATGTATTTGTCCCACAGGCAGTGGAAGAAGACGCACATACGGAAAGTGAAGTGCAATCAGCAATGGAAGCTCAACGTCAAGCATTGGTAAAACAAGCGCAACAACAAGGCGCACTGGCTTAATCAATAAGCGGAGCCAGCTCATTGCTCGCTCTGCTTACCTCTCTTTACTTACTCTTCACGTTTATCTATACCCAAATCACTTGGAGTTGCAGGTAGGACGGGGATATCACTATAAAACAATATCCTGCCAGTCATGACTAGAAAAGTAATCCGCTAAATGATCGATCAATGCCCTGACCGCCGGTGATAAATGTCGCCTTGACGGATACAAAGCATAAATCGACATGGTTTTTGGCTGCCAGTCAGCTAAAACCGATACCACCTCACCTTTTGCTAACGCACCACTGGTTAAATACGTTGGCTGCAACGCGATACCCATGCCATGCACGGCAGCATGCAGCAAAGTGGTCGCCTCATTGGCGGTCAAGCGGCAGCTCACTTCCACTGATTGTAATACCTCATCTTGCGTGAGATGCCAAATATGTCGCTCGAAATTTTTATATCCTAAACAAGCGTGTTGAGCGAGATCGCTCGGCTGGGTGATCGCCGGATGCGCAGCTAAATAACTGGGCGCAGCCACTAATATCGACTCACATTTTGCTATCGGGCGACCAATTAGCGAGGGATCCGGATCGGCGGCAATCCGAATCGCCAAGTCAATCCGCTCAGCAATCAGATCTGCCGTTTTATCTTGCACATCAATATCGACCTCAACTTGCGGATACTTGGCGAGGAACGGCTTTACCGCCGGAATTAACTGCGCAAAACCAAATGACATGCTGGTCGCAATCCGAATTTTTCCCGCTAAGGACTGACTATCCATCAGTTGATGTTCTAACTGCTGAGCTTGCTCTACCCAGAGTTTAATCGCCTCTAAACACTGCTCTCCAGCAGTGGTTAACGACACCTTACGTGTGGTTCGATTCAGTAATCGCGTTTGTAACCAGCTTTCCATGGTTTCAATGTGCCGAGTCACCATCGGCCGCGAAATATCCAGTCGATCGGCTGTGGCGGTGAAGCTTTGCGTAAGCGCAACGTCGAGAAATACTTGAGCCGCGGTCAGTTTATCCATCGTATTAGTTCGAATTAAGAAACAATGATGTCAATTATTAGCTATATATCCGAACAAGTCTAATTCGTATGATAGCTCCCGAACCGATAACCCACTTTCGATACTCTATTTTAGGATAAATAATCATGAAAAAACTGACTCTACTGACCGCAACTACACTGATCAGCAGCACTGCATTTGCGGCGCAGCAACCTTTAACACTGGACGTTTACAACGCCGATGGCAATAGCTTTCATGTAAACTCAACCTTAGTTTACGGCGCAACAGAAGCCATGGTGATCGATACTGGCTTTACCAAAGCCGATGCCTTACGCATTGCCGCTAAAGTCATCGATTCAGGCAAAAACCTAACCACGATTTTTATTAGCCAAGCGGATCCTGATTACTATTTTGGCGCGGAAGTATTGCATGAGCTATTCCCTGATGCCAAAGTCCTCACCACTCCGGGAGTTCGCGCGACAATTGAAGAAAAGCTGGATGGTAAATTAGCATTCTGGGCTCCGAAAATGGGCACTAACGCGCCAGTGAAGCCGGTATTGCCTACCGCTTATCATGGTAAAACACTGACGATTGATGGACAAACTATTGAGATCCACGATGCTGAAGGTGAGCTAGCCCATCGCCCTTACTTATGGATCCCAGCCAACAAAGCCATTTTGGGCAATGTGGCGGTCTACGGTAACGTTCACCTATGGATGGCCGATGCGCAAAGCGATGCGAGCCGTCAAGCGTGGGCACAGCAGCTTGAGCGCATGCAAGCCTTAAAACCAGAAGTGGTGATCCCTGGTCACATGATTGCCGGCACTCCATTAGATGCCTCAGCGATTAGCTTTGCTCAGCGCTATTTAACGGATTTTGCTAAAGCGAAACAAACCAGTAAAGATAGCCAACAATTAATCAAACGTATGCTTAAGCTTTACCCTGAAGCCGGTTTACCAATGGCATTAGAGATTGGCGCGAAAGTACATATGGGTGAAATGCAATGGTAAAGGTACACTACTTTTTTGACCCAATGTGTGGCTGGTGTTTCGGTGCTAGCCCACTACTAGAAACACTGGCTGAAATGCCGACTATCACACTTAAGTTACATCCGGGTGGGATGTTGCCACGCTCCGAATTGGCCGCCGAGTTTCGAGCGCATATATTAGAGGCAGACCAACAGATTAGTTTGGTGACTGGACAAGTTTTTGGTGAAGCGTACCGCTCACGAATTGCCAGTAAGCAGCCGCTCATCGTTGATTCTTACCTTACCGCTCAGGCGATCATCGCCGCTGAGGAATTGCAAGGCCTAGGATTGGCGATGCTGAAAAAAATTCAGCAAGCCCATTATCAACAAGGATTAACCGTTGCCGAACCTGAAGTATTGGCTCAGTTAGCAAGCCAATTAGGTATTGAGCACGATAAATGGCACAACGCCATGCAGCAAGCCAAATCTGATTTACCAGCCACGATTGCCAATAGCAAACAACTGATGGCTCAGTATCAACTACGGGGATTCCCATCGATGATGATTGAATTGGCAAATGGACAGTGGCGCTCCGTACAGCCGAGTGCCTACTATGGTAAACCTGAAGCGTGGCAAGCTTTTTGGCAGTCAATGGTAGCTTCCTCATCCTAGCCAGATTCTCTTAGCCATAGTGCTACTAAAAAAATAGCCCCCAGATTTGGGGGCTATTGACGTTTACAGATTAAATCAATCAATGATTATAATAGATCAAAACGATCGGCATTCATCACTTTGCTCCAGGCAGCAACGAAGTCATGCACAAACTTTTGTTGGTTATCTTGTTGCGCATAAATCTCAGCGTAAGCACGTAAAATCGAGTTTGAACCGAAGACTAAATCGACTCGGGTTGCCGTCCATTTAGCCTGACCCGTTTTGCGGTCACAAATCTCATACGAGTTACGCCCCGTCGGTTTCCATGTATAACGCATGTCGGTTAAATTAACGAAAAAGTCGTTACTTAATACGCCCACGTTATCGGTCAATACACCATGCTGCGTACCGCCATAGTTAGTCCCCAGTACACGCATACCGCCGATCAGTACCGTCATTTCTGGAGCGGTTAAACGCATCAACTGTGCGCGATCCAACAGCAGCTCTTCAGGCTTGACGACATAATCTTTTTTCAACCAGTTGCGGAAACCATCAGCCACCGGCTCAAGGACATCAAATGAAGCAACGTCCGTTTGATCTAGCGTTGCATCACCACGACCAGGAGCAAACGGTACGGTGATAGCCACGCCCGCCGCTTTAGCCGCCATTTCTACCCCAAGGTTACCAGCCAGCACGATAGTATCAGCGACACTGATCCCTGCTTCAGCAGCAATCTTCTCTAATACCGCTAACACTTTCGCCAAACGCTGTGGTTCGTTCCCTTGCCAATCTTTCTGTGGCGCGAGACGGATCCGCGCACCATTCGCACCACCCCGTTTATCGGAGCCTCGGAAAGTACGAGCACTGTCCCAAGCGGTGGAGACCATTTCACTAATACTTAAGCCGCTGGCGGCAATTTTCGCTTTCACCGCATCAACGTCATAATCACACCGTCCCGCTGGGATTGGATCTTGCCAAATCAACTCTTCTTTAGGGACATCAGGACCAATATAGCGAGCTTTAGGTCCCATATCACGGTGCGTCAGCTTGAACCAAGCGCGAGCAAACACCTCAGAGAAATAAGCTGGGTCTTGATAAAAACGCTCAGAAATCTTGCGATAAGCAGGGTCCATTTTCAGCGCCATATCGGCGTCAGTCATGATTGGGTTATAGCGAATACTTGGATCTTCAACATCAACTGGCTTATCTTCTTCTTTGATATTAATCGGTTCCCATTGCCAAGCGCCAGCTGGGCTCTTTTTCAATTCCCAATCATAAGTAAACAGCAAATAGAAATAGCCGTTATCCCATTGGGTTGGATGGGTTGTCCAAGCCCCTTCAATACCACTGGTCACCGTATTACGACCGATGCCACGCTTAGTATGATTCATCCAGCCTAAGCCTTGCTCATCCAGTTCCGCGCCTTCAGGGGCGGGGCCTAAATTCGCCGCATCGCCATTACCATGACATTTACCAACGGTATGACCACCGGCGGTTAACGCCACCGTCTCTTCATCGTTCATTGCCATGCGTTCAAAAGTAACACGCATATCATAAGCCGTTTTCAGTGGATCTGGCTTACCATCGACTCCTTCTGGGTTGACATAAATCAGGCCCATCATTACTGCTGCTAATGGATTTTCAAGATCTCGCTCTCCCGAATAACGGCTGTTTTTAGCGCCACTCGGTGCCAACCACTCTTTTTCTGAACCCCAATAAATGTCTTTTTCTGGATGCCAAATATCTTCGCGCCCAAAAGCAAAACCAAAGGTCTTAAGACCCATCGATTCATAGGCCATATTACCGGCAAGGATCATCAAATCCGCCCAGCTGATTTTATTGCCGTATTTTTGCTTGATTGGCCACAGTAAACGGCGAGCTTTATCTAAGTTGGCGTTATCTGGCCAAGAGTTGAGAGGAGCGAAACGCTGGTTACCCGTACCCGCACCGCCGCGGCCATCAGCAATACGATAAGTTCCGGCCGAGTGCCAAGCCATGCGGATCATTAAACCGCCATAATGACCCCAGTCGGCTGGCCACCAATCTTGGCTATTGGTCATTAACGCTTTGAGGTCGTTTTTTAAAGCGGCAACATCGAGTTTTTTTAGTTCTTCACGGTAATTAAAATCTGCACCCATTGGGTTCGTTTTCGTGTCATGTTGGTGCAAAATGTCAAGGTTGAGCGCTTTAGGCCACCAATCCATATTGGTCATTTCATTCGATGTCACGGCACCATGCATAACTGGGCACTTGCCACCTGACGAGGTGTTATTGTTTTCCATTATCTTCTCCTTGCGACACATTGCTGCGATGATTCATCGCATTCACGGGTAGATTTCTATCTAAAAATCTTATACTTTCATTGTGTTACTTTTTGCTCTACTACACTTTAGATCAAGCTGAATGTTCTGCCATCAATAAACTTGCGCACCTTCACGAGTTAGAAAAAATCTTCTCAACGTTTAGCGCTTGAGGCATAGAATAGGCAATATCGCTAGTGGCGGCTAATCGCCTCGAACGATTAATCTGATAGGTAAACGTCCAAATAACTTGAAGATTCAGCAAGGTAGGTAGATAGTAGTCGAATAGCATTCGATAACATTAACCATAATCAAACTGCATTGCATCTATCACGAGTTCTATCCCATTATGTGAAGTATGTATCGGTGCTCATACCTAAACCCGTTGACGTTGCAGGTAGGTAGTCAGAGAGTTTAGCCTATGAACATAGATGATCATGGGCGTGAAATAAGCAAAGTAAACCAACACTGCAACTTCAACTAAAAAGTTATATACCTAAACAATTTGGCGTTACAGAAAGACGGTAAGTGAGTAAGCCCCCATAGACAACGATGTGATTGGGGCGAGCGAACCTAGCCAACACCACGTAAGTTCAAGTCGCAAAGGTATAAGTCAATAAAGGAGATAAAGATGAATATTGGTATCAATGAATCTGATCGCATTAACATTGCCCAAGGACTAAAACGGTTACTGGCCGACTCGTACACCCTGTACCTACAAACCCATAATTTCCATTGGAACATTACTGGGCCACAGTTCCGTGAACTGCATTTAATGTTTGAAGAGCACTACACTGAACTCGCGGTTGCAGTGGATGACATCGCCGAGCGTATCCGCTCTTTAGACGTAGCAGCGCCGGGAACCTATAAAGAATTTGCTGAACTTAGCTCAATCAAAGAAGTGGTAGGGTTAACTGATGGCGTGGAGATGGTCAACATTCTTACTCAATCTCATGAGCAAGTAATCCGTACTTGCCGTGATGTACTGAAACTCGCTCAAGCGGCAGACGATGAGTCCACGGCTTCACTGGTCTCTGACCGAATGCGTGTCCATGAAAAAACCGCATGGATGCTACGCGCGACTTACCGATAAGCGTCATAACGCTCCTCGTTTGACTTCCTATCAAGGTTAAACGTCAAAAAAATCAATAAAGGGGTGTAATCGCGCATCCCTTTTTATTTTCCTCCTCGCAAAAAATTCCTCTTCCCTTTGTTTTTCCATAGATTTTTAACTACTTTCCGTGCATTATTTCTCATTGGTGACAGTTATAAAAATAACCAAAGCTCAGTCTGTTACTGTTAATGACGAGGAGGCGGTATCGCTATCATCATCTGATGACCAACGAATACCGTCCAGTATCAAGGGATAACATCACAAGGACCACATCGTGACTTATATTCACAACACCATTGTCAAATTACAAAAAACAAGTCCTGCACAAGCTGAATTTTATCAGGCGGTAGAAGAGATTTTAGATTCTTTACAGCCCATTCTAGAAACCAACGATAAATACAAACAGCATGCGATTATTGAACGAATTGTTGAACCTGAACGCCAAATCATGTTTCGAGTGCCTTGGGTAGACGATCAAGGACAGGTTCAGGTCAATAAAGGCTATCGTGTTGAATTTAACTCGGCATTAGGCCCATACAAAGGTGGGCTACGCTTTCATCCGAGCGTCAATGCCAGCATCATTAAATTCTTAGGCTTTGAGCAAATTTTCAAAAATGCGTTGACCGGTTTACCGATTGGCGGCGGTAAAGGCGGAGCCAATTTCGATCCTAAAGGCAAATCCGACGGCGAAATCATGCGCTTTTGCCAATCGTTTATTAATGAGTTGTATCGTCATATTGGACCGACATGCGATGTACCCGCTGGCGATATTGGTGTAGGTGCTCGTGAGATTGGTTATATGTTTGGTCAATACAAACGGTTAACTGGCCGTTACGATGGTGTCTTTACTGGAAAGAGCCTGTTGTGGGGTGGATCTTTGGTGCGTAAGGAAGCCACCGGTTATGGCTGCGTTTATTTCGCACAAAATATGTTGGAAGATAACGGCCTCTCGCTAAGCGGTAAAACGTGCTTAGTTTCCGGCGCTGGCAATGTCGCTATTTACACCATAGAAAAACTCTACGAGCTGGGCGCAAAACCGATTACCTGCTCTGACTCTAACGGGACGATTTATCATGAAACCGGGATTGATTTAGCCACGTTAAAAACATTAAAAGAAGTACGTAAAGTGCGCTTAGAAGAGTATCTCACTGAGCATCCTGACGCTTGCTATATCCCAGCCAGTGATTATCCACAAGATGGACACGCCGTCTGGCGCTTTCCAGCTCAGTTAGCCTTCCCATGCGCGACACAAAATGAACTGACGGAACAAGATGCACAGGCTCTCGTCGCCAATGGCATTATCGGTGTCTCTGAAGGGGCCAACATGCCATCCACTCAAGACGCTGTAGAAGTCTTTCTTGCGGCTAAAATTTATTACGGTCCAGGGAAAGCCGCAAACGCTGGCGGCGTAGCAACCAGCCAATTAGAAATGGCGCAAAACGCGAGCATGCAAACGTGGAGTTTTGATGAAGTCGATGAAAAACTCAAAGTCATCATGAAAAACATTTACCGCAACGCTCGTGATACGGCAGCAGAATTTGGCGAACCACATAACTTAGTGCTAGGCGCTAACATCGCGGGGTTCCGTAAAGTTGCTGATGCCATGATAGAGCAAGGCGTGGTTTAAAATCCTGTCTGTTAAGAGGGACCGTGTCCCTCTTAACAGACTGTATTATCAATGAATTATACTTAAAAACTCAATTAGTTATCACTATTCATAAGATAATTATGAATCTCTTCATTTAATTTTGAAATCATTGCTAAAAAATCGTTTAAATATAAATTAATATCACCAATTGAATCGAGAACTTCCATAATTAAGCACATGGATAATACTTTTTCAGACCCGATTATTTTTGATGCTCCTTTAAATTTATGTATAATCGATTTACAACCTGATACATCACCAACTTCTGCATATTCGATTAAACAATCAACATCTTTTTTATTTTCCAAAAAGACTTTTTCTAATAACTGAAAAATAAGATCATTATTATTATTTGTTATTTTTTTCAAACTATCTATATTAAACCATAATAAATTCGCATTGTTACCTTTTTTTAAATCACTCTTTTCATTATCAGAACTAACATCCATATCAATAAAATCATTTAGTACTTTTGATAAATCATCAATAGTTATCGGTTTAAACAAACAATCATTCATTCCAACTTTAATACATTTTTCAAAAACTTCTTCTTGTGCGTTTGCTGTATATCCAACAATATAAATAGGACTTAATTTGTTTTTTAGTTCATAATCTCTTATATTAGAACATAATTCATAACCACTCACATCAGGCATATTGCAATCAGTAATAATGAAGTCATATTGATTGACAGAATATAAATTAAATGCGTCTTTAGCATTATCTACTTCTGTAACTGAATGATTTAGATATTTTATCTGCTCAGATAACAATAGTCTATTAGGCAAATAATCATCGACTATTAATATATTTAAGCACCTAGAAATCAAAGACTTTGACTTTATATTTTTATCTCCTTCAACAATATCTTCTAAAGCAGTAAAAGGAATTAGAATGGTAATAGTCGTACCATCCCCTTCTTTACTTCTAATTGAAATTACAGCTCCCATCAAATCACAAATAGATTTTGTAATCATTAGACCTAATCCAGCCCCACCTCTTCCTGAATGATTTTTAGCCTGACTAAATGCATCAAATATTTTATCCAATTCAAGCTTTGGTATTCCAACACCTGTATCTTGAATAAAAAATTCAACCATTCTTTTATCTTTTTGTTTACTAACTAACTTAGCTTTAACAATTATACTCCCATAATCTGTATATTTAATTGCATTACCAATAATATTTACTAAAACTTGCTTTACACGGGACTCATCATATAGCATATCTTCAAAAATTAGTTCATCAATATCCAGTGCAAAATAAAGCCCTTTTTGTGAAGCCAAATTAGAATACACTCTAAATATAGATTCAAGAGTCTCACGAAGATTAAATCGTTTAGGTGTTAATGTAAACTTACCTTCTTCAATTTTTGCAATATCTAGAATATCACCAATTAAATATAATAAATCACTTGCTGACTGATTTGCAGCATCAATATAATTATAGTTTATTACACCTGTTTTTGATTGCTTTTTAATTAAATCCAATAGACCAACGATTGAATTTATTGGCGTTCTGATTTCATGACTCATAACCGCTAAGAATCTACTTTTTGCTTTACTTGCTTCGTCTGCATAATTTTTAGCTAAAACAAGATCTTCAAGTAACTTTATTCTATCATTAATATCAATCCAGCCACCAACCAAACCACAAATATTTCCTTCAATATTTTTGTAAGGTTTAAACCAGTGAAAAATATTAACTTCTCTACCATCAATAGTTATTTTCCTATCTTTACTTATAAAAACATTCTGTTCTATGGATTTTTTATATTCTAACTCTATATCATCGACTTCTGCTACTCTATGTTTACCCTCAGAAATATTTTTATACAGAATATCTTCTTTTTGGTAAGCCTTAAATATATTTTGATATTCATTATTACAAAGTATCAATACTCCATTGATATCCCTAACATAAATAGGATGAGGGATACTGTCTACTACTTGCTGCATAAAAAACAATTGATTCTCAAGCTCTCTTTGAGCCATGAGCTTATTTTTATAATACCAACGTGTAGTAAGAGACCATATAAACAATAGAATTATAAATAATGCCGAGAAGGAGCCTAATGTTAAAACTGTATATTTATAGTCCCGCCAAGTTTCTTGCCCCTGAACTAATTGACGAGTCCATCTGTCTTCAATTTTTTTAAGTTCATCGGGCTGGACAACAGAAAGAAACTTGTTAATAATATTCATTAAAACTTCATCATCTTTATTTGAAGCGAAACTAATAGAAAACGAAGAGACTGAATCTAATAACCCAGATATTTTTAAGTCACTATTAAAATACAAATCTTTATAATAATTAGCCATACCTAATGGAGCAACGGTTGCATCAACCTTTCCAGAAGAAACTAAATTCATAGATTCAGGATAAGTATTAACTTTTAAAATTTTAGCATTAGGATATTTATCTTTAATAAAAAAAGATAAACCATAACCTTTAGGTAACACAAATGATGATAAAGTTCGAATATCCTTCTTATTTTTTTCTGTCATTATGACATAAGGTGATCTAGAAACTACCTTTGAAAAATTTAATTTTCTTTCTCTTTTCACTGTAGGTGTTAATAATGCTAGATCTATCTCGCCTTTTAGTAGTTTTTTCTCTAAATTTTCCACAGTTGTTGCACGAATTATTTCAAATTTTAACTCATCATCAGTGCTATACAGCATTAAAACTTCTAATAGATCGGACGCTACACCTCGTAAATTTCCACTTTGATCAAAATAACTTATTGGCGCGCTAAAATCCAATAAGCCAATTTTTATTGGACTATTTTTTTTCAGCCACTGCTTTTCTTCCTCACTAAATTGAGGTAAAAAGCTAGAATGAATATCTGGAATTGTTACACCACCAGACCATCTTTTTTAATAGCCCAATGCTCACTTAGAGGTATATTTTTTATAGCTAAATCAAATAAAGTTCTTAACTCATTTGAATAACTAGAAAAAGCAAAGGATACACCATATGTTTCAATCGGTAAAAACTTCAAAAAATATAGATTTGATGAATAACGAGATTCAACTAAATAATCGACAGAAAAATGATCAATAATTACAGCATCCGTGTGACCAAAAACTGTTGAAGCAACGGCTTCTTGTCTAGAGTTAAACTTAACAATTTTAGCAGAAGGATATAAATTTTCTAATAGCTCATCAGGTAAATAATCATAGGCAATAGCAATACTATTTATACTATTTTCATTGATGTTTCTTTTCGATGCATACAATGAAGGATAGTCATTAATATATGGTATACTTAAACTCAATTCATAATATTTTTCAAATAAATTTGATGTGGTTAATACATCTATCTCTCCTTTTTTTATTGCATTTATAGCATCGAATCGAGAATCAAATAAAACTAAATTGACATTCAAATCTAACATACGAGATATTATGTTCAAATAATCAGCTGTCAAACCTTCATAATACCAGTTACCGCCATCAATTGTCATATCAAATGGGGGGTAATCTGGGATAGAAATACCAACGTTTAATATTCTTTTTTGCATCAGCCAAGTGATTTGCTTCTCATTTTTAATGAGCTCAATTGGCCCTATACTTGGTCGACCAAATAATGATATATCCCTTTTACTAATATCTGAAGAATAGGAAAAAGAACTATATAATAAAACTAAAATAAAATAGCGCATATAACCTCAAACAATGTTATTATCTTGTGCAACCTTTGTTAGTTCTATTAAGTTAGTAACACCTAACTTCTTAAATAATCTAACTTTATATGTACTAATTGTCTTATCGCTCAACATCATTTCACTGGCAATTTGTTTATTCGGCTTTCCTTTTACTAATTCTTTCAATACCATAATTTCTCTAGCGGATAAATTAATTTTCATAGGATTTACTTTATAGAAACTATCAATTTTCTTTTTAAAAACATCTAAACTAGGAAAATAAATATAACCCGATAAAATTGCTTTGATAGCTGAAATAACTTCTTCTAAATCTTTTTGTTTTGAAACAAACCCCGCGGCTCCTGCTCTAATACAACTATTAATTGCATACTCTGTATCATGAGATGAAAGAACTAATACCTTAGTATTAAATGAATAAGTATGAATACGATTAATCACAGCGATACCATCTAACTTTGGAATCTCTATATCAATAATCATGATGTCAGGTTCCAACTCACGCACCAACTTGATCGCATCCATCCCATTTGTAGCAGTAGCAACCACATTAAAACCATGATTTTCAATAATAATTTTCACCGCCATTAAAATAAGTGGATGGTCGTCAACAATTATAACTCTTTTGTCATTCAAAATGGAAACCTCAGAATCATCCTAGATATATAATATTGTAACACACATTTCAAAAAATTCCTCTTTAGCTAATAAATAGAATTATACTCTATTTTTAAAAGTTCTATTTTAATAGTAATTACGTTTCTCGTAATATTATTATATCATCTCATTTCAAATAAGACATATCCATACATAGAATCAGAATATTCCTACAAACGTTTATAAACTAAAATAATATAATATATTTATTAGGCATAAAAAATCTAAAACCATACATAATAGTAAACTTTTATTTTTAAGGCATCGACATAAAATGAAGATAAAAAACAACATTATAACATTATCACTAACTGGATTTTTCTCTTTAAATTCAGGTCTAGCTTACTCAGATTTATATTTAGGGGCTAAAACGGGTAAAACATGGCTAGACTTAAATGCATGCCAAAATAGTGTTATTTCCTGTAAAGACAATAGCTCCTCTTTTGGATTATTTTTAGGTAATACATTTAACCACTATTTATCTCTAGAAGCAGGCTATGATTATATAGGTAATTTTACTAGTTATAACTTCAATCATGATAATATCCAAGCTATTACATTAGCAGCAAAACTATCACAAACAATTACTAATAACACCAAGTTTTATACAAAAATAGGGGGTGCGTTTGTTGATTTTGGTTCGATTAATGATGATAGATCTTATCTTGGAGCCGTTGGATTTGAATATAGTACCAATGAAAATTGGGATATAAGATTAGAATATCAAAAGTTATTTGATATAAGTAATAACCAAACGACGACTGGATCAAATACAGTAACATTAGGTGTTTCATATAAATTTAATAAACCTGAATATTCTAAAAAATCTCTGGTTAATCAACAAGAAAATATTGAACAGAATATTATGCCAGAAGTAGAACCAATAAAGAATATTTTTGAATCTAAAGTATCAGGCACTTTATTTGAGATCGATAGTGCAGAACTAAAACCAGAGGCTTTATATATACTCGATGATATCATGTCGATAATGACAAAGTACCCTCAAGCAAAAATCATCATTATTGGCCATACTGACTCAACAGGCTCAGAAGATTATAATAAAATTCTCTCAGAGAAGCGCGCTCAAAGCGTAGCACAAGCGTTAATGCGTAAAGGGCTAGATCCAAGACGCTACTTTGCAGAAGGATTAGGAATGTCGCAACCAATAGCCTCAAACGACACTCCTGAAGGAAGGCAGTTAAATCGTCGAGTAGAAGTCGTTATCCCTTCTTTTGAATATTAATAATTTATTTCTAGAGATAGTAGATCGACCATGGTTGTCATCAGGAATGATGACCATGGAAGAAATATCACTTACCGTCAATAAATAATCTTATACATTAAATAGAAATCATTATGTTAGCCCGTTAGTCACCATATCGAAAATCAATAAATATTTCATCTTTAATATTATTATTTACATTTACATCAATAACACCATACATGATCTCATCATCATTATAAAAAGTAAGTATAACTCTATGAGTAGAGTATATAGTATTATCACTTTTATTTTCATAACATATGCTACCATCACCTGGAACTCTAACTCTTCCATCTCCTAAAATGATAACTTCCTTTTCCATTTTATAATTTTCTATTTCATCTTTATCAAAATAAAAACAAATCTCTTCTTTTTTATTAACATTAACGTCTTTCTTTATTGTTTTAATATTTTCTCCTCGACTAGCTTTTAATTTCTGTTCTAATATATTATCTTGATATGAAAATTCTTCTTTATCTCTATAATCATTTGAAAATAAAAAAATTAAAATTATAAAAATAGCCATATTCATAAAAAACCTATTATTAACTTTATAAAAACCAAGGTCGAGCTATTTGAGCTCGACCTTGGTTTTTATAAAGTTAAATAATCATATGTGTTAAATTTAGCTTTCTAAACGTGTTAATATATTTCTAAACAAAATAATTAATATTATTTAATCTTAATCTCCACCGAACGCTCTATTTCACTGTTATCAATTGAAAGCGGGTCTAAGTTCGATACTGAAAATAAAGAAATACGGTCAGAACTAATACCATGCTGTATTAAATAATTTTTTACAAATTCTGAACGCTGTTCAGAGATCTTTTTATTAACAGTAAAACTTCCTGTTTTATCTGCACGACCAATCAATTGTGCTGTAACTTCTGGGTATTCCTTCATGATCTGAACGACTTCTTGCAAATAAAATTCTGATGCAGTATTTTCCGATACGACACTTTTACCTAATGGAAAGGTTACTACATAATTAGAGCTAATAAATTTAGTTATCTCTTCAACGGTAAATACTTCTTTGTATTCTATTTCTGGTACATATTCAGTTATTAATACCGTATCTTTAGGTTGACCAAATTTATATGTTATCCCCCAATAAATTTGATGTAGATTACTATCACGTCCATTCTTCAACTCAATATCATTAAAATAATTGTAACCCAGTTTAGTCGTGAAACTATTTGATAATTTATATTCCAGACCTGCACCTACAGAGCTACCATAACTATCAGATTTATAAAGGCTTGTTGTCGAACCTGAAAAATAACCACTGAATCCTAAATTTGCGAATAATGAGAAGTTTTCTGTCAATCCTACGTTACCTTTTAACCCCAAAGTAGCTATATGTAATTTGTTATTAGATAAGGTGTCAGAGTAATCATAAGATGAGAAAATTGATAGTTTATCTGTAAACTTATAGCCAATTTCAAATTTTCCCGTTGGTCCATATTTTTTATTATATTTGAATGCATTATTGTTATCACGAATAACAATCCCACTACCCAAACCAACCCAAAATCCACTAAGACTGTTTTCCACAACGTCAATATCGTCTACTTGATTGGCAAAAGAAAATATTGGTAAAAAAGCTAACGTTATTATTATTCTTTTAAACATATGTAACTCCTTTATTTTAAAACAAAAAGATTAATATTACTTGAGCATTACAAAGTTAATTCTTATTTTTTATCGTCATGCTGACTTCAGAACCTTGATCATTGATATAGTTTATAAATAGAGATTCTATTTTATTTCCCGAATTCCAATCCACTGGAATTTTAGAGAAAGGTTCAATCATACCATCATATAAAGAGTCTTTATCTCGCTCTGTTAATGTTAAAGAGGATATTGTTATATAAAATGGTGAATTATTTATTAAAATCAAATGACCATTATCAATTTCAAATGTTACTTTTTTTGGTATATCTTCAATCATTTTAAATAAATTTTCAGGCCGTAAAATTACTTTAATTTGCGTACGAACAGTAACCATTAGCACAGAACTATCTTCATCATTCATCGATACATCAGGTAAAGGAGGCACCTCATATATATTCAACCAATATAGTGTTTCTCTATCCTTCGCTACATTATCATCTACTTTAATCAAACGAATATTTTTAGACTCATCCTCAGCTAATCTAAAGATAGCAGGTAAAGGTATGATCGGTGAATCACTTTCTACCTCCGGTGAGCTACTAACATCGCCATTATCACTCCATAATTGGACTAATACTGGATACTTATTTTTATTGTAAATATATAATGACTGCTCATTTTTATCTAAGTTGTAAACAACTCGACTTGTCTCTGGAATAACCACAGCATAAGTAATATTAGAAAAAAATAAGCAACACAAAGATAATAAAAATAATATATTATGTTTATAAAATAAAATATTCAAAAAATAATTCTCTAATAAAATATAGGCTTATGTGAACAATAAAATAAATTTATTGTATTGATACTACAACCTCTGCAATAGCAATAACTTTGCCAGGACTGACCGCAACTGCAGGACTAAATTTAGATAACTTAACATCGTACTCAGCTCGATAAATACCTATCGGATCAGAATCTGAATTCAAACGATCACCTGTAATACCATACCAGCCATCCACATTGCCATTTCCCTTCCCGCTATCTATCGTTAACCAATTCATTGGTGTTTGGCTACCTGATGAAAACAGTTCAATTCCTACTCCTTTAGCGAAGTCATCTTGAAAATATGCATCACTGAAAAGCTTTTTCACCCCATTGCCACTTGTTAACTGTCCAAAATGCTCTGCAACACTCTTGGCAAAATTATTAACTTTAAAACCAATCGCATTACTACCAGCGCCTGTACCAAATTTTGCTTCATTTTCACATTCATAAATTACTTCAATTTTTCCGCTTCGATATTCACCAGCCTCTAACTCACTAGCACTGATAGAATCAAACACAACCGACGGCGTAACTTGACTAAAAATGCACCCTTTATACGATGTAAAGCCACCGCCGCCGCTGCCTCCTAAATGAGCATGAGTATTAGATAGCGTTCCAGGCACCCACTCACGATACGGCCATGAAGAGCATTGATAAGCAGAAATTTGACCTTCCCTACAGTTAGGTATTTGATTATTATAGGCATTATCTGGATGATGCGAGACTAAAAACGTCCATCCAAACGCATCAAAATAACCAAAATCTCCGAGATTTGGGGCGATATAATTGAGCGTAGTTCCATTAGATCTAACCACAGGTGTAGGACTAGCAATCTTCACATACTCCAATTGGACTGCACTAAAATTTTTAGCCTTAACCAGCAAGCGGCCATATTTATCCCGATCAAGCCCGTCCATTTTTTTTAATTGCCACTTATTAGTAAAATATTTACCCGTATCTACATGAAGAACTCGAAAACCAATTCTTTTTACAAAAGTCGTATTGGTATGTTCTGGTACCCTTGGATCGGTAACCGTATTACCTTGATAATCAGAATCCGTAAGAATAAAACCTTCATATAAATAAGGCTCCTCATCGGGTGTACATACAAAAAGGATCTGTTCAGGATCAAACCCTGAATAATTACCAAACTGAGTTAATGGTACTGGCCCACCATTAGCAATAGTTTCACCGACCGGTTGAATAAGATCAGAAAGAAGATTCACTTTCCCCATATTCAATCCACCACCAGATTGAGCACCAATCCAAGGTTTTACAATGCCGGCATCAGTATCAACTGGTGGCCAATCCGTTGGCCAATAAACATTAGAAGTGTTTGGCGTTCGCATACATTTCGCAAACACCGATGTACTTAGTTGTAACAAAATCAATCCAAATAATGCTTTCGTTGTTTTCGTTCGCATCATTTCCCCCTATCTATTATCTATTGTAGAACATACAGCGGGTAAGCGAAGTAATCGAACATCCGTTGCATATCCTGTTAAATCGTAGTTAAATTGACAATGCTGTTTGCGCCCCTCACCCCATACTAGGCGAAGCTTTCCTGTTTGTTCTGCTAAGCGAACATAGGCTAACCCAGCTTGTCCTACGGTACCTATATTCTCATCTTGATCACCCAAAATCTCAGCGCCTAAAGGTACAATCTCACCCGTAGCTAATTTCGTTGAGAACAGTACTGGCAAACCTTTACGCGTATCGTATTTTAAGCGTACAACCGCCCCGGCAGAAGGAATAACCACTTGCTGAGATTCGAGTAATTCAACATTGTCATCTATTGAGCCACTATCTAGCACTACACGATTACTGCGATAAGGAACTAAACTGGACATCAAACCATAGCCTTTACTATTTAACTCGGAGCCCCAGTTGTTTCTAACTTTAGCGCCTTGGGCATCAGCAGCTTCAATAATTGCAAAAGTTTCTCCTACAGATTGACCCAAGATCACTCCATCCTTATGCAACACAACCGCACCATTAGCTGAAGCGCTTATTTGACGATAATTATGCCCCTGAGAGTAATTCGCTCGAAGGTTAGCGATATTCGTTCTTTTACTCGCTGATGCTGAAAAACTATTACTCTCATAGCCATCCCCCCCTTGGTAACTAGTACTAATACCATAACTAAATGTTGGATCATTTTCTAACGTACCAGATAAGCCGATGTTAAAGTTGGAGCTGCCTTTATCGGTATGAGTGTAATTACTTGAAATAACCTGATGACCACTCCCTAGTGGAAGTGATAAAGATAAACCAAACACATCATTTTTATATGATTTAGCCGCTACAGTAGTCCCATCTAATTCTTTACTAGTATACATGCGTGAATAGTTTAATCCTAAATTAACTATTCCAATCTGCTTATAATAACTTAAATTATAGCTATCATCATCACCACGACCATTGCGATACTGTCGTTTTGTTGCTGATAAAGATAAACTTCCTGCGTCACCCAATTGTTGAGTCATATTTAAACTCATTTCTGTTTTTTGCAAGTATGATGCAGAACTAAATCCATACCCATAATTATTATCGAAATAATATCTTTGCTGAAATACATCGGTTAATTCTCGATATCCTTCAGTAGAATATTTATAACCAGCTAATGTAATTGCAGTACCACTACTAAATGCTCTACTATAGTTTAATCCAGCTCTCCAACCTGTATATAATTTTTCACCATAAAATCCACCATCGATCTTAGCATGAGAGTAAACCGCCGTTCCACCTAACGCGCCATAGGGAGTATTAATCACACTACCCGCACTTAAAGCTTGATAACCATCAGCTACTCGAATACCACTATTTAACGTCAACGAGTTAGAAAGTCCGATCTCATAAACAAAGTCAGCAAAATAATCATCATTACCCGTATTACGATTTTTACCTAATGATAGAGCATATTGCGCACGACCTGATCTCATAGAACCTGGGACTGCACTAAAAGGCACAATAAATGATGAAACCTGACCATTTGCTTCATGAACCTCAACCAACAGATCCCCTTGATAGCTTGTTGGAAATAAATCATCAACAACAAACGGACCCGCAGCAACAGTGGTTGTATAGATATCTTTTCCATCCTGTTTAATAACTACTTTGGCCGTCGTTTGTGCAATACCTCGAACGACTGGTGCAAAACCACGCTGAGATATTGGTAACATTCGATTATCTGTATGTAATTGAATACCAGTAAAAGCTAGACTACCAAATCCGATACTACGGGTTGATAGTTGCCCAACTCCCAATTCAGAGTAAAATTTCGGTATAGCTCGATTTGCATAAGTCCTAAACGATGTAAAGTCACTTCCAAGATCACTATGACGAACGCTAGAGTGATTACGAACACGCCATAGACCATAGTTAAAGCCTGAGTTTAAGCCTACGTAGGCCGAATCACGAGAACCTTGGCTATTTTCTGAGTGATAATAGTTACCATAGTAATTAGTAAATAATGCAGTTTCACCTGTATTCCAAGTTTCAGGTGAAGTGTATCCACGAGGTTTTCTATTTAAATATGCTTGAGGTACGGCTATATTAAGACGTAGTTTCTGTGCATTAAAATTATAAGTTGCACCTCTAACGTGCAAGCCTAAGTCACAAAACTCTACTGGTTCTAAGTAATCAGATAATACTCCTACCTTATTCAACCATAATGTATCATTTATGCACGGTAACGTTTCTTTATCATGTTCATGAAAAAACAATATTTCTCTTGATACAAATTGATCATTAATAAATAAATCAACCTGATACTTGCCTGAAGGAATATCAACTTGAGACACTTTTTTCAATGCTAAAGAATTATATCTACTGCCTAATAACAGTGACTCATCAAAGATATACTCTTCAGCCAATACATTGTAAGAATTTAATACGAACAGTGGAGAAATTATAATTATTTTTATATTACTCCAAAAAGAACCTCTTATTTTTAACATACTCACCGGCAACCTCGTAAACTTAGAACTTGACTTCCTTTTCATTTTTAATTATCGCCCCAAGATCATTGATAATCGCAAATTCAATTATAACGTCTTCGCCTCGATTAATATTGACATCATTAATAGGAATTATAATTCTGTCAAAAGGCGGCACCATATCAGGAATGAATTTTATTTGCTCATTTCTTAACTTAATGTATAGAGAATTAAATGAAACATAATATGGACTAGTATTTTTTATTTCTAAAGCTGGTTCTTTATGTAAAAAACTAAACTCTAGCATGTTAGATATTTCACTTTTATCCACAGATAATCCATCAGGTCGATAGAATAATTTCACTCTATTTTTCAACATAACAAGAAGTTTGTTATCTTGTATATCTTTACTTACTGATGGAATTTGTAGCTCATTTAAATAAAAAACACTTTCTCTATCATTAGGTAATGAATCACCTATATAAACTAAACGTACACTTTGCCCACTATTTGCACCAATTTTAAAAACAGAAGGAAGAATTATGAAAGGAGCATCAGAGTTATCGGGAGTCGAATCTATGTTTCCTTCATCTACCCATAATTGAACCAAGCTGGGATAAGAATCATTATTTTTAAATTGAATGTTTTTTTCTTTCATATGAGCAGGATATACAACTCTACTTCCTGTCATTACAACACTAGCATTTAAGGTGCTACAAAAAAAAATTATTGTAGTCAAAATAAATATTTTAGAAATATTCACTATAGATTTCCCCTAAACTGGCCTACCCAAAAATGGATAGGCCTCTCAAGATATACGGAAAAATCCGAATAAATTATAGGTAAGTAATTGAGAACTGAACAGTACCAGTTACTGCACCTGCAGTTACATCAGCATCAGTAGCAACATACTGAACCGCATATTCAGCAGAACCTTCTGTTTCGCCTGCAATTACAGATGGACCTGCAACAGGTAGAGAATTGTTAAGATCAATCGCAGCACCTTCAGCTAGTAGTTGAAGAGCTACGTTTTCTGCTCCATCTGCCGCAATATTTTTCATATAACCATTTGTATCAACAGCATTGCCTACAAATTGAGTTTTCGCAGTCACAGCTGTTCCGTCACAGCCAGAAACACTCATAACAAACGTAGTCTCACCAGCGACATCACCCGCTGAAGCAAAGTCAGTGGTTGCAACAGTAGGTAATAATACAACTGGATTTGTATCATTACCGTTAATAGCAACTTGACAAGTCTGATCGCTCACTTCACCAATAAACGTAATATGGTTAGGACCAGCAGCAGCCATAGCTGATGAACCAAGAATAGCCGCACTTACCGCAAGAGCTAATGTATATTTTTTCATTTTTTTTCCTTAAGAATTCTTACTAATAAAAATATTTAACTAAAAAACCTAATAACATTAAATTTAACTAAAAAACCTAATAACATTAAAGGCTTAATTTTTAATATCACCGTTAAGTGACGATTGCATTCTACTAGTTAATCAGCTTCCTTCAATCAGGATTAGGACTACTCTTTTGTAGGATTTTTCTTAATAGGTAAATTGAAAGGATTATTATGAATACTTATCTAATATTATAACTAATTTAATATAGACAAATTACTTATTTTTAATTTATTAGAAACTATAAATTCAAGTGCACTCCTTTGTGATATTGGTGTACTAAAATAAAAACCTTGACACACTCTAACTCCTAAATTTCTTAATATATTTAATTGTCTTTCCGTTTCAACCCCCTCAATAACAAAATCCATATTTAATGATTCAGTCAACTTAGCCATAAATGAAATAAACATTATTTTTGATTTATTTTCAATATCATTTAAAATGAATCTATCTAATTTAATCTCGCTAAAGTCACAGCTTATTAAAGTTTCAAAATTTGCATCTTTAGTACCAAAATCATCTAGGCTAACACCATAACCCAAAGCACGTAGTATTTTTATTTTTTCAGATAATAATAATAAAGGCACTTCTTCACAGGAGTCTTCTAGCACTTCAATAATTAAAGTTCTTTTAGGAAAATTATACGTGGATAGTGATATATCAAGAATACTTATAAAATCCGGATCAGACAATAACCTTTTTGATACGTTAATAGAAATAGGAACTACCTCTTCACTTATTGAATTTTGTCTGATTAGGAACTCAATCACTTTATCTAGTAAAAATTTTAAAAGTTTCTTTTCTAACTCAGTATTTCTCATAAAAACTTTCATTAGCACATTCAACATAATATGTTTAGAGTATGGTTCTACTACTCGAGATAGTGCTTCAAAACCAAAAATACTTTGGTCAATAATATTAATTTTTGGCTGAAAAAAAACATCAACCACAGTTGATAGATCATAATTTATAATATGATCTATAATCCAACTATCTATCTCGCTAGAGTGATTTAATAAATTTACATTTCTTATAACCATTTGTGTACCAGCTAATCAATAATTACCATTGAGACTCTGATACTTTCCAAGCCCCATCACAATAGAAAGAGTCTTAAAACTATGTAAGAATAATCTTATTTATAGTAATGTTATTTTAAATTTAATATCACTTCTTATAGCATGGCATCTTAAAATTATAGAAGCCAGAAAATGAGAAAATCTCAATCGATGTAGATGAAAAATACAGTTGGGGAGTCATTGTTTAAATAGGAGAGACCTAAGAATTATAAAGTTGACCTAAAACAGATCAACTTTATACATGTTACTGATATAACTCACTTATCTTATCAATATCAGTCAACGCTAAATCTATTAGTACGATTCTACACGCACAGTTTCCCCGGTCTCGCTACTTTGTAGCGCCATCTCTATAAGCTGGATGTTTTGCAGCGCTTGCTCTGCGGGAACTGGATTATCGGTGCCAAGTCGAATCGCATCGGCCACGGCTTTAAAGTAGTGTTGATAACCACCGACTTCTGTCTCAATTAATTCTGAGCCTTGCTCGCTGTATAGTTGTCCATAGAGATATAAGTCTTCTTTTGCCTATTCAGGCAGGGCGTCCGCATGAATGGTTAGAATTTAGCCGCCAACTTAAATCCAGCTAACAAGACTTGCTCCAAGAAGCCGGGGTTCATCATGCAACGCTTCTGCTTCATTGGCACACTAATTTTGGTTGGCT